>CAYWBV010000373.1:0-4202 GCA_964455785.1 uncultured Maribellus sp.
CTAACGAGGCGGAAAGCTTATCTATGGAGGCGGAAGTCTTTCCTAACGAGGCGGAAGAAGACTTTATGGAAGCAAAAAAAAGCTGTCCGAAAATGACGGACAGCTTTTTTTTAGTTGCTTAATTCTTTTTTACCGGTTAGCAGGCGCATCACCAGTTTTTCATTTTTTTTGTCGAATCCAACCGAAATGGTATCGCCTTCGGTGATGGATGCTTTAATAATTATCTCGGCCATTTCATCTTCCAGGTATTTCTGGATGGCCCTTTTTAACGGCCGGGCGCCAAATTGCGGGTCGAAACCTTTTTCGGCAATAAAATCTTTGGCTGCTGCCGATATTTTCAACTTGTAGTTCAGCGATTCTACACGTTTGTATAAGTCTCGTATCTCCAAATCGATAATTTTGAAGATATGCTTTTTATCCAACGCATTAAACATGACCACATCGTCAATCCTGTTCAGAAATTCAGGAGCAAATGCCTTTTTTAATGCTTTCTGAATGACATATTTTGCATGTTCGTTGTCCTGCTCGGCCGATTTGCTGGTGGTAAAACCCACGCCCTGGCCAAAATCTTTCAGTTGCCGTGTGCCGATGTTCGATGTCATAATAATAATGGTATTTCTGAAATCGATACTTCTGCCCAGGCTGTCGGTTAACCGCCCTTCGTCAAGCACCTGTAACAGCAGATGGAATACATCCGGATGAGCTTTTTCAATTTCATCGAGGAGAACAACTGAATACGGTTTCCGGCGTACTTTTTCGGTTAACTGACCGCCTTCTTCGTAGCCTACGTATCCCGGAGGAGCCCCTACAATCCTGGAAACCGAAAATTTCTCCATGTACTCGCTCATATCAATCCTGATCAACGAGTCGATACTGTCGAACAGGTACGTTGCCAATACTTTGGCCAACTGTGTTTTACCAACACCTGTGGGGCCAAGGAATATAAACGACCCGATGGGCCGGTTGGGATCTTTTAGCCCGGCGCGGTTTCGCTGAATGGCCTTAACAATTTTCTGGATGGCTTCGTCCTGACCAATTACTTTGCCTTTTAAATCAGCAGCCATATTCATCAACCGTTTTCCTTCGGCCTGTGCAATCCGTTGTACCGGCACGCCCGACATCATGGCCACAACTTCGGCAACTTTTTGTTCATCAACCGTTTCGCGGTGGCTGATTAATTCTTTTTCCCAGGCTTCTTTTTCTTTTTCGAGCAGTTGAAGGAAGTTTTTTTCCTTGTCCCTGAAATTTGCTGCCAACTCAAAATTCTGGCTTTTTACAGCAGTAATCTTTTCTTCTTTTATTTTTTCAATCTTTTCCTCCAGTTTTACGATACTGTCGGGCACATTGATATTCGAAATATGGACTCTCGAACCTGCTTCGTCCAGCGCGTCGATCGCTTTGTCGGGCAGGTACCTGTCCGAAATATACCTGGCCGTAAGTTTTACACAGGCTTCCAGTGCGTCGGGCGTGTAAGTAACATTATGGTGATCTTCGTATCTGTTTTTGATGTTGTTCAGGATTTCAATGGTTTCTTCAACCGATGTCGGGTCAACCATTATTTTTTGGAACCGGCGTTCCAAAGCTCCGTCTTTTTCAATATGCTGACGATATTCATCGAGGGTAGTGGCTCCGATACATTGGATGTCACCCCGTGCCAGCGCAGGTTTTAGCATGTTTGCAGCATCGAGCGATCCGGTTGCGCCGCCTGCACCCACAATGGTGTGTATTTCGTCGATAAAAAGAATGACGTTGTTTACTTTGGTCAGTTCGTTCAGAATGGCTTTCATCCTTTCCTCAAACTGGCCGCGGTATTTTGTTCCGGCCACAATCGAGGCAATATCGAGGCTGACCACCCGCTTGTCGAAGAGTAACCGGGAGACCTTTTTACTAATAATTCTCAGGGCCAGTCCTTCGGCGATTGCCGATTTTCCAACGCCAGGCTCACCAATCAGAATGGGATTATTCTTTTTCCTCCGGCTTAATATTTGTGCCAGCCTTTCAATTTCTTTTTCTCTCCCCACAATGGGATCAAGGCTGTTTTCCTCCGCCAGCTTGGTGATGTCAATTCCGAAGTTATCCAGCACCGGCGTATCTGATTTGGCGGTGGCGCCTTTTTTGGCACTTGGCCCTCCCGGTCCTTTTGAAAATGAATCACTGGTTTCGTCGTCTTCACTTTCCGGAAAATCTGATTTTGCTTCGGGCCCTTTATAATCCTGAAGCTGAGATTTTACGATATAATAGTTAATACCAAATTCGACCAAAAGCTGGGTTATTATATTCTCATTGTCCTTTAATATGGCAAGAAGAAGGTGTCCGCTGTTTACTGTTGAACTTTTGAATGATCGGGCTTCCAGATATACCAGCTTTAATGATTTTTCGGCCGATTTCAGCATCACCAAATCTGCTTTTTGGTTGATCTCCCTTTCAGTTCTGATCTTTTTTTCAATAAGTCGTTTGATTTCAAGTAAATCCACACCTAAATTTACCAGTATATCTGTTGCAATCCCTTCGCCATCTCTTAAAATACCAAGAAATAGATGTTCCTGTCCGATATAATCATTCCCTAACCGTATGGCTTCCTCTCGGCTGTACCCGATGATGTCTTTTATTCTTGGAGAAAATTGTGCATCCATAAATTTTTTCTAAAATTTCTTCTAAATCAACAAAAATTATTCCCAAAAGTTGAAATACTAAATTACTGAAAAAACAACTGCAAAGGTAGCGATTATGTCACAAGTTATTAAATGAAGTATGTTGAACCTGAATTATTGACAGATCAGTTGTTGATATTTTCAGATCTTAAAAGAACGAAATCACAGATAAAAATGTCCTTTTGCCAGATGATTTTACTATTTTTGTGGGTCATTTTTTAAAAATGGCAATTTATTTTTAAAGGAGATATAAATGATTGAAGGAGAAAAGATTATCAGAATAAACATTGAAGAGCAGATGAAATCTGCTTACATCGATTATTCAATGTCAGTTATCGTTTCGCGCGCGTTGCCCGATGTCAGGGACGGATTAAAACCGGTTCATCGGCGTGTTTTGTTCGGGATGAATGAACTGGGTATTTTATCAAACCGCGGATACAAAAAATCAGCAAGGATCGTTGGGGAAGTGCTTGGAAAGTATCATCCTCACGGCGACTCATCAGTATATTTTACAATGGTACGTATGGCTCAGGAATGGTCGCTGCGTTATCCGTTGGTCGATGGACAGGGAAACTATGGTTCGGTTGATGGTGACAGCCCGGCGGCAATGCGTTATACCGAAGCACGTATGGCTAAGATAGCAGAAGAAATGTTGGCTGATTTAGACAAAAATACAGTCGATTTTCAACCCAATTTCGATGAATCGTTAAATGAACCAACTGTTCTACCTACCAAAATACCACAGTTAATAATCAACGGTTCATCCGGAATTGCCGTAGGAATGGCCACCAATATGCCCCCTCATAATTTATCGGACACTATTGATGCAACCATTGCCTACATTGATAACCGTGATATCTCAGTCCAGGAAATCATAGAAATAATAAAAGCTCCTGATTTTCCCACAGGAGGAATTATCTATGGTTACCAAGGGGTTCAGGAGGCATTTGAAACAGGTCGGGGAAGAATTGTTCTCCGCGGAAAATTACACATTGAAAACGAAGGTGGCCGGCAGAAGATTGTTATTACGGAAATTCCTTATATGGTAAACAGGGCCGAAATGATTCAAAAAACGGCTGATCTGGTAAACGAAAAAAAAATAGAGGGGATTTCGAACGTAAATGACGAATCGGACAGAGAAGGAATGCGGGTGGTATATGACCTGAAAAGGGATGCTATGAGCAATGTTGTACTCAATCAATTGTACAAATACACTCCGCTGCAGACGACTTTCAATGTGAATAACATTGCCCTCGTAAATGGCCGGCCTAAAATGCTCAACATTAAAGAGCTGATTCATTATTTTGTTGAGCACAGACACGAAGTTGTTATCAGGCGCACTCAATTTGAACTGGAACAGGCGGAGAAAAGGGCGCACATTCTGGAAGGTTTGATAATTGCAAGTGACAATATTGATGAAGTAATTTCAATAATTCGTTCCTCTTCAACCCCTGACGAAGCCAGGGAAAGGTTGATGTTGAGATTTGAACTTACCGAAATACAGGCCCGCGCTATTGTTGACATGAGGCTCCGGCAACTTACCGGTCTCGA
>CAYWBV010000374.1:0-4202 GCA_964455785.1 uncultured Maribellus sp.
TAAGCCCCGATACCGACACCATTCCGTATGCCGTGGATGGAAAATATACCGGGACCGTTTACCGCTACTGCGCCGGCTACCAGTACAACGATAAAACTATTGTTGGTTTCAGCCACACCCACTTCAGCGGCACGGGCCACTCCGATTTGGGCGATTTCCTGATAATGCCCACGGTCGGGAAACTTCAGATGAATCCCGGGACTGTTGATAAACCGGAAACGGGCTACCGCTCGCGGTTCAGCCATAAAACCGAAACTGCCGTGCCCGGCTACTACCAGGTAAAACTGGAAGATTATAACATCGGCGCTGAGCTGACAACCACTGAACATGTCGGTTTTCATCAATATTCTTTTCCGCAAAGCGACGAGGCTCACATCATCCTCGATTTAACTCATGGCATTTACAACTACGACGGAAAAGTGTTGTGGTCGCAGGTGCGGGTTGAAAACGACACGCTGGTTACCGGCTACCGGATTACCAGCGGCTGGGCGCGCACCAATTATCTCTATTTTGCCATGGTTTTTTCGAAACCTATTGAAAATTACGGGAGCAAAAACGAGGAAGAATTGGTTTACAAAGGTTTCTGGCGCAAATTCGATCAGGAAAACAATTTTCCGGAAATGGGCGGAAGAAAATTGAAAACCCATTTCGATTTCAAAACAAAAGAAGGGGAAAAAATCAAAATTAAATTTGCTTTGTCAGCGGTAAGTACTGACGGGGCACTGAAAAACCTTCGCGCAGAGCTTCCCCATTTCGATTTCGAAAAGGTAAAAGCCGATGCCAAAACCAAATGGCAAGATGAACTGGAACGGATTACCATTGATGCATCAACCGAAAAAAAAGTAACGTTTTACACTTCGCTGTACCACACCGCTATCAACCCGGTTCAATACATGGACGTGGACGGACAATACCGCGGCGTTGACCACCAAATTCACAGGGCCGACGGTTTTGTGAATTATTCCGTCTTTTCACTGTGGGATACTTACCGTGCGCTCCACCCGCTGTTTACGCTTATTCAGCCCGAACGAACTTCAGATATGATCAATTCGATGCTGGTCCATTACGACCAGAGCGCCCTTCGTATGCTGCCGGTGTGGAGCCATTTCGGGAACGAAAACTGGTGTATGATTGGATACCACGCCGTGCCTGTTATTGCCGATGCCTGGATAAACGGCATTCGCGGTTTCGACGGGAAAAAGGCGCTGGAAGCCTGCGTTTCGTCGGCCACAAACAAACTTTACGGCAACCTTGGCGAATATATGGAACTGGGATATGTTCCCTTTGAAAAGAATGCGGTCGGATCGTCGATGACGCTCGAATATGCTTACGACGACTGGACTATCGCACAACTGGCCAAATCGCTGGGTGAGAATGAAACGGCAATGCAGTTTGAGAAACGGTCGCAGAACTGGAAAAACCTGTTTAACGAACAAACCGGGTTTGTGGGTGCAAAAGACGGCGACGGAAACTGGAAAGCCCCGTTCGATGCGCTGCACACGGCCAACGAAGGTTTTATCGAAGGAAATTCGTGGAACTATTCGCTGTACGTTCCGCAAAACATTCCCGCTCTTATCGAAAAGATGGGCGGCAACGAACGTTTTTGCGAACATTTGGATTCATTGTTTACGATGTACCTTCCCGATGAATATTTTGCAGAAACCGAAGACGTGACCCGTGAAGGGCTGATTGGCTGTTATGTTCACGGAAACGAGCCCAGCCACCACGTGGCCTACATGTACAACCAGGCAGGCAAGCCCTGGAAAACGCAGGTACGCGTCCACCAGATTGTAAATACCATGTACCTGAACAAACCCGACGGGCTGTGCGGCAACGACGATTGCGGCCAGATGTCGGCGTGGTATATTTTTTCGTCGCTCGGATTTTACCCGGTTTGCCCCGGCTCCGGCGAATATTCCATCGGTTCTCCATCGGTAAACGAAGCTAAAATCAGGCTCGCAGAAGGGAAACAACTTGTGGTGAAAGCCAATAAACTCTCAGAAAAAAATATTTACATCCAGTCGGTTATGCTGAATGGAAAACCTGTTCTGACCCCAACTCTTTTACACCGCGATTTGGTGACGGGCGGCGAACTGGTTTTTGAAATGGGCAGCCGGCCAAATAAAAAATGGGGAACGAAACTTAACGAAAGGTAAAAAAGAAACCATTTTTCTAAACATATAAAATATTGTTATTTTGCGCGTGGTAAAACGGGGTGGACAATCTGTATTGTAAAATTCAGTCTTGAATTTATCCGGTTGGGTGTTGCCGAATTTAATGGTGGACAATCTGTATTGTAAAATTCAGTCTTTATCAGGTGTCACTTTTGCCAAAAAGTTGTCAAAAGGAAATTGATGGGTAGGTATACGTGTCGTCTGTTAGCGGGAAGAATAAGGAAATAGAAAGATTATTGAACGCCGTCGATTTCGTTTGGCCTTTATAGCTACCTTCTCAGTTCGATGGCGGCAAGAATAAAAGGTGCAACTCCTTTCTGGTCATTATCAATTTGTTTTTCACTGATGTAGTAGTGGTAATCGCCTTCGCGGTAAGGATTTCCGCCCAGGCCACAGGCTCCGCAGGTATTTGTGAGCACAGGCAAGCCGTCGCTGCCGGTTATTATCATCGTTTTAATCATATTATCGAAAGCCCGGTTGGCAATATCGAGGAATTTTTTGTCGAGATAACCTTTGTTCGTCCCTTTGGCAAAAGCATACACAAACATGGCTGTGCCGGAGGCTTCCGTATAGTTTCCCTCACGACCACCCTGGTCAAGCACCTGGTACCATAAACCGCTTTTTTTATCCTGTACTTTTAGTAATGATTCGCTTAAATTATTTAAAATTTTCAACAGGGCAGGGCGGTCGGAGTGATTTTCCGGAAGATAATCCAAAACGTCCACCAGGGCCATCATATACCAACCGGTAGCCCGGCTCCAGAAATGTTTCGACTGCCCTGTTTTGGGATTACACCAGCGTTGGCTAAGGCTTTCGTCCCAGGCATGATAAAGGAGTCCGGTTCGCGAATCCTTTGTTTTTTCATAAATAAGTTTTATCTGAAAGGTTATTTCGTCAAACCATTTCGGCTGGCTAAAATCATGGGCGTAACGTGCAAGAAACGGCGAAGCCATATAAATACCATCTAACCACATTTGGCTGGGATATGCTTTTTTGTGCCAGAACCCTCCGGCATTGGTTCGCGGGTGGGTTTCCATCTGACTGATCAGCATTTCTGTGGCCTTTTTATATTTTTCTTCCCCGGTACGTTTATACAACTCGAGCATGTTTAACCCGGGGCGCACACGATCTATGTTGTAATCCAAGAGTTTATATCCATCAATCATTCCGTCTTCCCTGACAAAGTAATCGATGTAACCTTTCATATAATCCGAATATTTTTTGTCTCTGTTTCCAAGCCGGTCGATGGCGCTTCCCAGAAAGGCGTAATCATATTCGTATTTTGGTTGGTTATGGTTGTAGTAGATAAGGCTGTCGTGCCTTGTCATCACCGCATCTGCAAATCTGGTAGCCCATTTGTTTTCATCCTGTTTCGTTTTTGTTGGGTCTGTTTTGGACAGACTACCCAGTATTAATACAAAAATTAGAACTCCGGCTGTTGTATTCATTTTACGTAAGTATAAAAACTTTGGGTAAAATTAACAACTCGTCGAAAAACGGAACGGGCTGTTTTTCTCAAATTGCGGGATTTTTGTCATTGTTGCGGAGAAAGTTGTCTGGAAATGTGTTAACTGCATACAATCAGAAATGTCCCGTTACCCGGAAACAATTTTTAGTATAGAAATCGGATTACAACCGAAGTTAATTATTGACTGACTTTGAACTGAGCAGTTAAATGATATTAAACTTTTTTGCTATTTTATCTTAGTTCGAACGATATCCCTTCAAACCGGTACAATGTTGATAAAAAAAATATGCTTTTATTTTGGCGAAAGTATTTTTTTACTATCTTTACAACGCTTTGGCCAATCCTGGCCATTGTGTGTTTGGGGGTTAACATTAAAAGAGCGGCTGTTGAGCTGCTCTTTTTTCTTTGGAGAATATCAAACCGACGAAATCATACTCCATTCACGCAAAGGAAATGGAAATAGCGCCGGCACTGTTACAGGAAGCACTCCTTCGCAACATAAGAATTAAAAAGACAGAAATATTTTGAAAGGAAAACCGGAGACAACTTGTTAAATATCC
>CAYWBV010000375.1:0-4189 GCA_964455785.1 uncultured Maribellus sp.
CCCACGCTGGTTCCCCAAAGTCCCTGGTTGATGGAATACTGCATTTTTATGAAGTTATCATCAACGCCATGTTTTTTTAGATAATCAATTTCCTCCTGGCGGCTTAACATCAAATCGCGGATGGGGGTGATGATTTCAATTTCGGGCGCCAGCACCTGGAAGGTAAGATCGAAACGAACCTGGTCGTTTCCGGCGCCGGTGCTACCGTGTGCGATATATTTTGCGCCAATTTTCTGGGCATAGCCGATGGATGCTATCGCCTGAAAAACACGTTCGGAACTTACCGAGATCGGGTAAGTATTGTTCCTCAGAATATTTCCGTAAACCATGTAACGGATGCACTTTTCATAATATTCCTCTGCAACATCAAGGGTTACATGCTCTTTTGCCCCCAGTTTGTACGCCTTTTCTTCAATACGTTTTAATTCTTCTTCCGAAAAACCACCTGTATTTGCAATGGCCGTATAAACTTCAAAACCTTTTTCTTCTTTTAAATACTTTACACAAAACGAAGTATCCAGCCCTCCGCTAAATGCCAAAACCAATTTTTTGTTCATAATTTAATATCTTAAAAAGAGTGACGACAACGCCCAAATCCAATTTTAAAACTATATCATCTATTTTAGCTGTCTTTGTGATTTCAACTTCCAACGACGTGCCGCCACTCTTTGTCCTTTTTCAATTTTTACCACAATAAACTTTTCAAAACTTTTTTGGGTTTTAACTTCTGAATAATGTCGAGAAGGCTGCGTTTACGAATGCCATTCACAGGCGCAACTTCCTTTTCCTTGTTCTCCCAGACGGGATCGTACAACATTCCGGTACAAAGGCATTTCGAACGTTGCGTACGCATCAGAATATCGTAATTAACACACCCTTTACACCCATCCCAAAACAAATCGTCGGTGGTCAGTTCCGAGAAAGTAACAGGACGGTAACCCAGTTCGTGGTTGATTTTCATTACAGCCAAACCCGTAGTCAACCCAAAAATTTTTGCATTCGGATATTTTTTACGGGAAAGTTCAAAAGCTTTCTTTTTGATTGATTTTGCCAAACCGTAGCCCCGGTATTCGGGAACAACAATTAACCCCGAGTTGGCCACAAAACCTTTATTTCCCCAGGTTTCAATATAACAAAATCCTGCAAATGTTTCTCCGTCCAATGCCAGAATGGCTTTCCCATCCCTGATTTTGGCCGTAAGATATTCGGGCGATCGGCGTGCAATACCGGTTCCGCGGTGTTTTGCAGCATCATCGATGGCGTTGTTTATTTCATCCACATACTGAATGTGTTTTTCACTCGTCACCTCAATCCTAAGATTTTTCAAATCTTTCATTTCTCTCTCCAAATTATTATAATTTATCTTTCAAATTAGGCATTATCTGAATCAATACATTGATTACATCCGCTTTCGAAATCCCTTCGCGCTGGATAATTAAAATTGTATCGTCGCCGGCCACTGTTCCCAAAATCTCCCACGGGTTGACCCTGTCAATTACAGCCGCAATACTGCTGGCATATCCGGGCATGGTCCTCAGAATGGCCAGGTTTCCCGAAAACTGAATGTCCTTAAAACCATCCGACAGAAAACTCACCCTCGATTGTTCCGACAAACTTTCATTCTTACCCGATTCGGGGACGGAATAAACGTACCCTTTCACCGGATGCGGGACTTTGCCCACCTGCAAAACTTTAAGGTCGCGCGACAAGGTTGCCTGCGTTAAAAGGTAACCCCGCAGTTTCAGTTCATTCAACAATTCATCCTGACTGCGAACATTCCCTTTCAAAATTATTTTTCTGATCTCAAGTTGCCTTTCCGTCTTGTTTTTCATTATGAATAAATATTCATTTCGGCTGCAAAATTATTCATTTTATAATAACAACAAATAAATATTTCAGAATAATTACTATTTTTGCCCCTGAATTGATTTTAACATCAACGGTTGAGATTTCGATGAGAAAAAAGAGAAGTTTAATACTACAAAAGACAAAAGGAAAATGCGTTTGAACGATTTGCAGTTTAAACGCATTTTTTTTAAAAGAGTATATTAAAATGGTAAAAGTAAAACAGGCAAAACTGACGCTCGAAGACGGAACGGTGTTCCGCGGAAAATCGTTTGGGAGCGAAAAATCGGTAGCGGGCGAAGTGGTTTTTTACACCGCTATGACCGGGTATCCGGAAAGTTTGACCGACCCGTCGTACACCGGACAAATACTGGTTTCGACCTACCCGATGATCGGAAACTACGGTGTGCCCTTCAATGCTCAGGAAAATGGGATACACAAGTATTATGAATCGCACAAACTGCACATCACCGGACTGATTGTTTCTGATTATTCATTTGAGTTCAGTCACTGGAATGCCCAAAAAAGTTTGTCGGACTTGTTGAAAGAATACGAAGTTCCGGGGCTTTTCGACATCGACACACGAGCCTTAACAAAAATTTTACGTGAGAAAGGTTCGATGCTTGGCAAAATTGAATTCGAAGACGAAACTATTGAATTTTATGACCCGAACAAAGAAAACCTGGTTGCTGTGGCCAGTTGTACGGAGCGGGAAGAATATGGCAATGGCGAACACCGCGTAGTTTTGGTTGACTGCGGGGTAAAAAACAACATCATCCGCTGCCTGCTCGACCGAAATTCAACAGTCATCCGGGTGCCGTGGAATTACGATTTTTCGGCAGAAAACTACGATGGCGTTTTTATTTCAAATGGCCCGGGCGACCCGGCGATGTGTATGGAAACGGTACAAAACATCCGGAAAACCATAACCGACGAAAAACCGATAATGGGGATTTGCCTTGGCAACCAGCTTCTGGCGCTTGCCGCCGGAGCCGAAACATACAAACTAAAATACGGGCATCGAAGTCACAACCAGCCGGTTTTGCTGTCCGGTACCAACCGTTGTTACATTACCTCGCAAAATCATGGTTTTGCAGTTGAAACCGAAACCCTTCCCGACGACTGGGAACCTCTGTTTATCAACGCCAACGACAATACCAACGAAGGAATCAGGCACAAAACCAAACCTTTTTTCTCGACACAGTTTCATCCCGAGGCATCGAGCGGGCCCACCGACACTGAATTTTTGTTCGATGATTTTATGGAAAACATAAAAAAGAGTAAAAAATAAAAACATCATGATAGAAACTCACATAAAAAAAGCAATCATCCTCGGGTCGGGAGCATTAAAAATCGGGGAAGCCGGCGAATTCGACTATTCAGGGTCGCAGGCGCTGAAAGCGTTAAAAGAAGAGGGAGTGGAAACCGTCCTCATCAATCCCAACATTGCTACCATTCAGACCTCGGAAAACATTGCCGATAAAATTTACTTCCTCCCGGTAACGCCCTATTTTGTGGAAGAGGTCATCAAAAAAGAAAAACCTCAGGGAATTTTGCTTGCCTTTGGCGGACAGACTGCCTTAAATTGCGGTGTGGCGCTCTATAAAACGGGTGTTCTCGAAAAATACAACATCGAGGTGGTCGGCACGCCGGTGCAATCCATCATCGACACCGAGGACCGCGATATCTTTTCCAAAATGCTGGACGAAATTGGCGTTAAAACGCCCAAAAGTATTGCCGCAGCCAACATGGAAGAAGCGCGTGAAGCCGCGAAAAAAGTGGGATTCCCCATCATTATCAGGGCTGCTTATACATTGGGCGGACTTGGCAGCGGGTTCTGCGAAAACGAGGAGGAACTGAATATTCTCGCTTCGAAGGCTTTTTCCTACTCTCCCCAGATTTTGGTGGAAGAATCGATAAAAGGATGGAAAGAGGTGGAGTACGAAGTGGTGCGCGATAAATACGACAACTGCATCACGGTTTGTAACATGGAAAACTTCGACCCGCTGGGAATACACACCGGCGAAAGTATTGTGGTGGCTCCGTCGCAAACCCTTTCCAACTCTGAATACCATAAACTCAGGGCGATTTCCATAAAAATTATCCGCCGCGTGGGTGTTGTTGGCGAATGTAACGTTCAGTTTGCGCTCGACCCCTACTCCGAAGACTACCGCGTTATTGAAGTAAACGCCCGGTTGTCGCGCTCGTCGGCGCTGGCTTCAAAAGCTACCGGCTATCCGCTGGCGTTTGTCGCAGCAAAACTGGGGCTTGGCTACGGACTGCACCAATTAAAAAATTCGGTTACCAAAGTCACCACAGCGGCTTTCGAACCTGCGCTCGACTA
>CAYWBV010000376.1:0-4176 GCA_964455785.1 uncultured Maribellus sp.
CCGATAAAAATCAGGAACATGGTTATCACACATAAAAACAGGCTGGCCACCCCAAGAATCTGCATGGTACGGGTAAGGTACAACCGTTTTCGCAGGTTGTCAATCTGCCCCTTCAGCACGGTGCTCGGGTTTTCCGTGTATTGTTTATAAAGGTTTCGTACCACCCCGGTGTAGGCGATAAACCGGTTGGTGTACGCCAGCAATATCAGCGAAACGGCCGAAAATAACAAAGCCGGAGTGGTTAGTGTAAACGCTTCATTCATACTTGTTCTTTTTAGTTCCAAAACTACAAAAGAAAAACAAAAGGTTATCCGGGACCCGGTTATTCTCTGCGCGGCATCCTTCCAAATTTTACTTTACCGCCATCTTGTTGTATTTGTTCCGGTACTCGATGGGTGTAAGCCCCGTAATTTTTTTAAACGTGGTACGGAAAGCCTTGTTGTCGGTATAACCCACGTCGAGCATCACCTCACTGGTATTCTTCCGGCTGGTTTCAAAATTCCGTTTGGCCGCTTCAATCTTCACACGCTGAATGTATTCGAGTACCGAGTTGTTGGTAGCCTGTTTAAACCGGCGTTCGAAACTTCGCCTGCCCACCGCCACTTTATCGGCCAGCACTTCCACCGTAATTTTTTCATCGATGTTTTTTTCGATGTATTCCTGCGCTACTTTAATTGCCTTATCGTTATGTTCTTTTTGACCGTTAAAAATGGCAAACGACAACTGGCTGTTCCTGTCAATGTCGATGGCAAAATATTTTGCTGTAAAGATGGCCGTTTCGCGGTCTGTATATTTTTCGACAAGGTACAGCAGCAAATTCCAGTACGAATGGGCGCCGCCGCTTGAATAAATCCCGCTTTCCTCGGTAACGATACTTCCGTCCTGCACCTGCACCTCCGGAAACATTTCGCGAAACTTATCGGTAAAACCCCAGTGGGTCGAACACCGTTTCCCATCGAGCAGGCCGGTTGAAGCAAGCAAAAACGCCCCGACACAAAGCGAGGCCAGCTCCGCCCCTTTCCGGTATTGATCCACAATCCACGGAATCAAATTTTTGTTGGCGTCCAAAGCCCTCGATATATTCCCAAACAACGCAGGCACAATTAAAAGATCAGTTCGGTGTACCTCATGTAACAACCGATCGGGATGAATCGAATACAACCCGTCGTTGAGTTTAATTTCTCTTTTTATCCCCACCAGTTCAATATAAAACAGGGGGTCACGGTCTTGCATGGTCAAATACCGGTTGGCCATGTCGAAACAATACTGAGGATCGGCAATTGCCTGTATTACCGAATACTCTGGTACAAGAATGGTTATCTTTTTCATAGGTCAATCGTAAAAATAAACTTGTCGCAAACCGCCCCGAATTTGTCGTCTTTGCACTTTCTTCATATTGTCAGGATGTTATAAATTTATGGTATTGAAATAAAAACGGAAAACACGTTAAAAAGTTTAACTATGGAAACAACATCAAAGACAATGATCACGGTTGAAACAAAAGTTAATGTCCCGGTTGAAAAAGTGTGGAACTACTGGAACGATCCGAAACACATTATTCACTGGACCCATGCCTCCGACGACTGGTACACACCCTGGGCGGAAAACGATTTGCGCGTGGGCGGAAAATTAACTGCGCGGATGGAAGCCAGGGACGGTAGTTTCGGGTTCGATTTTGGAGGAGTGTATGACGAAGTAAAATCCAACCGGCAAATTGCCTATACCATGGAGGATGGCCGGAAAGTGAAAGTAACGTTTGAAAGCGATGGCAACAGTACAGCGGTTACCGAGACTTTCGACGCCGAAACACAAAACTCAACCGAGTTGCAAAGACAAGGCTGGCAGGCCATTCTGAACAGCTTCAAAACGTATGCAGAGGAAACCGAAAATGATCAGATTATGCATTTTACCACGACCATCAGTGCCAAACCCGAGAAAGTGTACCAGATTATGTTAGGCGAAAAAACTTACACCGAATGGACTGCCGAGTTCAACCCTACTTCACGTTTTGAAGGTTCGTGGGAAAAAGGAGCCAAAATACGGTTTATCGGTACCGACCAGGACGGCGTTGAAGGCGGGATGGTAAGCCGCATAAAGGAGAACATCCCCAACCGGTTTGTAAGTATTGAACATCTGGGAATCCTTCAAAACGGGGAAGAAAAAACAACCGGGCCCGAAGTGGAAAGCTGGGCCGGCGCCCTGGAAAATTATTCGTTCGCTGAAAAAAACGGGAATACCATTCTTATCGTTGACCTGAAAACACAGCAAAAACTCGACGCGAATTATAAATCCTATTTTTTGGAAACATGGCCCAAGGCCCTGAACAAACTGAAAGCCATTTGTGAGGAAAATTGAAATCGTTGAATAACAATTAAAAAATGAAACCAGACAAATCTTTTCGGCAAAAGTATTTTCTTTTGATTGTACTAAGTATCGTTTCAGTTGGCGTTGTGAATGCGCAATCTGAAAACGCAATTAAGTCCAATACGTTAAAATCATCGGGTTATGCGCCGGTGAACGGGCTGAATATCTATTACGAAGTGCATGGCGAAGGTGAACCCATCGTATTGCTGCACGGAGCATACATGACCATCAATCTGAACTGGGGGCAAATTATTCCTGAACTGGCCAAAACTAAAAAAATAATTGCACTGGAACTTCAGGGGCACGGACGAACCTCCGACAAGGGAAGACCGTTTTCGTATGCTGCTTTGGCCGACGATGTGGCAGGGGTTATGAAATACCTGAACCTGGATAGCGCTGATATTTTGGGATACAGTTTTGGGGGGACTATAGCATTTCAGTTAGCCATTCAAAATCCGGAACTTGTGAAAAAATTAATCATTGTTTCCACGGTGTTTAAATACGATGGATGGTTGCCCGAAGCCAGGGATGTATTCGTTAGCATTGAACCTGAATTTCTTGACAATACGCCCTTAAAAACAGAATACGACAACATCGCACCCGACCCAAAACAATGGCACCCGTTTGTTACAAAATTTATCAAATTTGATAAAGAACATTTTAATCTGGGCGAGGAAAAAATAAAATCGATACAATCGCCCACACTGCTCATTATGGGCGATAACGACGGGGTGGCCCTGGAGCACAAATCGGAAATGTATCAACTTTTGGGTGGAGATGTTTTTGGAGACATGGCGGGACTACCGAAATCGCACATGGCCATCCTGCCAGGAACAGGCCACGTAAGCCTGATGATGGAAACAGAAAAAATCCTTGCACTAATCACAACATTTTAATTATAAATTTAATCACTTAAAAACAATTCATTATGTCAACAGTAGGCACTTATCTCAATTTTGTACGAAACACGGAAGAAGCTTTTCTCTTTTACAAATCAGTTTTTGGAACCGAATTTCAGGGGCAGGGAATCATGCGGTTTCAGGACATCCCGCCCGAAGCATGTCCTCCCCTGTCTGAAGAAGACAAAAACCTTGTGATGCACGTGTCGCTGCCCATTCTTGGCGGCCATGTTTTAATGGGGACCGACGCGCCCGAATCGATGGGGTTCAAAATAATTGCGGGGAACAATGTATATATCAGCCTGTCGCCCGACACCCGAGAAGAAACACAACGTTTGTTCGCTGCCCTTTCAGCTGGAGGCGTGGTTGAACAGGAATTACAGGATATGTTCTGGGGCGACTATTATGGAAGTTGCACCGATAAGTTTGGCGTAAAATGGATGTTTAACTGTTCAGGAAAAAGCGCGTAGTGCTTTCAGAAAACAAAACATTGCGGATTTGTAAAAACGGGCATCGCTACTACAAAAGCAGCGATTGCCCTACCTGCCCGCAATGTGAAGAAGCAAAAAAGAAGAAAGATGGTTTTCTTTCTTTACTTGCTGCTCCGGCACAACGGGCTTTAATCAACCGGGGAATAACAACTTTGGAACAGTTGACAATGTTTCGGGAAGACGAAATTTTACAATTTCACGGGATGGGCCAAACGGCTTTGTCGAAGCTTAAAAAAGTATTAAAAGAGAAACAGTTATCATTCAAATCATAAACCCAATGAGGAAAATAACAGCCTACGTTTTTACCACTTTAAACGGGTTCTATAAAACGCCGGACGAAGACATCAGTTGGCACAAACATGGAGAAGAAGAGTTAAAATACTCGGAAGAGATGCTTGCCCTTGAAAACGTGTTACTTTTCG
>CAYWBV010000377.1:0-4161 GCA_964455785.1 uncultured Maribellus sp.
CTGTTTCCGGCTTCGAACCAACCTTTTATTTCTTTAACGGATGATCGCGAGACCGGGACTTTTATATTTTCAATTCCGAACAGCAACTCATAACTGGAACCGTCAAGCCTGATACTTTCTGCATACGTTTTATTGACAACGTAGGAACGGTGTACTTTTGGAAAATTTTGGGCAGGCAACCGGGTTGTAACATGGTTTAGTGTATTCCGGATAAAATGTTTTTGCAGTTGCCCGTTTTTATAACTGAATATTTCCACATAGTTTCCTTCCGATTTCAGAAAAAGAATTTCGTTTTCAGGGATTACAACCGGGCTTTCTTTTTTATTGTTGCTGAAAAACAATATGTTTTGCGGCTCTGTTTTTTCTTTGTGTTCGGTTTTTTCGGCAGTAGTTAACCCCAGTGTTATCCATTTCTGGTAATACAGTACCGAAAAAGGCAGAATCCCGACCAACGCACTGTATTTCAGAAAATCAAAATATACCGAAAAGGTTATGGAATAATTTCCGACAAACTGATGATGGTAAATCAAACAAATAAACGTCATAAAGTTGAAAACCAAAATGAAGGTGAATAATTCTTTCAAAAGGTTCCATCTTTCAGGCGCAAACCATTTGGGGAAAATGGCAATTCCGGCGATAAAAAAAACAATGTAGGAAACTGAAGTCAGCACACCGTAACCCAGCAGAAACAATGATTTGAAGGCAATCGAAAATTCGTAGGTGCCAAATGGCTGAAAAACCCAGAGGATAAAAAAGACAAAAAAACCGATAATGCCGCCCACCTGGATTTGTTTTTTCAGCGGCGTAAACGGAATTTTCTTTTGAAAAAGGTTTTTTATTGCCATACCGCCGCAAATATAATCTACGGAAGGAAAATACCAGTCAACTTATGACCAATGTTTTCAACAACACCCCGACCATATTTCGGCGCTGGAGTACTAAGCGATGTGCATCCCGTCGTAATAGCCGGGTTGCATCCAGGGCAGCGTTTTACTTTTGTAAAACGGGTCGAGCGCTCCGCGCAACTCTTTCATCCGCTCATCGCCCAGCGGCTTGAATGATTGGATGGTTGCGATATTCTTTTTCAAAACTTCGAGACTGTCGGTTCCGACCACCGCCGCAGTTACCCCTTTCAGGCTGAGTGCATATTTTATCAGATCGTCGGGGCTAAGGCCTTTTACGGTTTCGCGCGGACGGATTACTTTCATGGCGAGTACGCCCATTCCTTTTCCGGCGGCAAAGGGCACCGGGTTTTCTTCAAACGGTTCCTTTCCTTTTTGCTGGTGGTTCAACGCAATCAGCATCGTATCGAAATCATACATTTCGGCAGCCAGTTTCATCGCGCTGGCGGAGGTGTGGCCGGTAAATCCGATGTGCCGGATGACTCCTTCTTCCTGGTATTTTTTTAACACCGGAAGCACCCCGTCTTTATCTCCGAATTTTCTGACTTCTTCTTCGTTCGTAATACTGTGTATCTGGTACAGATCGATGTAGTCGGTCTGCAACCGTTTCAAGCTGGTCTCAACGGTTCTTTTGGCATCTTCACCGTTCCGCTGTCCAACTTTGGTTGAAAGAAAAACCTGGTTCCTCACATTTTTCAGAATTTTGCCGATACGTTCTTCGCTGAATTGTGTGTCGTTTTTGTAATCGGCAGCGGTGTCCCAGTAATACAGCCCGCTGTTTAAGGCGGTTTCCAGTATTTCCAATCCCTTGTCCTCGTCGGCTCCCATAAAACGGCTTCCCAGCCCCATCACCATAATCGGTATCCTCACTCCGGTTTTGCCAAGAATGGTGGTTGGTAAACCTTTTGAATCGTATGCTGATGAAGAATTCGCAACAATTGGGGTTAAAACAATACCGGCTGTTGCAGCCCCTGTCGTTTTAATAAATTCCCGTCGGGTGAAATCGTTCTTTTTCATTTTTCCAAGTTTAAATTACAAAATACAATTTACAACCTTTGTGATAAACCCACAAACTCGATTTTAGAAAGCAGCCCAAAGGGGTTCAGTATCACTTTCCAAATGATAAACAGGTCATTGTTGCAGAAGTTTAAAAAAGGATTCACTTTTTGCAAAATTGAATGATAAAAAAGATTGAAAGTTTTTAACTGATGGAACTCCAGTCGAATCCGGTTTGTTTCGATGCCATCAGACTGTGAATCAGCACCTGGTTTTCCCCGCTTTTGAGCGCCGGGTCCGATTGTAATACTTCCGAAGCCACATTCCGTGCCAGTTGTAATATTTTTCCGTCTTTTCCGAGGTTGGCAATTTTCAGGTCGAATCCGATTCCGCTTTGCTGAGTTCCCTCAATGTCGCCCGGGCCGCGTAATTTCATGTCAACTTCTGCAATTTCGAAACCATCGTTGGTGCGCACCATCGTTTCGAGGCGTTTCCGGCTGTCGTCTCCAATTTTGTACGACGACATCAGGATACAGTACGATTGTTCGGCGCCCCGCCCAACCCGGCCGCGCAACTGGTGCAGTTGCGATAATCCGAAACGCTCGGCGCTTTCAATAACCATCACCGAAGCGTTGGGAACATCCACCCCGACTTCGATAACCGTGGTCGCCACCATAATTTTCGATTCTCCTTTTTTGAAATGTAACATGGCGTTTTCTTTTTGTGCAGGTTTCATTTTCCCATGAACCATGCTCACTTCTACATCGGGGAAAACTTCGGTAATATGACGGTAGCCTTCTTCCAGGTTTTTCAGGTCCATTTTTTCCGATTCTGAAATCAGCGGGTAAACCACGTAAATTTGTGTTCCTTTTTCCATCTGCTGGCGGAGGAAGTTGTTAACCTGGTTGCGTTTATTTTCGAAAAAATGCCACGTTTGGATGGGCTTTCTTCCGGGTGGCAGTTCATCGATGACCGATATATCCAAATCACCGTAAACCGTCATCGCCAGTGTGCGGGGAATGGGAGTTGCCGTCATCACCAGGATGTGCGGTGGGATGAAGTCGTTTTTTTGCCATAATTTGGCCCTCTGCGCCACGCCAAAGCGGTGCTGCTCGTCAATGACCACCAGCCCGAGATTTTTGAAAACCACCGTATCTTCAATCAGGGCGTGTGTCCCGACGAGGATTTGCAGGCTACCGTTTTCCAGTTTTTCGTGTAGTACTTTCCGGTCGCTGGTTTTGGTAGAGCCGGTCAGCAAACCAACCTCGATGTTCATACCTTCGAGAAATTTCGAAACCGACTGGAAATGTTGTTGCGCCAGAATTTCGGTAGGCGCCATTAAACAGCTCTGAAAACCGTTGTCCATTGCCAGCAGCATGGTCATCAGCGCAACCAGGGTTTTTCCGCTGCCCACATCACCCTGAAGCAGCCTGTTCATCTGAATATTCCGGTTAACATCCCTGCGGATTTCCTTTATTACCTTTTTTTGCGCGCTGGTCAATTCAAAAGGGATGAATTTTTTGTAAAACGTGTTAAAGTTGTATCCTACTTTTTCGAACCGGTAACCCCTGAATTTGTTTTCGCGGTTTTTTTTCAAAGCCAGGATTTTCAACTGAATTAAAAACAGCTCTTCGAATTTCAGCCTGAAAACGGCATTTTTTAAATCGGTGGTATTTTCCGGTTTATGAATGGCGATCAACGATTCTTCCAGCGAAAACAGTTTTAGCCTCTGTATCAGTGAAGAGGGCAGGGTTTCTTTGATTTTTCCCTTGGCAAGCTGAATCAGCGTGAGTTGAAATTTATGGATGATTTTCGAATTCAGGTATTTGTTTTTCAGGTTTTCGGTGGTAATATAATATCCCTGAAAAAGCCCTGCCGGTTTTAGCTGTTTTTCCTCCTCTGTTTCCATTTCGGGATGCACCACGTTTATCCGTCCGTTAAATTCGCTGGGTTTTCCAAACACAATATATTCTTTATTCAGCCTGAGGTTTTCTTTTTGCCATTTTACCGACCGGAACCACACCAGTTCGATGCTGCCGGTATTGTCGTAAAACCGCGCGGTGAGCCTTTCCTTGTTCCCCGTGCCGACCGTTTCGAACGACCTGATTTCGCCTTTTATCTGAATGTACGGCATTTGCGCCTGTATTTCCGAGATTTTATAAAATTTGGTGCGGTCGATGTATTTAAAAGGGAAATAATAAATTAAATCCCTGAATGTTTTTATATTCAGTTCTTTATTCAAAAGTTCCGCCCTTTTTGGGCC
>CAYWBV010000378.1:0-2714 GCA_964455785.1 uncultured Maribellus sp.
CCGAGCCAGAACATCCAGGAGGCATCTACTTCCTGCAGGTTCATCAAACGTTCGACCGCCTCGAAAACCAAAAACACCGAAATCCCAATCAGGGCAATCGCATTGATAAAAGCTGCCAGTATTTCAGCGCGTTTGTATCCGAATGTCGATTTCAGGGTAACCGGTTTACGGCTTAAAATCTGGGCAAACCAGGCCAAAATTACCGAAACGGTGTCGCTCAGGTTATGAATGGCATCCGAAATTAAAGCAAGGCTGCCCGAAATTATCCCGCCAACAATTTGCGCTGCCGTAATTACTAAATTCAGAAAAATAGTAAACACCAGTTTGGACATCGAAACCTGGGTATTATGATGTGCGTTTTCCATTTCATTTTTTCTTTAAAACATTACTTACTACTTTTGGTTTAAAAATTGCGGCAACTACATTTTGCAAAAACTAAATCTCAAAAATATGAAAAGCTGGCTATTAACTTTATTCATCCTTCTGGTTTTTACCGGAACAACTTTGGCACAAACCAATACCGATTTTATACGGGCGATGGATTCGTACAGATCCAATAAAATGGCAGGCAGCGGCGTTAAAGAATTAACACTGGATGATATCACGGGGTCTCCGTACCTGGTTGACGACTTTATTAACGGTTCGGTTTTTACCAATTCCGAAATCGAATATCTGGATATCCCGCTTCGTTATAACATTTACAGCGACGCGATGGAATTTAAAACTGAAAAGAACGAAGTGCTGCTGCTCGACACCCCCGAAATGGTCAAAAAAATTGAATTTGGAGAATATAAAGTGGTCTATGCTCCTTTTTCGGAATCAAAAAAAATACAGCGGGGTTATTTTATTGTTTTAGTTGAAGGAAAAGTTTCGCTTTACACCAAACCCAAAATTGAATTTATAAAAGCAACCTTGCCGGCCGGCTATCAGGAAGCTACTCCCGCCAAATTTGAACGTAAACCCGATTCGTTTTATGTCAGGGTGGGAATGGATGAGGCAAAGTTGGTCGAAAATAAAAAGGATCTCCTTGAAATAATCCCGGACCAGAAAGAGAAACTGGAAGAATTTATCAAACTAAAAAAAACAAGATTCAATAAAGCCGAAGGTTTAACAGAACTGATCCGATACTATAATTCAATCTGAAGATGAAAAATTACCTGTTTCTGATGTTGATGCTGATTTATTCTTCGGGCTATTCCTACGCACAAAGTACCGACCCCATATCCAAATCCGAAGAATACATTCATTCCTATGATTCACACCAGGTAAAATACGATGGGATAACCAAACAATTTTCTGAATCGGAAATCAAAGGTTCGCCGTATTTAGCCGACAGTTTTATGACAGGTTCAATCTATACACACAACAAACAGCAATTTTTAAATATTCCGGTACGGTACAATATTTACACCGACAATATTGAATATATCCTGGGAGCGGGCCGAGTGCTGCAACTGGAGGACGCGGAATCGGTCGAGAAAGTTGAATTCGGGAGTTATAATCTGATTTTTATTCCCGGAGAAAAGCAAAAATCAAAAGGAAGTGGTTTTTTTATTGTTTTGGCTGAGGGAAAAGTTTCGCTTTTGAGCAAACCCGGAATCCGATTAAAAAAACCAACGCCTCCGGGAGGTTATGCCGAACAAGAGCCCCCATCGTTGGTAAGAAAACCTGATACCTTTTATCTGAAAACAAGCAACAATCATATTTTACCGGTTCAGAATAAAAAAGGATTAATCTCTGCTTTCCCTGATAACAAAGAAAAAATGAGCCTATACATTAAAAAGAAAAAAATTAAACATCTGGATTCCGAAAGTTTAACAGAACTGATCCGATACTATAATTCGCTGTAAACAATGCCGGTATTTTCCCCTAAATAATGAAACATTTCTGTTTCCTGGCAAAAACAACATTCAGCCGTTTTATCCGCCTGTCATAAATTCGCCGAAAACGAAAAATATTTTTATTTCGTATGCAACATTGAAAATTTGATTTCGTCATTCATTCAGAAACAAAAAAGATTGGAAACACTTTACAAAAATATTCATCAGGATATTATCGACGGGTGCAGGGAGGGAAATCCAAAAGCGCAGTTTCAACTGTACAAATTGTACTACAAAACCATGTACAGTGTGAGTATGAGGATAATAAACGATGAGATGGAAGCGGAAGATGTGATGCAGGAAGCTTTTTTAAACGCTTTCAAAAAAATGGACACTTACAAGGGAGAAGTGAGTTTCGGGGCGTGGCTCAAAAAGATTGTGGTAAACCGT
This sequence comes from uncultured Maribellus sp., assembly GCA_964455785.1. Taxonomy (GTDB): domain Bacteria; phylum Bacteroidota; class Bacteroidia; order Bacteroidales; family Prolixibacteraceae; genus Draconibacterium. Next base: position 2,271 of record CAYWBV010000378.1, read on the forward strand.
TCATTGGACTATTTGAAAAAGAAAAAGGTAAAGTTTGAGGAAGTGAATGAAAAAACGGCCCAGATACCTGATTACCCGATGGAGATAAAAGAGGTGGATATAAATGTAATTAAAAATGCCATCCAGGATTTACCCGACGGTTACCGGGTGGTTCTCAGTCTTTACCTGATTGAAGGATACGACCACGAAGAAATCAGCCAGATACTGGGAATCAGCAACTCATCGTCGCGGACACAACTGCTGAGGGCGAAAAACAAATTGAAGGAAAAACTAAAAGACAAGGAAATATTTTCATACAACTGACCATGAAAGAAAAAGACAACATAGAAGAATTTATCATCAAAAATATAGACGGGTTAAACGATTTTGAACCCCGGGAAGGCCATTTCGATCGGTTCGAAGCAAAACTAAAACTTCAGCACAAAAAGAAAAAGATTACGCTGA
>CAYWBV010000378.1:2814-4140 GCA_964455785.1 uncultured Maribellus sp.
CGGAACTCAGCGAATTTGAAGAGATGTACAAAACCCTTCAGTCCGATCTCGCTTCGAATCCGAACGATGAGCGTGTTATCAACGCCATGCTCGAATATTATCAGGCTAAGCTTAGTGTTATTAATATGATTGTAAACAAATTGGAAGAGGTAAAACAAAAAACGAATAAAAAATCATGAAATCGAAATTAAAAGGGATTGCACTGCTGTTTGTTATAAGTTTGCTGATGACGGGAGTCAGGGCGGTTGCAATAGAAAAAACAAAAGAATTCCACGAAAAGTGGCCGGTCAGCGCTGTTCAGACGCTACAGGTAATCAATAAGTTTGGCGAGGTAAAAGTGAACAACAACGGGGGAAACGAGGTGACCATCGATGTGGTGGTTACGGTCGAAGCATCCAGCGAAAGCCGGGCCAACGATCTTTTAGACCAGATCCATGTGGCTTTTGGCAAAACCGGTGGAACTGCAAGGGCCGAAACCGAAATCGACAACGATTTTAAAAGCCGGAACAGGTTCAGTATCGATTATACAATCAACATCCCGGCGGATAAAAACCTGAACATTTCCAACAAATACGGTAATACGATTGTAAACGAGTTAAATGCCAGCGGAGAGTTCGACATTCAGTACGGAAATTTTACGGCCAATGCACTCGAAGCATCGTCCGCCGCGTCAATGCGCGTCAGCCTTTCGTACGGAAAAGCTGAAATCGGCTCCACATCTGATATTGACGTGGAGGTAAAATACTCTACCATGAATTTTGGAGAAATGGATAACCTAAAACTGTTGTCAAAATATTCAGTCGTGAATATAGAGGAAGCCAAAGCCATCAAAATCGATTCGAAATACGACACGTTCAATTTTGAGGAAATAGAAGCGCTGGAGGCCCTGACAAAGTACAGCCACTTTAAAATCGGGGAGTTGAAAAAAAGACTAAAAATCGATTCCGGATACGGCGGGATCAGGGTTGACGAAGTTGCTGACGATTTTGAATCCATTTCCATCGAAAACAGTTATGGCCAAATCAAATTAGGACTCGATGATGCCAGTTATTCACTCGATGCCAGTTGCAGTTACTGTGGAATCTCGTACCCCGAAGAAAATTTCTCCGGCAACCGGATGAGCGAGAACACCTCGAAAACCGTGAAGGGAAAAGTAGGAAAAGCTACGGGCGGAACCGTTTACATCCGGAGCAGGTATGGCGAAATCAAACTGGATGAATAATCTGTTTTGATATATACATTTTCAAGACCGCCGGTCAACTTTGGCCTGCGGTTTTTTTATGGTCGAAAAGTAGCTCAGTTTAAATAAATCGAACAAAAACAGCC
>CAYWBV010000379.1:0-4134 GCA_964455785.1 uncultured Maribellus sp.
TATTTCTTTCCGGTAAACCTTTAATTTTTTTATTTTTGGAACGACTGGTATTTTTTAAATTGAACCGCAGCAAGATGAGAACAAATTTATTTTTCCTTTTATTCCTGATTTGTGTTACCGCTTTTTCGCAAAACGACACACCCCGGATGGGCGACGGGATACGGTTTCAGAATTTATTCGACGCCGAAATGCGGGAGGGTGTTTCGTGTTACCGCATACCGGCCATTGTAACGGCGCCCAACGGCGATCTGGTGGCGGCTATCGACGAGCGGGTGTCGTCGTGCGGCGATTTAAAATGGAACGACAACATCAATATCGTCGTCCGCCGGAGCGCTGACAAAGGAAACTCGTGGTCGGAAATGGAAACGGTGGTTGATTATCCGGCGGGGCAGTCGGCCTCCGATCCTTCTATGATTGTGGATGAAACAACCGGCAAAATATTTCTGTTCTTCAATTTTATGGACCTCGTGAACGAAAAAGACGTTTACTATTTGCGGGTGGTAACGAGCAGCGACAACGGGAAATCGTGGAGCCGCCCACGCGATATTACCACCGAAATAACCCCGCCCGAATGGCGCAACGATTTTAAGTTTATCACTTCGGGCCGGGGCATCCAGACCCGTTCGGGGAAATTGCTGCACACGCTGGTCAATCTCGGCAAGGGCGTTTTTCTTTTCGGAAGCGACAACCACGGCGAGAGCTGGTATTGGATGGAGACGCCTGTTCGCCCGGCCGATGAATCGAAAATTACCGAATTAGCTGACGGCACGTGGATGATCAACAGTCGTGTGAACGGGGCAGGGATGCGGTTTGTGCATACGTCGGCCGACGAAGGAAAAACCTGGGTTTCGAAACCCGATTCGGCGCTGGTTGACGCCGGGTGCAATGCCAGTTTTATACGGCTCTCGTCGGTTGAAAACGGGTCGGACAAAAACCGGCTGCTTTTTTCCAACGCCAACCACGCCAGCAACCGTGAGAATATGACCGTACGAATCAGTTACGACGAAGGGAAAAGCTGGTCGGCGGGAAAAACGATTTATACCGGCAGTTCAGCCTACTCTTCGATGACCGTTTTACAAAACGGCGATGTGGTTTTGTTTTTCGAAAAAGACGATTACACCCGGAACGGGGTGGTGCGCTTTTCGCTGGAATGGCTTACCGACGGGAAAGACCGATTTACAGAAACCAATAAAAAGTGAGTGTGAAGGCAACAACTGATCACTGAACACTGATCACTGAGACTCCTCACTTCCCGTCGTGGTACCGTAACTGCATCCCGCGGAGGAAATTGCGCAAAACCTGGTCTTTACACTCGCGGTACTGTGGTTGTCCGGGGTTGCGGAAAAAGGCGCTCAGTTCGTGTTTGCTGATACGAATGTCGGTCAGCTCCAGGATTTCCAGGATATCCTCATCTTTCAGGTTCAAAGCAATTTTTAATTTTCTGAAAACGATGTTGTTGTTCAGCCGGCTTTCGGGAACGGGTTGCGGCCCCTCTTTTTTGCCCCGTTTTTCGTTGATCAGTCCGTTGAGGAAAGTGGCCAGCTGGAAATCGGAAAGGTTTTGGTACGCCGGGTCGTCGTCCTTTTTTAACCAGTCGCTGATTTGCGCCCGTGTAACGGTTAGCCCGGCCGAACCAAACAGCCCGATCATTTGGGTATCGTTGAATTCGAAGGTGTAACGGATTTTCCGCAGGATGTCGTTGTTAATCATGATTATTTTTGTTTAAATCCGTCAATGCCGTGATTTGTTACCGGATATTGTTTTTCCACATGCGGGATAAAAGTAACAAAAGTTCCTGTTTATGTACGTTTAAATCATTTTCTCCTCCTTCCGGGAATAAAAAATCCGGCCTTACGATGAAGACCGGACCTTTTAATATTCTTTATTGAATCGGAATTTCAGGAATAAATTTTTTGTAGGAATTCTTCCAGTGTAACCGGTTTGCGTCCCAGTAATTCAGAAATCTCAGGATTGGTGATGTCGAATTGGCCCTGTTCGATTGCCTGGGCAAAACCTGCGCTAATCCCTATCGCCACATCCGGGACGCCTGCATTCTTTAGGGTCTGCACAAATTCGTCCACCGGCGGCGAAACAAAACGGATGTTTTTCCCGGTAATTTTTGTCAGGAACCGGGCAATGTCGCCATACGAAAAAGCTTCTGCAGCAGCGAGGTTATAAATTTTGTTTTTGTGCCCCTCAGAGGTGAGGATTCGGGCGGCAATCTCTGCCATTTCGCTACGTAACAGGAACGACACTTTCCCCTCGCCCGACGGCAGATAAACCATCCCGTTTTCTACCACTTTGTCGCCCATAAAGTAGGGCACAAACTCCATGTAAAGCGTGTTCCTTAGAATGGTGTAGTCGATTCCCGATTTCAGCAGAAAATCGTCGGTGAAAATGTGCGCTTTTTCTATCGCTGCAATCGGCGATGTATCTGATTCATTTTTTCGTACGAAGCTGGTGTAAACAACGTGTTTTACCCCGCTTTGTACAACGGCCTCCATCACATTCTTGTGTTGTGGCAACCTTTTTTCAACTTCGCTCGCCGAAACAAAAAACAGTTTGTCGATTCCCTGAAAAGCAGAAACCAGGCTCTGGACGTCGTCGTAATCACCAACCCTCAGTTCAACCCCCATCGCTTTTAAATCATCGGCTTTCGACTCGTCTCTTACCAAAGCCACAATGTTTTTTATATCGGTTTTGGCGTACAATGCAACCACTGTTTGTTTCCCCAGGCTTCCTGTTGCTCCTGTAACTAAAATCTTACTCATCATTTTAAATTGAAATTGTTTTTAATACCCAAGAAGTTTTTTCCTCTTGTTGAGTTCGTAAAAGTTAAATCGTTTGTTGTTTCCAGCTAATCATATCCCTTTTTTTCTGATACAACCAATAGCAGAAATCAAACGGTTGACATGGGAAAAAGTTTAGAAATATATCCGGATACATACAATTACCCGGTGCGAAATGTATTGGATCGGTTTGGCGACAAGTGGTCGGTACTGATTTTACTGGTTTTGGGCGAGGTAGATAAAATACGTTTTAATGAGCTGCACAAAATTATTCAGTCCATCTCGCAAAAGACTTATTTCCCCACTTCGTTAATTTTAAATACATCCGCGTAAATCAGCCGGTCGGTTTGTTCCGACTGCTCCAGCCGGTTGGTATATTGCTGCGGCAGATCGGGAATACGACTGGGGCCGCGTTCATACTCTTCCACAATTACTTCGAAAGGTGCGGTTTTGTAATTCCGGTGCAGTGTAAATTCGCGTTCTACCTTAAACCGTGTGGCAGTTACCATCTCTTTTCGCGTAATGGCGATGGTTACGCCTTCGTCGTCGAGCTGTTTTTCGTTTACCCCGTTGTTGATAATTCCGAATAGAGGCTGCGCCACGCCGCTGTCGAGGAACGAAATGCGGATAAAATTGAAATTTCCGTAGGGCGTATTTCCCAGGTTATAAAGGGATCCCTCCACGGTGATAGTAAATTTCGAGTTCTGGTCGTCTTTTTTAAAGTGCAGCGTGGTTTGCCGTTCGGGCACCAACTGGATCATTTTGGTAACCACTACCGGCGACAGGCACACATCGCTGTTTTCTTCCCTCACCGAGTGGGGCTGATACCGGGCCAGGAACAGTTTGATAAATGGGAAATACATTTCCTGCGGATCGATAGCGAGGTCGCAAAACCACATCTGCCGTTCCTCGTCGAAATGAACGGGGTACGCTACGGCTTTGGCCAGCGTTGCTGCCTTTTCCGGGTATTGCAGTTTGTTGTCAACCACCGGGTTCATCCTGAAATCGGCCACCTGCGGCGACACATTTTCGGGTTGCGCGCCATACAGAATCGGATCCATACCCCAGTGAGTGTAAATGTTAGTGTAGCCTGACGAAGCTGCCGCCAGCGACATGATGTTCGTTTTATTTTCGGGAAGGATAACTGCCAGCATTTCGTCGGCGCCGGTGGAGTACCACGGGCGTTTGAGGTAAATACGCAGGCCGCCGCTCATTCTCCGGTGCCGGATAGCCTCGGTTGTCTGGGTTTTTCGCCACTCAAACGAGGGAATAATATAATCGACTTCGGGTGCTTTGGGCCTTGCCGAACTGAGGATGTTTACCTTTTCCCTCCATTCGCTTTCGC
>CAYWBV010000380.1:0-4117 GCA_964455785.1 uncultured Maribellus sp.
AGGAAAAAATTCTGCACGCCGCGCAAAATGTATTTATCCAAAAAGGAATGGACGGAGCCCGGATGCAGGAAATTGCCGACGAGGCAGGTATAAATAAAGCTTTGCTTCATTACTATTTCAGAACAAAAGAAAAATTGTTTGGCGCCATTTTCAAAAAAGTATTCACCCAGATTTTTCCAAACATCATGGAAATGGTACGTTCTGAACTTCCTATTGAAGAAAAACTGGGGATTTTTGTTGGGAACTACATTGACCTGCTACAAAAAAACCCGTTTTTACCCACGTTTATTTTAAAAGAGATGAACCGCGATCCTGACTTTCTCGCATCAGTTTTAAAAAGCAATGGCGTTAATCCCCGGGAAGTTTCCGCCATGTTCGAAAAAGAAATGAAATCAGGTAAAATACGAAAAATGGATCCAAAAGAAATATTGATCAACATGCTTGCATTGAGTATTTTTCCCATTGCAGCAAAACCACTGCTCAGTATTATGTTCTTCGACAACGACAAAAAAGCGTACAACGAATTCATTTTAAATCGAAAACTTACTGTAAAAGAATTCATTTTAAATTCAATTTTACTGAAATGAAAAAATTACTGATTCTGTTGCTTTTACCGGCTCAACTGGTTTTTGCCCAGCCCGAAATTTCGCTTGACGATTGTTACCGTTGGTCGCGCGAAAATTACCCCAACCTGAAACAGGCAGAAATCTGGCAGGAAATCACCGCGTTGAAAAAGGGAAACAACAAAACAAATTATCTTCCGCAGGTAACATTAAACGGACAGGCAACTTACCAATCGGACGTTACCAAAGTTGCTATTTCAATGCCGGGAATTTCCATTCCTTCGGTGTCGAAAGACCAGTACAAAGCATATGCAGAGTTCAAACAAAGTATTTGGGATGGAGGGATTACCACTGCAAATGCTAATTTGGAAGATGCAATTTTGCAAGCCAATCTGAGCCAGGTGGAAGTGGAACTTTATAAGCTGAATGAACAGGTTTCGCAGGCTTTTTTTACCGCACTCGCCGTTGACAAACAAAGAGAAGTTTTGGCAGCGCAGAAAAAAGTGTTGCAGGAAAGGCTGAAAGCAATTCAGTCGGGCGTTAAAAACCAGGTTATTGAAAAATCAGCAGCGTTGGCGCTGGAAGCTGAAATCCAGAACCTGGAACAAAATGAAATTCAACTGGAAGCCGGCAAAAAAACAGCAATCCAAATGCTTTCCATTTTAACCGGGCAAACCATCAGCGAAAACACAAATCTTAAATACAGCATTCAGGATCTGAACACACAAAGTGAGCTGCATCGCCCGGAACTGCAGCTTTTTGCTGCTCAGAAAACACAACTCGAAAAACAAAACGACCTGCTCACCAAAAGCCGCAATCCGAAACTTTTTGGATTCGGACAAGCGGGTTACGGACGTCCGGGGCTGAATATGCTGAACGATAAATTCGATACGTATTATCTCGTTGGTGTTGGGGTGTCGTGGAATGCGTTTGACTGGCAAAAAACCAGCCGCCAGAAAGAAATGCTCCAGTTACAGTCGCAAATAATTTCACAACAGGAAGAAACATTCAGTCAAAACATAGACTTGCTGCTTGCCAGCCAAAATGAACAAATTCAGAAACTTGAAAAATTACTGGAAACCGATTCGAAAATGGTTGCACTGCGTTCTGAACTTGCACAAACATCCGCCTCAAAGCTTGAAAACGAAACTATTACAACATCAGATTATATTCAGGATGTGCAGGCCGAAACCATCGCGAAACTAAACATCGAATTGCGCCGGGTCCAGTTGAATGAAGCAGTTGAGAAATATAATTTGATTAACGGGAATGGCCCCCTTCCTAACCTTCCCCCAAAGGGTGAAGGAAAACAATAAACATGAATATTAAAAACAAATACAATGAGAAATAATCTAATCATCGCAATGTTGTCAATCTTTCTATTCAGTTGCAGCAACACAGATGAAAAATCGGATGCATTTGGAAATTTTGAGGCCGACCCGGTAATTGTTTCCACTGAAGTTTCGGGAAAAATTCTTCAGTTAAATGTTGAAAAAGGACGAAAAATTGAAGCCGGTTTTGTTGCCGCAGTTATTGATACGGTTCAAGCCAGCTTAAAACTGAAACAAATCGATGCACAAAAGGCAGCCGTAATTGCCAAACGCCAAACAATACAGTCGCAGGTTGCCGTATTTGAAGAGCAGATTAAAAACCTGCAAATCAATGAAAAACGCGTGGCACAAATGGTAAAAGACCAGGCTGCCACACAAAAACAACTGGATGACATTACCGGTCAAATCAGCGTGATTGAAAAGCAGATTGAAAGCACAAAAACACAGTTTACTTCCGTCAATAAAGAATTGGAAGTGCTGGAAACGCAAATGGAAACAACACTCGATCTGCTCGGAAGAAGCACAATTAAATCTCCGGTAAACGGCACAATTCTGGAAACCTATGTTGAACAGGGCGAGCTGGCAACTCCCGGTAAAGCGCTGTTCAAAATTGCAAGTCTGGATGAACTCACCTTAAAAGTTTATGTCAGCGGGGCACAACTTCCCAACGTTAAAATCGGTCAGCTGGTAAATGTTTTTATCGACAAATCAGAAACGGAAAACCAAACGCTGAGCGGAACCGTAACATGGGTTTCTTCGGAAGCCGAGTTTACCCCAAAAATCATTCAGACAAAGGAAGAGCGTGTAAAATTAGTTTATGCAGTTAAAGTTGCTGTTAAAAACGACGGGACGCTGAAAATCGGGATGCCGGGGGAAATAAAAGCCTCTCCCAGCCTCTCCAAAAGAGAGGAGTAAAAAAAAAAAAGCCCCTCCTGCCTCCCCAAAGGGGAGGAATTGAAAAACAAAGATAAAGATGTGTATATGGCTAAGTTAAAAAATCATATTTCAAGTTCTAATCTCCCTCCTTCGGAGGGATTAAGGGAGGCTTTTCATTTCCCTCCTTCGGAGGGGTCAGGGGAGGCCATCAAAATCAACAACATATCAAAATCCTACGACGACATTCAGGCATTAAAAGACATCACGCTGAATGTTAACGAAGGCGAACTTTTTGGCCTGATTGGCCCGGACGGCGCCGGAAAAACAACGCTGATGCGGATTCTCACGACGTTGCTGCTGCCCGACTCCGGTGAGGCAAAAATGGACAGCCTGGATGTGATAAAAGATTTCAAAAAAATACGACACATTGTGGGTTACATGCCCGGACGGTTTTCGTTGTACCAGGATTTGAGCGTGGAAGAAAACCTCAACTTTTTTGCCACCGTTTTTGGAACAACGGTGCAGGAAAACTACGACCTCATCCGCGATATTTACTACCAGATTGAACCGTTTAAAAATCGGCGTGCCGGGAAACTTTCGGGCGGGATGAAACAGAAACTTGCTCTCTCCTGTGCACTCATCCACAAACCGAAAATTCTTGTTTTGGACGAGCCAACCACCGGTGTCGATGCGGTTTCCCGCAAGGAATTCTGGGAAATGCTGAAAAAGCTGCAGCAAAAAGGAATTACCATCCTGGTTTCAACACCGTACATGGACGAGGCAACACTTTGCGACCGTGTGGCACTTATTCAGAAAGGACAAATTCTGGACGTGGATTCACCCCGGCGGATTACCGAAAAATTCCCGCGAAAAATTATCCAGGTGCGTTCTGACGAAATGTACCGACTTATCAATGATTTACGGGCTTACGAAAAGGCAGAATCGGTGTTTGCATTCGGACAGTTTGTGCATTTCACCGGCATCGACGATGATGTGGAAACCAGCGAACTGGATGTTTATCTTGAAAAACGGAACCATAAAAATATTGTGGTGGAAGAGATTTCACCGGGGATTGAGGATGTATTTATGGGTATACAGGCCCCTCCCGACCTCCCCGATGGGGAGGAGAAAGAAAAAAAGAAAAGTTGAAATGGAAAGAACACTGAATAAGGACCAACTTTCCCCCCAGGGGGAAAATCCCGGCAGGGAAAGGGGGCTTGAACCAATAATTACAGTACAAAATCTGGTTAAAAAGTTTGGGAACTTCACCGCAAACGACAACCTGACTTTTGACGTTTACAAGGGCGAAATTTTTGGGTTCCTCGGGGCAAACGGCGCCGGGAAAAC
>CAYWBV010000381.1:0-4114 GCA_964455785.1 uncultured Maribellus sp.
AACGCACTGCTTTCTATGAGAGATGTCAGTTTACTGCTTTCCATTAACGATTCTTACGCTACAATTAATAGAAAAAAGTATGAGGAAAAACACAATGTACTCCTGCCGCACCCTGGAAATTTACAGGATATGGGGTCATGTATTACGCACAAATTTCAAATCATCTATAAGTGCGTAGTCGAAAAAAAAGACCCTATAATTGCTGCAAAGGAGACTAATCATACAGTAATGGCCGTTGACCGTTATCTAAAGGATTTCAATCGTGTAAAGACTTTATATCTTGATGATAAAGATGAAAATTACATACATCTTGTCACGAAGCTATCTTTAAACTTGATTGCTCAATATGTAAACATTATAAACCAATATATCAAAGAACTTAATGTTGCTATTTAAACTAAAATTAAATTATTAAAAAAATATGCATAATTACTTGTTTCGCCATATTGCTTTATCAGCGGGGTTTCGTTGTTTTTTAATCTTGTTCAATTCCTAAAATAAGAAGAGGAACTGGTGGATTATTTCTTCCGTGTCTAAGTACATTATAAACTTCGCCTTCATAGTATGCAACTCCGCTACTCATTTGTGACTGCATTTTCTTTGTTGGCAAAACTTCTATTCCAAGATTTATAACGCCACCAGAATAGAAAAGCAGGTGTTTAACAAATAAGTCAAATGCAACAAAAGCATATTTACCAAACTGAACTTCAACAGCAATCTGGTCTTTCACAAAATCAGTTTGCTTGTAAGATGAAATAGGTTCACCGATACCCTTTGAAATAAGAAAATCTTTTTGTTGATCGTAAGGTAATGTAATTAATTCGGGCAAAACCCTTTGGTCGGTTGTAATGTAATACCGATAGCGACTTTCATTCCAACCAAGTCTATTAAATTTTTCATTGAATGTTTTATTTAATTCTATTGGGCTATAAAGCATTTTACCTGTCATCGTTTTTTCCTTGCTTTCCTTTGTCATAAGCTTTGATGCGTCTATGCTTTGAATTATATCAATGATTTCATTGTAAAGTTCTTTATGATGAACTATGAAATATTCTTCTCCGTTCAAATGGGAGTATTTTTGCGCTATTTTCATTTCTGATGACTAATTTCGTTATATTTTCCGTTAATATTCTCTAATTCAAGTTGCAACCATTCTTTCGGAACCTGAGAAACTTTGTCGTTTCCAGTAGGTTTATGAATAGGTTTATTTATTGGTCTGATTTTTAATTTACCTTCGTTCAGGTCTTTTATTCTTTGGTTGGCAATTTTACAATATTCATTCTCTTTTTCAATACCCATAGCATTTCTATTGTTTTTAATTGCCGCAATCACCGTTGAACCTACACCAGCAAAAGGGTCAAGCACCCAACTTTTTTCATCTGTCAAGGCAAGAACACAGCGTTCAACTAATTCAATCGGAAATTGACAAGGATGCTCTGTTTTTTCAGGATGATTTGATTTAACATTTGGTATATCCCACATTGCAGTTTCCCAATCATTAGCAATAATCTCCCAAATATCGCTCGGATTTTTACCAAGAGGATTCCCAGATGGTAATCCCTTTTTTTCTCCTTTAAAATGAAGTTTTCCAGGATATTTTGATGGTATTCTCACATTGTCCAGATTGAATATGTAATCATTAGTTTTGCTGAACCACAAAATGGTTTCATATCTGCCACTAAACCGATTGGAAGCGTGAAGTCCGTGTCCAAAATGCCAAATAATTCTATTTCTAAGTTTCAGTCCGAGTTTTTTGAAAATCTGATAGTAATAAATATCTAATGGGAAAACTTCACCCTTATCAACGTAGTTTCCTACTTGCCAACAAAGATTACCTTTATCTGATAGAGTTCTTACAAGTTCGTTTATTATTTCTTCCTGTGTTTCCAAATATTTTTCAATACTGGTCTTTGTTTCATATGATTTTCCAACATTATAAGGAGGCGAAGTTATTATTAAATCAAATTTCCCATTTTCTATTTTTTTTAAAACTGAAAGGCTGTCCCCGTTAACAATTTGATGAGAAATGTCAGGGCTAATATATTCAAAAAGAGGTTCTTTAACTTTCATCATATTCAATTTTTCTTTCTGCAAATTTAATTTTTATCGACCAGTTTTCTTTTTTAATTTTCACGAAGTTATTAACGGAGGTCTTTTTATAATGCACGCCAACTATATAATACGCCGAAGTTTTTCTACTTTTTTACCTCTGATTTTTTCCTGTTGGCGCCGGTTTGTAACCGGTGTCCCCGGAATTTTCAAAACCACAACGGTAAACGTAATCTTCTGCCCTTAAAAACTCATCGTTCAACCTTCGGGCTGAGTTTTTCGTTATCAAACTTACATAAAATTGGTTTACGGTATGCGGAAGCCCAAAAATGTAAACCTACAAAGCCCATCCACACGTTTCCCCAAAAAATGTAAACCTACAAAGCCCGCCTGGACGGTTAGGCGACCAAAATGTAAATCTACAAAGCCCGCCTGACTGGTTAGGCGACGATAATGTAAATCTACAAAGCTCACCTGACTGGTTAGGCGACCATAATGTAAACCTACAAAGCCCAACCAACCGGTTAGGCAACCATAATGTAAATCTACAAAGCCCGCCTGACCGGTTAGGCGACCAAAATGTAAATCTACAAGGCCCGCCCAGACGTTTTCCCGAAAAATGTAAACTTACAAAACCCGTCCATACGTGTGTTTGACGAAAGTACAAACTTAAAAAGCCCGTCCACACGTGTGGTTGACCAAAGTACAAACTTAAAAAGCCCATTTATACGTGTGGTTGGCCAAAATACAAACTTAAAAAGCCCATTTATATGTGTGGTTGGCGAAAATACAAACTTACAAAGCTCATCCACACGTGTGGTTGACCAAAGTACAAACTTAAAAAGCCCATTTATACGTGTGGTTGACCAAAATACAAACTTACAAAGCCCGTCCACACGTTTTTCCGAAAAATACAAACTTACAAAGCCCTGTTTTCTGCTTTGCGGTCGCAAAATACAAACCTGCCGCCGGCTATTAGAGTTCAACGTTCAGGGTTCAAAGTTTAAAGTGTTTCCGGATTGGCTGCCGGCCTTACGTATTCCGAAATTGGCAGGCGCAACACGACCAAAACCAGCGCAACAACCAGGAGAAGAATTCCGGCTATCCAAAACAACGGTTCGAGGCCCAGTTTTACGAGAATGGGCTGGCCTGCCATGGGCGAAATAAACTGTCCGAGGAAGATGGCGGTTGTGAGTCCGCCAAGGGCGCGCCCGCGGATGTTAACCGGGACTTCCGAAGTCAGCCACACGTTGATGTTGGGGAACAGAAGCCCGGCCCCGAGCCCGGCGATGGCCAGTCCGCCAACCACCGACAGGTAACCCTCACCGAAGCCAATCAGCAGGTACCCGGCGCCCATTAGCCCGAACGTTAAGGCGAGGATCGGAATATATCCCATGTGGTTCCGAATGCGGCGGTAGTTAAACGAAGTTGTCATGGCAAACAGGTTTGCCCCGGCGATGGCCAGCCCGGCAACCGTGGGGCCTGCGCCACCCTGTTCTTTCAGATAAAAAGGAATTTGCAGCGGAACAAAATAGAAAATAACCATTCCTAAAAAGGTGGCGCTGTAAATCAGGGCGAGCAATTTTGCCGAACCGGGGACCGCGGTTTTGTCTGCCGGCGTTTTGTCCGGTTTTAGTTTTGTCCGCGCCGGTTCGGTTAACGAGAAGATGGCTAATGGCACCAAAACGAGGGCAAAAAGATAAACAGAAAACGGCCAGCGCCAGCCCAACTCTGTGAGGGCGCCGCCGGCAGTAAGAAATATCACGCCTCCCAGATTCATAAAAGCCGCCTGCCAGCCCATAAACTGCGCGCGTGCCTGTCCTTCGTAATAATCGGCGACCAGGGTTGTGGCGCTGGTCATAATCCCGGCGACAGCTATTCCCAGCAGGGCGCGTCCGGCCAGGATTGTCGCAATGGAGCTGAGGTACAGGCCCGAACTGCCTGCCACTCCGTAAAGAACCATCGACGGAATAAGCAGGCGCAGCCGTTTGCTGCGGTCGAGAAACCAGCCGGCAAGCGGCGCAGCCAGAACAATAAAAAGTCCCGGAAGTGTAAGTATCAGCCG
>CAYWBV010000382.1:0-4053 GCA_964455785.1 uncultured Maribellus sp.
CCGGCCTACTTTTCAGAAAAAATGATTTCTTTGTACTCCCGGATTTTATCCTGAGAAAATATGCACGACGATATTAAAAAAGCGCTGGAAGTACTTAAAAACGGAGGAGTTATTTTATATCCGACCGATACGATTTGGGGAATCGGTTGTGATGCCACCAATGAAAAGGCAGTAAGCCGGATTTATAAAATCAAAAGGCGCGAGGACAGCAAAAGTATGCTGGTTCTGATGGAAAACCCCGCGCTGTTAGACCGGTATGTTGACGATGTTCCTGAAATTGCGTGGGACCTGGTGGAAATCAGCACCACACCGCTGACGGTCATTTATCCGAATGCCAAAAACCTGGCCCCGAACCTGATTTCGGAAGACGGCAGTATCGGAATCCGGTTTACCAAAGAATCGTTTACCAGCCAGCTTTTGCAACGGTTTCGCCGTCCGCTGGTCTCCACTTCGGCGAATATCAGCGGCGAAAAATCGCCGGCTTTTTTTGCTGAAATTTCCGAAGAGATAAAAAAGCAGGTCGATTATATCGTTGAATACCGCCGGGACGACAGCACCCCGGCACAGCCGTCCAGCATTATAAAACTGGGTCCCGGCGGGCGTATCGACATCATCCGGAAATAAAAAAGCTGCCCCAAACGAAGCAGCTTTTGTATATCGAACCGTATTCCGGTTACTTTTTCTCTTTCAGGATGTCGCGGATTTCGGCAAGCAACGTTTCTTCTTTTGAAGGTGCCGGTGGTGCGGCAGGCGCTTCTTCCTGTTTCTTTTTCATACTGTTGAATGCTTTTATCACCATAAAAATGGAAAAGGCGACAATCAGGAAATCCAATACGGTATTGATAAAAACGCCGTAATTGAGGGTAACCGCAGTTACTGCCGGGGTTACTACCTGGTCGCCGTTCATCACAGCATCAGCCCCTGCTTTCAGGATTACCTTCAGATTGCTGAAATCGGTATTTCCGAGAAGCAGCCCGATGGGGGGCATTAATACGTCGTTTACAAACGAAGTAATAATTTTTCCAAACGCACCGCCAATGATTACGGCAACAGCCAGGTCGAGGACATTGCCTTTCATGGCAAAACTTTTAAATTCTTTCAACATTCCCATGACATTCTTTTTTTAAGTTAACTTCATTTTTTGCAAGAAAGTTAAACAATAATATTCACAAAATAAACAAGGTGAAAGAAAAAGGCCGCTGCAACATCTGCAACGGCCCCTGGAATATTCGTTTGTTATTACAACTTTTTTACGCCGCCCGACCCGGCAACCGAAGAATCGATGCTGCAATTACCGCGGTAATACACATTCCCCGACCCGGCAATACGGGCTTTTAACGATCCGTTGGAGGTTACCGAACAGTTCCCCGATCCGGCGATGGTGACAGCGACATCCTTGGCTTCGAATCCCTCGGCTTTTACACTGCCCGACCCGGAAATGGAAACCGAGAGATCGTCGGCTACTCCACCGTCGTTAATAATAATATCGCCTGAACCGGAGATGTTCGCTTTTACCCTCTCGGCATCGAGTTTGTCGAGTTGAATGTCGCCGCTGCCGCTGACCGCCAAATCCAAAATCCGCGTTTTTATTTCGTTTTCGGCCACAATGTCGCCCGACCCCGAAATATTTAACCCGTCAACTTCGGGCACGGTCACAAAAATTTCAATTTTGCCCGGGTTGTAGGTTTTCAGCAGATAGTTTTTGCCGGTGAAACGGATGATTAGTTTCCGGTCTTTTACTTCGGTAATAATTTCTTCGAGGGTTGACGATTTGGCTACTATCTCTACCTGTTGGTTCGGACCCTGTTCGAGGTGAAGTACCCCGGGCACACGCAGCGAGATTTCTGAAAAAGAGGGCACATCGCGTTCTTCTTCCTGGGCTGTTACAGCGCCCGAAACCAATAAACCCCAAATCAGTGTGGTGACAATTAAGATTCTGTTTTTCATGACAACGTTGTTTTGTTTTTTAAATGAATTACACTAATGACGTATGAACATGGCCAAAGTTGCACAATGTTAAAAATATTTTGCCATTTTCGCTGCCAGAATTCCGGGATAAAAATCAAATTCATAAGAAGTATGGAACATAAAACGCCGGTACAAATCCGGTTTAACGACATCGATTTGATGGGGCATGTGTACAATGCCAAATACCAGGAGTTTTTCGATTTGGCGCGGATTAGCTATTTTAACGAAGTGCTGGGCGGGCTGATTAGCTGGACCGAAATGGGCCTCGTGATTGCTTCCATCAAAATTGATTATGCCAGGCCGGTGTATCTCGAAGATCGGCTGACGGTGGTTTCCGGTGTGGTTTCGCTGGGCGAAAAAAGCCTTGAAATGTTTCAGCAGGTATTTAAAAACGGGGTGGCAGAGCCGGTGGCTTCCGGAAGAACCATCCTGGTTTGTTTCGATATGCGGCAAAAGGAATCGAAAATTCTCCCCGGCGAGTGGCGGAAAAGGATTACCGACGTTGAACCGGGATTACAGGTTGGTTAATCCGTCGGGAAGGTTTAGCAAAACAATTTTTTGTTCTTCGTCGGTTGAAATCAAAAAGTCTTCGTTGAACGGGATTAACACTTCGTTGTTTTGGTAGTCGACCGTAAGGACAATATTCCCCGAATAGTCGTCCACATGTCGTATTTTTCCTATTCGTCCGAGTTTTTTGTCTTCCACCCAAAAGTCCTTCAAAAAGGAATGGATGGTTTCTTCATCTTCGTCGGTAATTTCATCTCCGAAAAGATATACCGCGGCGCCCACCATCCGCCGGGCGTATTTTTCGGTATCCACCCACATCAGCTTTACGATGGCTGTGTTGGCTGTTTTAAAGCGGAATCCGTCGTCTTCCAAAAAAAACGGCACGAGCAACCCTTCCAGTTCAACAAAAAACCGATCGGCGCCGGCTATTGATTCTTCAAACTGGTTTTCGAACTCGAGTACCAGCTCGCCGCGGACCCCGTGGGTTTTTCGGAAGAACCCAATCTTTTCGCAATTATTTTTCGGAATGGTTTCCATGTCTGCAAATATAATGAATTCGTGGTGGCGCCATCAAAAAAAAACCATCCGCCGGTTGACGAATGGTTTTCTATTTCCGAGAACGTGTTTTTTTTACGATTCAGCACCTTCTTCCGGAGCTTCGGTTTCTTCAACCTCAGCCGATTCAGTAACCTCAGGGGCGCTTGCAGCTTTTTTTGCAGCTTCGGCTTCAGCAGCCAGTTTTGCATTTTTGGCCGCGATGGCAGCCGCCCTTTCTTCATTCACTTTTGCTTCGGCGTCGATCTGCTTTTGTGTTTCTGTCCTGGCATCGCCGGCCAAACGGTCGATTTTTGCCTGGATTTTCGCATCTTTTTCGTTCATCCATTTGTCTAAACGTTTTTCAGCTTCAGCCTCGTCGAAAGCTCCTTTTTTTACTCCACCCATCAGGTGTTTTTTGTAGAGTACACCTTTGTACGACAAAATTGCCCTAACGGTGTCGGTTGGTTGTGCGCCTTTTGTAAGCCAGTCGTAAGCTTTGTCAAAATCGAGATCTATAGTAGCAGGATTTGTATTGGGATTATAAGAGCCAATCCTTTCAACGTACCTGCCATCTCGTGGCGCCCTGCTATCGGCTACCACAATGTGGTAGTAAGCATAACGTTTGCGGCCGTGCCGCGCTAATCTCATTTTTACTGGCATAATTTTTTAAATTATTTTTTTGAAAATGTGGCGCAAAGATAGTATAAAAATCTGTTTACAAAAGAACTGCCTGCTTTTTTCATCAAATCTGCCTGCCCACGAGTTACTCTGTTCCGGGCAGGCCCGCCTGAACGGATTCATTCGGGCAGGCCCGCCTGAATGAGGCAGTCGGGCAATTATGGGGAAGGCGCGGATATTTGTTGCTGCGGTATTTTAACCCTGACGGGGGTTTCAAACCCCGTCAGGGTTGGCTGCCTGCGGGAGACAAGCCGCCCCTCTTCCCCGCCACCTGCTCACTGTGACTGCGACTGATCACTGATCACTGATCACTGCCCACTTTCCTCCTCCCCGGCATTGCGGCCTTCGCGAAGCGCCACCATG
>CAYWBV010000383.1:0-3996 GCA_964455785.1 uncultured Maribellus sp.
CCCGTAACTTCTATGACCTGGTGATTGAAGTGGCTATTGTGAGGCCCGGTCCCATCCAAGGCGACATGGTTCATCCCTATCTGAAAAGGCGCAACGCAGAGGAGCCGGTGGAATACCCGTCAAAAGAGTTGGAAGATATTCTGGGGCGAACCTTAGGAGTTCCTTTATTTCAGGAACAGGCGATGGAAATAGCCATTGTTGCAGCAGGTTTTACTCCGGCCGAAGCTGACGGCCTGCGACGGAGTATGGCTACGTTTAAATCGAAAGGAAAAGTTAGCTGGTACCGCGAAAAACTGGTAGGAGGAATGGTAAAACGAGGCTATGACAGAGAGTTTGCTGAACGGGTATTTAAACAGATTGAAGGGTTCGGCAGTTACGGTTTTCCCGAGAGCCATGCCGCCAGTTTTGCACTGCTGGTTTATATCTCTTCCTGGATAAAATGTTATTATCCCGACATATTTACGGCAGCATTGCTTAATAGCCAGCCAATGGGCTTTTACCAACCCGCCCAGATTGTTATCGATGCCCGCAAACATGGCGTGGTGGTGCATCCCGTGGACATCAGTTATTCGGAGTGGGATAATACGCTGGAAAAAAAGGATGGCCGTTATTATGCTGTTCGTTTGGGGTTTAGGCAGGTAAAAGGTTTACGCGAGGAAGATATGCAGGCGCTGGTCTCCGGAAGAATTATACCTTATAAAAATATCAATGAGTTGTTCGATGCAGGCGTTCCGCCATTTGCACTGGAACGGCTTGCCGATGCGGACGCTTTTCGGTCCATAGGTCTCGACCGGCGGCAGGCTTTGTGGGAAGTGTCGGCCCTGCACGACCATCCAACGGGAATATTTACCGGTACGCCTTCGCAAAGCGCAGTCGAAGAAATTACCGAACTGCCGCTGATGACCCCCGGAGAACATGTAATGCAGGATTACGCCAGCACGTCATTATCGCTGAAAGCCCACCCGGTGAGCTTTCTCCGGCAACGGCTGAACCAACTGCGGGTTACGCCAACTTCAGAATTGAGTAAAATGAAAAACGGTGAATCCGTAAAAGTATGCGGACTGATAACGGTCAGGCAGCGCCCCGGCACGGCCAAAGGCGTGTTGTTTATCACTGTCGAGGATGAAACGGGCTTTGCCAACCTGGTGGTTTGGGCCAAAATCTTCGAAAAATACCGAAAAGTGATTCTTCAGTCCCGGCTGCTGATGGTAGCTGGTAAACTGCAGATTGAAGGCGAGGTTGTTCATGTGGTGGTTAGTTCCTGTTTTAATCTGAATGAACTGATGGGCCTGGAAACTGAAGAACGAAACATCGGCTCTGTGGGCAAACCGGCAGGTTCAGATAAAAAGAATACAGTGGAAGTTTCGGGGACTTTTACCGGCAAGGTTGTACAAGGCGAGCTTTTCCCTTCAAGGGATTTTAAGTAAGTAATTTTTTTACAAAACTGTTTGTTTTCTGATCGGATATCGAACATCGGGAAAGCTGGCTTTGACTTTGCAACATGTAAAAATGCTTGCAACCTACTCGGATGGAAATGAAGCAACCGAACACTGCCGGAGTTTGTGGTTTTTCTTTTATCTCTGTAACGGAATCAATTTTGCAGATTTGGTTACTCTAAAATTGGCAATATCGCTTATATCTCTGAAAGTTTAGGCCATAAGGATTTGAAGACAACAGAAAATTACCTGGCTTCTTTTGAAAAAGAGGAGCGGATTAAGAATGCAAGTTTCCTAACACAGTTTGAATAATTTTTGTCATATATTTATGCTATATTTGTGACAAAATGTAGGGTGATTAGTGCATGCAATCTATTCATAAACAAATAGAAGATATTATAAAAAGAAAAAGACGAGGTAATGTCATTTTTGCAAGTGACTTTAAGCCTTTGGGAAGTGGCGATGCTATTCGTCAAGTCCTTTCAAGACTTTGCAAAGAAGATTTCATAGTACGTCTTTCGAATGGGATTTATCTCTATCCGAAAATCAGTAAACATATTGGGATTATTTATCCATCGATAGAAGAAATAGCGAAGGCAATTGCAAGGAAAGAAAAAGCGAGGTTGATACCAACGGGGGTTTTCGCATTAAATAAACTGGGATTATCAACCCAGGTTCCAATGAAAGTGGTTTTTCTTACCGATGGTGCGCCACGGGTTGTTAAAGTAGGAAAGAAGGCAACAGTACATTTTAAAAAGACCGTGGCCAAACATTTGGCTTTTAAGGGAAGCATTTCCACATTGGTAATATTTGCACTGAAAGAAATAGGAAAAGGAAATGCAACAGAAACCGAGCTTCAAAAAATTAAAGAAACTTTGGTTAATGAAACCCTCGAAAATATAATACATGATGCCGTTCTTGCACCGGAATGGATTGCAGATATATTATTAAAATTCAGGAAAAGTGAATAATTGGATTAAAATTCCTGAAAAGGAAAGAGCTGATATACTTAATAGTGTCGCAATAACAACCGGATTACCGAATGTGGCTATTGAAAAGGACTGGTGGGTAACAATGGTGTTGCGTGCCTTGTTTTCCTGTGAGTGCGCTCCCCATATTGTTTTCAAGGGAGGAACCTCGTTAAGTAAAGCATGGAATATTATTGAACGGTTTTCAGAAGATATAGATATTGCCATTGACCGTTCCTTTTTTGGTTTTGAAGGCAAACTGAGACGGAAACAAATAACCAGTCTTCGACGCGCATCATGTTCATACACGAAAAATAATTTAAAAGATGAGTTAAATAATAAATTGCAGGAGGCAGGTATAAATGGTTATTCACTATCCATTCCTGAATCAGAGGATTCGACCCAGACCCACAAATTATAGCGGTTCATTATAATTCGCTTTTTGCAACAGGGAATTATATTCAGGATAAAGTGATGGTTGAAATCGGGGCACGTTCCCTGATGGAGCCAAGCGAAGATGTTCAGTTGCGTTCAATTCTTGCAAATAATTATCCTGAAAGTGATTTTGCAGATGCTTATTTTTCCATTCCTACGGTTATTCCGCAACGGACTTTCCTTGAAAAGGCTTTTCTTTTACACGAGGAATTTCAAAAGCCTTTGGAAAATGTACGTGTAAACCGCATGTCCAGGCATATTTATGACCTGGAAAAATTGATGGATACCGATTTTGCAAAAGATGCGCTAAACAGTCCCGAATTGTATCAGGCAATTGTTGAACATCGTAAAATGTTAACAGCAATGAAGGAAGTGGATTATGCTACTCATGTTCCCGAAAAAATAAACTTTGTACCGCCAGTCGCCATTATTGATTTGTGGAGAAAAGATTATGAAACGATGCAGTCAAATATGATTTATGGAGATTCGTTACCGTTTGACAAATTGATAGACAGGTTAAAAGAATTAAATGAGAGTTTCAGACAAATAAAAATATAGTTATGCCCCGTCGCAAGCAATACAAAATATCAGCCAGGCAAACGGCAGTTTATGAAGCGATTGTCGCAGAACTTCAGAGGAATCCTGAACTGGCTGATTATGATATGGAAACCATTGAAATATCGGTTAAAAAGAAAATCACTCCCCGCATCCGCAATATAGACAAAGCGATAAATGACCGACACTGTTTCACCGCGTTCACAATAACAATAATGATTCCCATCAGCCTGTTTTCTGATTTTCTGTTATACAGCCATAAAATACATAATCAATTTTATTGTATAATTCACTGACAGTCTGTAAATTTGAAACCGGGGTTACCATCCGCGTTCTTTGATTAAAACCGTTTTTTTTTTAATGCCGGTAACCCGTGTCTCTCCGTTTGTGTTTTTCAAACGGTCGCCAGCGGCCGTTCAACGAGGGTAAAAATGGTTTTAAAGGCTGTCAGAGTCTGTTCAATGGCCGTTAATGGTCATTTAACAACTGTTCATACGCATTCAACGAATGTCAATGTGCATTCAACGAGTGTTAATGCTCATCCAACGAATGTTAATGCTCATTCAATGAATGTTAATGTGCATTCAACGAGTGTCAATGTG
>CAYWBV010000384.1:0-3973 GCA_964455785.1 uncultured Maribellus sp.
GAAAGTTTATCAGTTTCAGAACTGATGGGTTAAACCATTCGATGCCGCCGTTCGGAGTGGATCAGATATTGGATGCAGGCGACGGAAAAATGTGGCTCCGTCAGGGTAATCTGATTGGTTTGTTCGACCCGGTTTCTTTCCATTATTTCAGTGTTCCGGTCGATTTCGAAAATGGACTCCCCGTTCAATCGGAATTAAACCTGTTTAGCGACAGCAAAGGCAATACGTTTCTGTGTACCCATAAAACCGGCTTGTTGTTTTACAATAAAACCGAGAATAAATTTACTTCCGAAAATCTTCCGGTCAGGATCCCCGAAGGATGGACAGTTAACAGCCTGTTTGAAGATACAATTACCGGAGATTACTGGATTTGCAGCGACGAAGGGCTGGCGGTTTACCAAAGCAAGACACAAATACTCATTTCGCACAATAACAACCCACAACGTCTGCCAATTTTCGAACGCCATAATTTTACTTTTGTTTACACACTTTTGATTGATCAGAACCGCAACTTTTGGATAATTCAATGGGATTTTAGTCCTGAGATAGAACCGGTTTTAATTCACTACAATCCATCGGAAAATAGAATTTTGGAAAACATTCCTGTGTTTCAATCTTCGGGTTCGGAATACCAGGGGTTGTTCAGGCTCAGTGAAACCCGGAATGGACAGCTCTGGTTTGGCGGTGTTAACACACTTCTGTGTTTTGATTCCAAAGTGAATGATTTCGTTCAAAACAAAAAAATCAATCCTGGCGAATACGACATCAAATTCAGGGAAATAAAGCATATTTACGAGGATCGGGAGAGCAACATCTGGCTGTCAACCAATAATGGACTTTATGTTGTTGCTCCGGAGCAAAAAACGGCATTTAATGTGATTCTGAACGAACTAAACCAAGGCAATGACATCGTGATCAATTCAATACAGGAAACCAAAAATATGGAAAATTGGATTGGCACATGGGAAAATGGTATTTTGGTGTTTGATAAATATTTTAGAAAAACCGATCACGACCTCTATCATACGATTCGAGACAAGAACCTTATAAATTATAAACATGTGTGGGATTTATACCAGCATTCAAAATCAGGTTTAATCTGGTCGGGATGTCAAAACGGTACTGTCGCCATTTTTGATCCGCAAACAAAAAGACCTTTCATACTACTTGAACCACCGGTTTTTGAAAATGCTCCCGTACGACAAATCCTAGAAGACAGAGAAGGGAATTTATTTTTTGGTACACAAAGGGGGCGCCTGGTAATGTGGAAATACGGTAATAAAATGAACAACAAAGACTTTGAAATTATCCGTGATTTTAATTCCACAATATATCTCCTTTTCAAAGATAAGGTTGAACGGATTTGGGTGGGAACGCGCAATATGGGGCTTTTTGTAATGGATTCAACCGGTAAAAATGTACTTTACCATTTTAATGAACAGCCCGGATTGATTACCTACTTGGGGAATAGTTTCTATGACGTTGTGCAGTATAACGACAGCATTTTTTTTGTAAGTACCGGGTTTTTAAATATTCTGAACCTCAAATCAGGCAAAATAAAAACACTTACTCAATACGACGGATTACCCGGCGCCGGTATTACTCAACTGTTGCTGGACGATGAGGGCGTACTATGGTTTACCAATAACAACGGACTCGGAAGTTACAACTACAAAAAAAACATTTTTGTTTCGTACAACGAGCGGAACGGGATTATTATGGCTGATAAGTCGGTCAACGCAAAGTTCAAGATGCAAAACGGTGAGTTTTGGTTTGGCGGCGAAAACTCGTTGTTCGGGTTCATGCCCGGGGGTCTTAAATTTAAAACAGCGCCACCCGACGTAACCCTGACTGATTTTAAGTTGTTTAATACCTACATTCCGATGGACTCGCTGCTGGCCCGGGAAAAGATTCACTTAAAACCCAATCAAAATTCCGTTACCTTTTACTTTTCGTCGCTCAGTTACACCCAGCAAGACAAACTTTTGTATTACTATAAACTGGATGGAGTAGATAAATACTGGATAAAAGCAGAACAGGACCTGGCAGCCAATTACACAACCCTGGCTCCCGGTCGTTACACTTTTAATGTAAAGTGTGTAAATATGCAGGGTAATGAATCGGTTAATGTTACAAAACTATTCATGACTATTTTACCCCCTTTTTATCGGACCTGGTGGTTTACAGTACTGCTGATATTGTTGGTAACCTGGCTGGTCTATTCCGTTTACCGGATGCGTATCAACAAGCTGCTGGCTGTTGAACGGATAAGAAACAAGGTAGCCCGCGACCTGCACGACGATGTTGGTTCAACGTTGAGTACCATCAATATACTCAGTTCGATGGCCAAAACAAAATTGCTGACCGACCCGGTAAAAACCAGTGAGTATATCACAAAAATTACCGATAACAGTCAGTATATGATGGAAGCCATGGATGATATTGTTTGGAGTATTAAACCCGACAACGACAGTATGCAAAAAATTGTAGCGCGGATGAGGGAGTACGCTTCGAGCATTCTTGAACCCAAAGACATTGAAATTTTATTTCAGGTTGGTGAAAATATCCACGACCTGAAACTCAACATGGAAACCCGGCGCGATGTGTTTCTTATTTATAAAGAAGCGACTAACAACATCGCAAAGTACGCCCATTGCACCAAAGTTGGTATTCAGTTAATTCATGAAAACAAAAGATTTGTAATGACCATCAGAGACAACGGCACCGGTTTTAATGTCGGGCTGGCCGACTCAGGAAACGGGTTGGGAAACATGCAAAAAAGAGCCGAAGCACTTCGCGGAACCATTAACATCAACAGTAGGGAAGGAGCAGGTACGGAAATATCGCTGGATATCCCTGTTGATTTTTGATTTTTCACATATTTATGTGGATTCCAAATCCGTTCACTTGTTTAATTTTGTATAAAACACTGATAATGATAAAGGTTTTAATATACGAAGACAACCCACAGTTGAGAGAAGGGCTTACCATGCTGATTGACGGGAGCGAGGGGTTTAGTGTTGTGGCATCATACAAAAATTGTGTAAACATAGTCGCCGAGCTGGATATCTGGAAACCGACGGTAGTTTTAATGGACATCGACATGCCCGTTATGAACGGCATTGAAGGGTTAAAAAAACTCAGGGAAATCAACCAGGAGGTAAAAGTGTTGATGCTCACGGTTTTTGATGACAATGCCAATGTTTTTGAAGCCCTGAAAAACGGGGCGAACGGTTACCTGCTCAAAAAAACTCCCCCGGCCAAATTGCTGGAATATATTGAAGACGCTGCTTCGGGCGGCGCCCCAATGACTTCGTCAATCGCCACTCAGGTGTTAAAAATGTTTTCGGAACTGCCCAGCCGGACCAACAATGAGTACAACCTGAGCGAACGTGAAAAACAGGTACTTCAATTTTTGGTTAACGGCTACAGTTATAAAATGATTGCCAACGATATGTTTATTGCCATTGACACGGTGCGTTCGCACATCAAAAAAATTTACGAAAAACTCCAGGTAAACAGTAAAAGTGAAGCCGTGGCCAAAGCTTTTAAGGACAAACTGATTTAATTCTCCGTCGATTAAAAGACAATAACTTCCGAAATTATGTGATATATACTCACATTTTTTTCCTCTAAACACAAAGTTTTTCACATCTCCATGCGATTGTAACTCAGTAAGATTCGGAGTTACTTTGTTTCAACAAAATTTTTAAATCAGAAAAGCTATGAAAACAATTTTTACAATAGTGTTCCTTCTTTTTGTGAACACAATTTCTGCACTTGCCTGGCAACTTAACACAGAAAAAGGCAAGCTCCACGAGTTGCACCAGAAAATTTCTGTGTCAACAAACAGAAATAGTATGAGCCAGTTAAAAAAAATAATCATTTCGGAAAATTTTATATCAGTACCCGGGTTTAGCGAAGATTTTTCGTGGGTTACCAATACGAACGACTGGCAGCATGATTCGAACAC
>CAYWBV010000385.1:0-3962 GCA_964455785.1 uncultured Maribellus sp.
AAAGGCGGTCGGTGACCAAACGGTTTACCTCTTCGGGCATGGTGATATCGCCCGAGCGTAACCCGGCTTCGATATGACAAACCCTGATGTTTAGTTTTTTTGCGGTAACCGAACAGGCCAGCGTTGCGTTTACGTCGCCAACCACCACTACCCAGTCTGGTTTTTCTTCGAGCAGTACCTTTTCAAAGGCAATCATGGTGTTTCCTACCTGTTCGGCGTGGGAGCCCGAACCGATACCCAGATTAATGTCGGCTTCGGGAATACCCAACGACCGGAAGAAAGCCTTACTCATACGGTCGTCGTAATGCTGCCCGGTGTGAACCAGCAGGTGTTCGAGGAGTTGAGGGTTCGAGGGTTCGGGAGTTTGAGGGTTTGAGAGTTTAACAGTCTCGTTATAATTTTTTATCGCCTGGATAAATGGCGCGATTTTCATAAAGTTGGGACGCGCACCCACTACGGAAATAATTTTCATATGTATAAATTTTCAACTTAATATTTTTCACTTTGCCGGTCTGCTCCAGGTTCGGAATGCCAGCCGGTAATTTATGTCCGGGAAGAGATTGTGTCCAACTTTCATACAGATTTTACAACGGAATACGGATACCGGCTTCCAGGGTCATTCCTGCACCAAACGACCATCCTGCTTTTACCACAAGGGGTTTTACCGGAATTACACTTATTCCAAACTCTTTTCTGATTCCTTTCGCCCTACTGTTGTTATGGGTCAATAAACCGTGACGGGTAAACAAATCGACACCGCCCCACAGGCAGATGTCTTTCGTTATCATACCGGTAATACCGTAAATATTCGAAAAGTAACCTGAATCGGCCCCCTTTTCAAACGAAATGTAGGTCCCGAAACGGTCTAAAACAATATTGTTAAACGCGACACTGGTTTTGAGCGCCTGATATTCGGTTTTAGGCACATACCCTGCCGTAACTAAAAGTACAGGAGTGAGGGCCTTTTTTGTTTCCGGGGTTTTTACAGGCTCAGTTTGAGCCAGGAGATGGGTGATTGCCCCAAAAACAAACAGAACTAAAAGGATAAGTTTTTTCATCGGTGTACGTTTTAATGGTTGTTTTTATGGATTGTTTTTTCAGGACTATTGTACTCATTTTGGCAAATGATGTTTCAGCGTAACTCCGATTTTTGAAAAAAAACAATCCCCCTTTAATTCCCCCTTTAATGGGTAACAAAATCCTTTTATGGCAAAAAACAACTAAAGGGGGACGCGCTCCGAACTACTTTCCTTAAGGATTCAACTATTCACCCTGAAGGCAGAAGGCAGAAGACGGTAGCCAATAGGCAGTAGGCAGAAGAAGGGAAGAACAGCTAACTACTAATGAATAACGGAATAACTGACTTACGACCTACGACTAACTACTAACTACTAACTACTAATTACTCACTACTAGTTCCAACTATTATTGCTGAAATATTTCTACTTTTATTCTTCAAATCGAATTCCATGAAAAAGAAATTATTCAAAAGAATAGCACTGCTGGTGCTTGTTGCCGTTATCGCAGGTGTAACCTGGTTTGCCTGGCCGCGTTTACCCATCATTACCGCTTTTGCCGCCAAAGGCATGTGCTCCAGCGTGTTTTTGGCCGGAAAAGAACCTGAACGGATTCTGGCTGAAGATCTTTCTTTTTTCCCCATCAGCCTTGCCAAAACAACTGTCGATTTCGAGAATAAAACAGCAACCTCCACAGTTTTCGGACTTGCCAAGCGAAAAGCCATTTTCAGGGAAGGCCTGGGCGCTGTTATCATTTTGGATACTCCTGAAGAAGTATTGAAGCAATCTGTTTTAACGCTGCCCGGTGCCGCTTATTCGCAGGATACCCTGCAATGGCCAAAAGGCGATGTTGTTGCTGATACGCTGGTTCCAGGTGTGAACTACGAAAGGCTCAATGCTTTTCTCGATGCCTGTTTTGATGCACCCGGCGCTGAACCTTCCAAAAAAACGCTGGGTGTGGCTGTAGTTTACAACAACCAGCTCATTGCTGAAAAATATCTTAATGGTTACGATTTCAAAACCATGTTTCACGGGTGGTCGATGACCAAAAGCATTACCGGTGCGATGGCCGGTATCCTCTTTGATGAAGGACGATTGACGCCTGATGAACCTGCCGGTTTTGCTGAATGGCAAAATGACGATCGCAAAAATATCACCGTGAAAAACATCATCCAGATGTCGTCGGGGCTTGATTGGTACGAAAACTACTTTACCATTTCAGATGCCACCGTGATGCTGATGCAAAACGACGACATGCTTTCATCGGTAACCGATAATAAGCCGGTACATGCACCGGGCAGTTTCTGGAATTACTCGTCGGGCGATGCCAACCTGCTTTCAGGAATTCTTCGCAATAAAATCGGGAACGACAAAGACTACCAGTTGTTTGCCTATAATCGTCTGCTCCACCCGCTGGGTATGCTGAACACCAAAGTGGAAACCGATGCGTCGGGATTGTTTGTAGCTTCGTCGTACAGCTACGGCTCCACCCGCGACTGGGCAAGGTTCGGTCTGCTGTTTCTGAATAACGGCGTGTTTGCCGGCGACACTATTCTTTCGCGCGAATGGGTCGGTTTTATGAAATCGCCCGCCGATGCCTCAGACGGAAATTATGCCGGAACATTCTGGATCAAAGAGTCGAACCCGGAACAAACGCTCACCGATGTGCCCGCCGATGTGTTTTTTGCCGACGGTTTCCTGGGTCAGCGGATTTATATTATTCCCTCGAAAAATCTTGTTGCCGTGCGCATGGGCTACGGGTTGGGCAATTTCAGCCTGAATGACTTTCTGAGGGAAGTTATTGCCGCCCTGCCGGAATAGATTTTTTTATCTGCAAAATCCACGGATCATACAATTCCTGATTACGAATTGCAGTTTTCAGTCACAGTCGCAGTTTTTGTCTAACTACTTACGACTAACTACTAATGACTAACCACTTACTACCCGTTCTATTCGTCATTCGTCATTCTCCTGTATTCACCCGCTGAACCTGGAGTCAGCAGGTGAAGGGGGAAAGCAAGACAAAACTATTTTCTTTTGTTTCAAAAAGGGTACGAGATACAATCGCGCAACGGGGGTTTATTATAAAAGTCCTTCCACCAAAATATCTTCGTCCAGATCTTCCCAATGAATACCTTCTCCGTCACCAATAAACCTCCAGTTGTTTCTTTGCTCTGGTGTTGCATCACGCAACGTGGGAAACCAGTTTATTGGAACCGACAGTTCTCTTCCATCGTCTAAAACGAGGTACATTTTTATTTCGTCGAACCAAATATTAACTGCATTGGCTGATTTAGTAATTTGTAAAACGCTCATCCCATTTTGTTTTAAAAAGTTCAATATTTTCCAAAATTATCTTTCTTATCTCGTTCAGTTCACTTGCGTTAAACCTTTTAGATTTTGCCAGTTCCGCATTTTTTAATAAGAACTTTGCAGTACTTCTTTCCTTTTCAACATGTATATGCGGAGGATGGTGGTCATTTATATAAAAGAAAAACCGGTATCCTCTTACTTGCAATATCGTTGGCATATCTTTTTACTCAAAGGTAATGAATTTTTATTTTCGGTAGAAGTCAGGTTCAAACAACGACTTTGATTGCTGAGCCGAAAACCTGGGTGCACCTGCTCATTGGCAGGATGAGGAGCAACGCGATAAAATCGCGCAGCAGCAGGGATTCAACTATTCACACTGAAGGCAGAAGGCAGAAGACGGTAGCCAATTGGCAATAGGCAGTAGGCAATAGGCAGTAGGCAGTAGAAGGAAGAACAGCTAACTACTAATGGATAACTGGATAGCTGGATAACGGATTTTCAGATATACAGATTAACGGAATAACTGACTAATGACTTACTACCCGTTCTATTCGTCATTCGTTAATCTTCAATCATCGTTCGTCATTCTCCTGTATTCACCCGCTGAACCTGGAGTCAGCAGGTGAAGGGGGA
>CAYWBV010000386.1:0-3949 GCA_964455785.1 uncultured Maribellus sp.
CTAACCGTTCAGGTGAGCTTTTTAAGTTTGTACTTTGCCCGCCCAGACGTCCGGTCGGCTTTTTACGTTTGTATTTTTTTGGGAATTCTTTTTCCGCAGGTTTTCATTCCCGCGGGAAATGATATTTTTGCAGCTTTAATTTTTGTAATATTTTGGGTTTGGGTTGTAAAACGTTATATATCGGGCTGTTTTTTGTGCTGGTTTTACCTCTTCTGTTGCCGGAACGGGGCCAGGCTCAAACCGATTCGGTTCCCGAACTCCCGTTCGCCGGTTTTCAAAAAAACATTCAGGCTTTATCGGGGTTGTATTGTTTCTCCGACCCCGCCTTTTATCCCGGGCAATTCAGGCTGAACAACCCGCAGAACATAGTTGACGAATTCGAAAAAATGAATCTCGGTTTGTTCCCGGTTATCACGCAGCAAACCATTGATTTTTATGAAGGTCTAAATCAACTTGCTGAAACGGATAAAAAGAATTTTGTCCGGCTGTTTTCTTTTTATGAAAAAGATATAACAAAGGAGTTGGCCCAAGCCGGATTGCCCGAAGGGTTAAAGTACCTGGCGCCGGCGCTTTCGGCCATGAACCCGCTGGCCGTGGGCTCCGACGGGAAAGCCGGAATTTGGCAACTGACCCATTTCCAGGCGGTGTTAAACGGCGGCGAAATCAACCGGCTGGTTGACCAGCGGCTGAATGCGGAACAAAGTACACGGCTGGCAGTAAAACAGCTTCAACAGAATTTCGATATTTTTCAGTCGCCCGAGCTGGCCGTGGCCGCCTACCTTTGCGGAAGTACAAAGGTGAGAAACGCCGTTGTATTGGCCGGCGGTAATCCCGATATAAAGGGTATTCTTCCTTTTCTTCCGGGTGAATTTGAGAAAACTGTGGCAGCATTCCAGGCCGTGGCTGTTTTCCTGTTTAACAACCGTTTTGAACCGGCTGTCAACCTGCTTTCGGCAAAAGACGAACCCGACACGGCGCTGGTTACGCGGCAGCTTCATTTTTTGCAAATCGAAAAAGTGCTTGGTATTCCGGCGCGGCAGCTCCGGTTTTTAAATCCGCAATACAAATATTCCATCGTTCCCGAAAATGACATGGGAAAATCGTTGGTTTTGCCTCATGGAAAATGGGACGATTTTGTGTTGTGGACCGATTCGATTGTGCTCGCCGGCGATTCTACCCTTTTCCAGGTGTTGGAACAGAAGACGGAATATCCGCCTGAACCCTCGCGGCGGTATGTCGGCGAACCGGTAAAGAACCTGGAAATCGAAGGAAAAACAAAAATCCAGTATCGGTTAAAATCCGGGGATGTGCTGGGAGTGATTGCCGAAAAATTTGATGTAAGCGTTACCGATTTAAAATACTGGAACAACATTTATGATGAGCGGCGTATCCAGGCCGGGCAAAAACTCGATATTTTTGTTCCGGAAATGGATGCCGCCTACTATTCGTCGCTGGCGAATACAACCGATAAAAAGGACACGGCGGATGAACCTGCCGCGATGGTCGAACAGTTGCAAAAAACTCCTGAAAGTATGCTGGAGCTGTTCGATACGTCGCGCAAAATTGAACATGTGGTACAAAGCGGCGAGTCGCCGTTTATCATTGCCAAAAAATACGAGGGGGTTACTCCCGAGTTGATTTTGGAATGGAATAACATCGACGATCCGAGAAAGATTCAGATAGGTCAAAAATTAATTGTGTATTTAAAAAAATGAAACCTTTTAAAACATTACTTTTTACACTTGGCGTTTTTCTTTTGTTAGCCGGCGCCATGTGGCTGACACCCGACGAAGGGGTAAAGGTGGGCGAATTTACCTTTCACATGCCTACGTTCGAAGAGATGTTGCTGACCGATAAAGTAGAATATGCCGATGTTTCGGAATTAATTGAGCACCAGTTCGACATCGATTCACTGGTTGATTTCGAGAGCGAGGCCGCTTTTTCCGATTCGGTTACCGAACGGATTGCCCGGGCCAGCTACGATTCGCTGGTGCAGTCGATTTTCAAAATAGAACTCACCGACTCGGGCAGGACCAATCTGTCGCGGTTTTTCAAAACCCTGCACGAAGGGAAACCCATACGGATTATGCACTACGGCGACAGCCAGATTGAGGGCGACCGCATGACCAGTTTTATCCGCAGCAAGTTGCAGACGAAATTTGGCGGCACCGGCCCTGGGTTACGCCCGGCGCTTCAGCCTTACGACTTTTTATTTAGCGCAGTACAGGTGAATTCGCCGAACTGGCAGCGGTTCCCGATATACGGAAATGTGGACGCGCGGGTGGAACACGATCGCTACGGGGTGATGGGCGCCTTTTCGAGATTTGCCCCGCCTGCCAGCGACTCCATCCCGTTTGCTGATTCAGTATTGTACGACGCAGAACTGAGCATCGCCAAAACCGATATTTCGTACAAACAAACACAGGTTTACGACCATTTCCGATTGTTTTACGGCAACGCCAAACGGCCGGTTTTTATGCAACTGTCGGCCAACGGGAATGTATGTTTCAGCGATACCTTAAAACCCAATCTGGATTATGGTTTGGTTCAATACAATCTGCCCGATTCGACCAGCAACATTTCTCTGAAATTTACGGGGTGGGACAGTCCCGATATTTACGGAATCGACCTGGCGTCGAAAGAAGGCGTTGTGGTTGACAACATTGCGCTTCGCGGAAGTTCGGGGACTATTTTTACGAAAAACAATTTTGCCCACAGCCTGAAAATGTACCGCGACCTGAAACCCGATCTGTTTATCCTTCAGTTTGGTGGAAATGTGATGCCATACATCAAGGATCAGAAGGCCATCGACGATTACGGACGGTGGTTTAAAAGTCAGATTGTACGGTTAAAAAAACTTTGCCCCGATGCTGCGGTCATCGTCATCGGGCCAAGCGACATGTCAACCAAAGTAAAGGACAAATATGTTACGTACGAACTTCTGCCCAATGTTGTGGAAGCATTGAAGGAAGCTACTCTGTCCACTGGCAGCGGTTTCTGGAACATGTACGAGGCAATGGGCGGGCACAACAGTATGCCGTCGTGGGTGAATGCCGATCCGCAACTGGCCGGCCCCGATTATGTCCATTTTACCACCCGCGGTGCAAGGCTGATCGGGAATATGTTCTACAATGCGCTTATTTATGAATACAACAAAACCCTGAACGACCCGGTATGAGAAAAGTTCTTTTCATATGGATTCTTCTCTTTCAGATGGGTGCGGCTTTTTCGCAGGACGGTTATTTGTATCACGTTAATCCCTACAATTTTATCCGGTACGATTTGAATGAACTGCATCACTTTGGTCATGATGTCTATTCCGGGCGGTTTTACGGGAAACTGGACCAATTGCTGACCACCGGAGAAGGGAGGATAAATATTGTCCATATCGGCGGCTCACACATCCAGGCGGGTACATTTTCAGGACAAATCAGAAACCGGCTGCAAACCATGAATGGTGAGATGAATGCCGGCTGGGGTTTTATGTTCCCGTACCGGGTGGCACGCACCAATTCTCCCTTTGGATATTATATCCGGTTTTCGGGAAACTGGCAGGGTTGCCGCAACGTGGAGCGAAAGAAAACCTGCACCCTGGGAGTTGGGGGAATTGCGGCCACAACCAATTCTCCGCTTGCCGACCTGACGGTTCTTTTGGAAAGGGAGAACAAACTGGATTACCGCTTTTTTAAAGTGAAAGTATTTTATGAAAACCGGGGCAATAATTATACACTGACGGTTGACAGCGCGCTGGTCAAAAAACGGATTGACAGCGAAGGTTTTACCGAGTTTGAATTCAATACACATGTTGATAGTTTAAAGATTATCGTTCAGAAAAAAAATGAAAGGGAAGGTGCTTTTACCCTTTTCGGGATAACCACTGAATCGGCTCCCAACGGATTTGTTTACAACAGTATCGGAGTTAATGGTGCGCACGTTCCGGCGTTTTTGC
>CAYWBV010000387.1:0-2394 GCA_964455785.1 uncultured Maribellus sp.
CTTTTTCAAAGGGTGTCCGCTTAATTGTGTCTGGTGCCACAATCCGGAAGGAATTTCTTTTAAGAAGGAATTGATGGTGAGTGATGCAGCCTGTATTCATTGCCGAAAATGTGAGGATATGTGTACTCATAAAGAAGAATGTATTGTTTGCGGAAAATGTGTTGGCGTATGTCCTTTGAGGTTGCGAAAAATAGCCGGGCAGGAAATCGAAACAAAAGAATTGGCGAAAGAACTTCTGAAAGGGAAAGAAGTTTTAACCGGCAGTGGCGGGGGAATTACCATTTCAGGTGGAGAACCTCTTGCACAACCGGCTTTTCTTTTTGATTTGATTGAACAATTGAAACCAGTAAATATCGCCGTTGAAACTTCAGGGTATGCAAAACCGGATATTTTCAAAAAAATGGTTTCCGAAGTTGACCTGGTATTGATGGATATCAAACATACCGATACTAAAATTCATAAAAAATATACAGGAGTTGGCAACGAACTGATACTGGATAACCTGAAATATTTATGCCGGTCCGCTACCGGTTTTTACATCCGCATTCCGCTGATCCCCGGCGTAAACGACACTCGGGAGAATATGGAAAAAACAGCAGAATTAATAAAAGATGCCAAAAATCTGAAACGGGTCGAGTTATTGCCTTATCACCAGACTGCCGGTGCAAAATACCCGATGCTGGGAAAGGAATACAACCCGGGTTTCGATGTAAAAAGGAAAGTAAACATCTGCAGAGAGGCTTTTGAAAAATATAATATAAATGTTACCGTGTTATGAATTTAAGGATAAAGTTAATGCTGAACTATGTGTTTCAAAAAAAGCACCATCGGGTTCGACAAGAAATAAGTGACGATGTATTGAACGGGTTTACGAATTCTCTTAGAAAACAAGAGTTGTCGGATGTTCAGAGGGCTCAAAAACGGTTAACCTGGGTTTTGAAAAACGAAAAACCGGTTATCCTTCCCGGCGAAAAAATTGTTTTTACAAGAACAGTTCCCAAAATTCCTGAAATATTTACAAAGCAGGAATGGAACGGCATTCGGAATAATCATTACATCCACGAATTGGGCCGGGTATGTAATATCAGTTCGAATTATGAATATACCATAGAAGTAGGACTTGAACAAAGGCGGAAAGAAATTTTAGAGTCCGCAGAAATTCACGCTTTGCAGGGAAACGTTGATGGCGTGGAGTTTCTGAATGCCGTACTTCAGTCGATCGATGACGTGGAAAAACTGGCTGACAAGTATGCCGGAACAGCTTTAAACGAGGGAAGGGAAGACATTTACCGCGTTTTGAAAAGGGTTCCAAGGTTTGGCGCCCGTTCCTTTTACGAGGCCCTGCAGTTTTTCAGGATTCTCCATTTTACCTTGTGGGCTTCCGGAAATTATCACAACACCGTTGGCCGGTTCGACCAGTATATGTTCAAATACCTGAAAAACGACCTTGAATCGGGGGCGCTCGATTATGATTCTGCATTGGAGTTGCTGGAAGAATTTTATATTTCGTTCAACAAGGACAGCGATTTGTATCCGGGAATGCAGCAGGGCGACAACGGGCAGAGTCTGGTATTGGGCGGCGTTGACGAAAATGGGGCGGAGGCATTTAATCTGCTTTCTGAAATGTGCCTGAAAGCCAGTCTCGAATTAAAGTTGATCGATCCTAAAATCAACCTTCGGATTACTAAAAATACGCCCATCGAAATATATGATTTGGGAACTGAACTTACCAAACAGGGGCTTGGATTTCCCCAGTATTCAAATGATGAAATGGTTATCCCCGGTTTGTTGGCGAAAGGGTACGATTTAAAAGATGCGCGAAATTATGTGGTTGCAGCCTGTTGGGAATTTATTATTCCCGGCCAGGGAATGGACATCCCCAATATCGCAGCTTTGTCGTTTGCCGGGGTTGTTGATACTGCAATAAAAAAATATCTGGCAGAAAGTAACGATTTTAAAACCTTTATGAAGGGGATCAGAGAGGAAATCAGAGAAGAACTGATTTCCCAGGTTTTCGGGCTTTGTAATATTTATATGGAGCCGGCCCCTTTTCAGTCGTTGCTGATGAACAGTTGTATTGAAAATGCAAGGGATATTTCGTTTGGGGCAAAATACAATAACTTCGGGATACACGGAACGGGTATCTCGACAGCGGCCGATTCGCTGGCGGCGATAAAAAAATATGTTTTTGATGAGCAGACCGTCAGTGCAGAAGAGTTGACAGATGCTCTCGAAAATAATTTTGAAGGCAACGACCAACTGTGGTTAACGTTAAAATACGATGCCCCCAAAATGGGTAATGATGACGATTTTGTCGATGAAATTGCCGTTGAATTATTGAGCTATTTTTCAGAATTAACAGAAAACCTGATCAATGAAAGAGGTGGATGTTTC
>CAYWBV010000387.1:2404-3942 GCA_964455785.1 uncultured Maribellus sp.
TAGCGCCATGTATTATTTATGGCATGTAAAAGATATTGGAGCATCTGCCGACGGACGGAAAAAGGGCGAACCTCTTTCTGCCAATTTTTCTCCCGGGTTAAATGTAAAACTGAAGGGACCGGTATCCATCATCAAATCTTTTTCGAAACCGGATATGAAAAAAATAATAAATGGAGGTCCTTTAACCCTAGAACTGCATGATACCGTGTTCCGGAACCCGGAGAGTATCCGGAAAGTTTCGTCTCTGGTAAAATCATTTATGGATTTGGGTGGGCACCAACTCCAAATCAATGCCGTAAACAGGGAGCAATTGCTCGAAGCCAAAATACATCCCGACCAATACCGAAACCTGATTGTCCGTGTCTGGGGCTGGAGTGGTTATTTTACTGAGCTTGACGAATTATACCAAGACCATATTATCCAGCGTGTTGAATTGAATATTTAGCCGAAGAATAGAAATATTTGTTTTCGGCCTTGATTTTACACTTTGGATACCAGGAATGACAGGGAATATTCTTTCTTGTTCCTTTCCTTTTCAACACTCAACAATGGTTGGGTATAATATCAGTTTCACTAATACAGTAAAGAAAGTGGTAATCGTTGTGATTTAATTTCGTTTTTAATGAGATTCTACTTTAACAGATTAAAAATGAGACAAAAATTGTGTTAAATATTTGAATATCATATTGATAAATACTATTTTTATAACACAATCGAGAAACAAACAAGGAGATCATTAAATTGGTTAATACAAGTTAAAAGTAAGAATGGATATGGAGAAACACTGGGTCCGCTGCCGGGGCGGTTTAATTCTTATTTGTCTGATTATGAGCAGTTTTTTAGAAATAAAACAAAACGTTTTTTCGATAAGGCACAAACCTACTGTCAGGGAATTTTCATGAGTGAACTTAGTAACATAGAAAGAATAAGTGAAGAGATGTTTGCCAACTATCATCAAATGCAACATTTCATAACCGAATCCACCTGGGATTACAGGGCACTGATGGACCAGGTATCCAAAGATGTAAGTAACAGTCTGCCCAAAAGGAAATTAACAGGGCTGATTATTGATGAAAGCGGTTGGGAAAAGAAAGGGGACAAAAGCGTAGGGGTAAGCCCTCAATATTGTGGGAATGCAGGTAAAATATGCAACTCACAGGTGGCCGTATTTGGTGCGTTAAGTAATGGGGATTTTGCTTCTATGGTAGATGCCCGGTTGTTCTTACCGGAATCCTGGTGCAATAACGAATCCCGTTGCAAAGAAGCAGGTATCCCGGAACAAGACAGACAGTTCAAGCCCAAATGGGAGATAGCCATTGACATTGTCAAACATCAAAAAAAGTTGGGTGTTGATTTGATTATGTCGGTGGGGATGGTTATTACGGGAACAACATAGAACTTGCAGAAGCTATTAAAAAAAATGGGGTTTGTCTACATGCTTGACATCCATTCCAATTTAATTTTTTACCTGGAAAAGTGCGAGATTGGTGTTCCTCCCTATAGTGGCAAAGGCCGAAAACCGTCCAAAGGGCAACCTT
>CAYWBV010000388.1:0-3918 GCA_964455785.1 uncultured Maribellus sp.
TGCGGGCCCTGAAACACGGGCTCAATAAAGATAGCAAGCCATTAATCGCGATGCCCTCCGACGAATCGAGCCGGATTCCGGACGAAGACCTGGCCGATATTATTGCCTATTGTAAAAGTGTGCCTCCGGTCGATAACGATTTAGGCTCGCAAAAAGCCTATCCTGTGGCAAAAATCTTGTTTGCCTTTGGAAAGCTCCCTATTTTTCCCGCTCTGAATATGAGCCACGAGATGAATCCGATTGCTAAACCTGCAGAAGTGATTTCTGAAGATTTTGGGGCTACTCTGACAATAAGCTGCACTGGTTGCCACCGCGCAAATTTCGGTGGTGGCCCGCCACTGGCTCCCGGCCATCCTGTAGTGCCTGACATCTCATCAACCGGGAGACCGGGCAAATGGACAGAGGAACAGTTTATGAATACCATACGTACCGGCATAACTCCCGAAGGCCATGAGTTGAAAAATGAAAGTATGCCATGGAAGAGTTACAGAGAGTATTCCGATGTTGAGCTAAAATCCATCCGGAAATATATTTTAACCTTCCCGAAGAAATCAGCCAGCGCTGAGTAATACGCCTTGATAACTACGGCCTGAAAATCAGAAACAAAACGCAATTATTAGTGACGGAGAAAGGTTGTTACGTCGGTGTTGTAGGGTTCCGGCATCAGTACCGATGCGGAAACAGTAAATACTTTTGAGAATAACTTACTGGGTGATAAAAAAAAAATTAATGCAACCTCGCTAAAAAATATTTGTCCATGTGAAAAGTTGGATGCAATAATTTGCTCTGAAGTAACAAAACATTTTTTTACAGAAAACAAATAAACAATGAGACAGACACTATTATTTATAGCGGTATTGCTATGCATGAAAACAAGTTACGCAGATGATCAGAACCTGATGCAAATTTTACGTGGAAAAATAGTCGATAAAGATTCAGGAATTCCTATAATTGGTGCAACTGTTCAAGTTAACAACTTGTCACAACCAATCGGAACATCAACCAATCGTGACGGTGAATTTCAGTTTCAGCCACTTCGGGTGGGACGTTACGATTTAACCATAAAATGTATGGGCTACGAGCCAAAAATAATGAGCGATGTTTTGCTGAAAGCCGGAAAGGAAACAGAACTGACAATTCTGATGACGGAATCGGTCATTAATTTGGAAGAAGTAACTGTGAACGCAACAAAACACAAAGCTGAACCACTGAATAAAATGGCTTTAATCAGCGCCCGGTCATTTTCGGCTCAGGAAACCAACCGATATGCAGGAGGTTTTGACGATCCAGCCCGCATGGCATCGTCGTTTGCAGGTGTAAACAGTAATCCCGGAGGGGATAATGATATTATAATCCGGGGAAATTCGCCTCGCGGTATGCTTTGGCGGATGGAAGGTGTTGAAATACCCAACCCGAATCATTTTTCGGAAGAAGGCGCGTCGGGTGGTGCAATCAGTGCATTGAACAGTAAAATGCTTGATAACTCGGATTTTTATACCGGTGCATTTCCGGCCGAATTCGGAAATGCCTATTCAGGTGTATTTGATTTACGTTTGCGAAATGGGAACAAACACAAGCGCGAATATTCAGTAATGGCCGGACTACTTGGAACAGACATCACTGCTGAAGGACCGTTTCAAAAAGATGGTAATGCAAGTTACCTGTTGAACTACCGGTATTCGACCCTGGCAATACTTAATACAATTGGAATTAAAATTTCGGGCGACGAAGTACCAACTTTTCAGAACAGTTCATTCAAAATAAATATTCCAACGGAAAAGGCAGGAACATTTAATCTATTTGGATTGGCTGGTTTGAGCAACTCGGAATATGACCGTGAAGATTACAAATTTCAATTTAATTCTGATCTGGCTGTTACCGGTTTGTCCCATTCTATTCCTTTGAATGACAATACCATATTAAAAACGGTATTGGCGTACACCGGTTCACGAAACTTATGGGAATATAGGGACAGTATTTCCCCAGATAATTTTCTGTTAAAGAGTGTTGAAAAATTTCGATACAACAATTTTACATTGAGTGCTTACCTGAACAGTAAGATTAACGCAAGTCATTCCTATAAAATAGGTGCGACTATCACAAAAAGATATTATAATGTACTGGGAAAGTATTGGAATGCTGATGAAAAACCCGAGTTTCTGGAAACAGTAGTGGACAGAAACGGTGATACAGAAACACTTCAGGCATATTTTAGCTGGAAGTACCGCATAACTCAAAATCTAACTTTGATTCCGGGTATTCATTACAATCACCTGTTTTTGAACAACAACCATTCAATTGAGCCAAGGGCCGCCTTACGATTTGACTTGAACGATAAACAGTCGCTGAATTTCGGGTTCGGCGTTCATTCGAAAGTTGAAGCTCTAACCAGTTATCTGGTTCAGCAAACGGATGAAACCGGGAATTCGGTTTATCTGAATCGTAATATGGAATTTTCAAAGGCCCGACATTATGTTTTGGGATATGATTGGTTAATCAATAAAAACCTGGTTTTTAAGACAGAAGTGTATTATCAGGATTTATATAACATTCCAATTGAAGATAAACCGGAAAGTTCGTTTTCAACATTGAACGCCAGTGATGGATTTACCAACAAAAAATTGGTCAACCAGGGTACAGGAAAGAATTATGGAATTGATTTGACCTTAGAGAAGTTCTTTCATCAGGGTTATTATTTTATGGCAACCGGTTCTGTATTTGATTCGAAATACACGGCCATGGATAAAGTGGAACGAAATACCCGATACAATACAAACCATATTTTGAATTTGGCCGGAGGAAAAGAATGGCAAATAAAAAACAATGGCGTTGAAAGTACCCTTGCTTTAAATATGCGTTTTTTATGGAGCGGCGGCTACCGATATAGTCCAATTGATATAGCGGCTTCAAAAGAATACGGATATACAAAATTTTACGAAGACCTGCTATTTTCGGAACAACGTGATGATATTTTACGAGTTGACATCAAATTGCAATATCGGAAAAACAAGAAGAAAACGACCCGTATTTGGGAACTTGACGTTCAAAACGCAACCGGACAGGCAAATATTATTGACCAATATTGGGATGATAAAAAACAGAAAATAGAGGATGTGACTCAACTCGGTATTGTTCCGGTATTAAGTTACAGGATCGAATTTTAAAATTCTACAATCTTCAACTTTTGATAACACAAAAAGAATAAACTATTTTATTTAATAATTTCACAAAATCTAAAAAAAATGAATTCAGAAAGAAAATCAATCATATCAAATTTTATCGAAGAGATTTGGAACCAAAATCGATTTGAAAAAATTGACAGGTATGTTTCCGGCGATTTTATCGACCATTCGTTACCACCGGGTTTGCCACCCAATAAAGACGGAATGAAACTTTGGATAATTGGAACAGGAAAAGCATTTGAGCATAAAACGATTATCGAGGACATGGTGTGTGAAGGCAATAAAGTAATGCTTAAAATACGAATGCAGCTTAAACACATTGGCGCCTGGAGGGACATTGAACCAACGCATTTTGAAATTTCAACCGTTGGATACAGGTATTACAAACTTGCGGATGGAAAAATAACTGAGCATTGGGCTTTAATTGATGGCAATTCAATTGAAAACCAACTTAAAGAAGCGCTGCATGGTTGTAAAATTCAGGAATAATGGCATATAAAGACAAAAGGATATACAATAAGGCCACACGGCAAAGTATAAAATTTATACAAACCAAATCTGATACGTTTGGCCGGCTCCTCGAAATGGAAGCAACATACGGCGTTCACTCAAATGAGCCGGCCGCACATTATCACCCATATCAAACGGAAGAATTCACCGTACTTTCAGGAAAGCTTTCGGTAAGAATTAACGGACAGATAAGTGTATTGTCACAAGGGGGAAAATTATACATTCC
>CAYWBV010000389.1:0-1848 GCA_964455785.1 uncultured Maribellus sp.
GACGGCAGCCGAAAAAAGTTTTTTCGAGAAAATGAGAGACATGTTTGAATAACACGCTTTCTGAAAAAATAATCCTGAATAGTAATTTTTTAAAAATCATCACTAAAGTTTGTTTCTTATTGTTTATTTTTAGAACCATTTATAAAATAAACATTAAACTGCTAACGATGAAAAAATTACTTATTGTACTATTTGTATTAGGATTTCTGGCTCCTGTGTCTTCCCAGGTTAAAACCAAACAGATGGTTGGGAAATGGAAATACAGCGTTGACGCGGGTGGCGAATATCTGACAGGAACATTAAAATTTGTCGAAACCGACGGCGCGCTTACGGTTGAAGTTTTTACAGGAGAAGGCGACGTTTTCCCGGTTACAAAAGTTCAAACGAAGGAAAAAAACAAAATTTACTTCGAAATTCATCTCGACAATGATTTGATTAAAGTATTGTTAACCATCGACGGTGAAAAAATGAAGGGCACAGGTTCGAACTATCAGGGCGAATTTAGTGTAACCGGCGAAAAACTTAAAGAATAATCCGCAACTGTTTATAAAAGTTTATAACTGAATTGTGGAAAAATTTCCAATTCAATATCATTTTTTTGAAAAAGATTTACAAAACGAAATCCTGGAGAAAGGGATTCATAAAATCTTTCAACCCAACGAAACGTTAGTCCGTGAAGGGCAGTTCATTTCGAGTTTTCCGCTGGTGTTAAAAGGAATCATCAGGATAACGCGAAACAATGAAGAAGGAAATGAACTGCTCCTTTACTATTTACAGGAAAATGAGGTTTGCGCCATGTCGCTCACCTGTTGTATGGCCAACAAAAAAAGTAACATAAACGCAATAACCGAGGAAGAAACCGAAGTTATTATGTTGCCCGTGGCGCTTCTCGACAATTGGATGTGCAAATATCCTTCCTGGAAACAATTTGTTATGCAAACTTTTCAGAACCGGTTCAGGGAACTTATCGATACGGTTGACACCCTTGCATTTTTAAAATTAGATGAACGGCTGGTAAAATTTTTTACCGACCGGCATCAAAAATCAGGGGCGACTACTTACACAGGCACGCACCAGCAGCTGGCTTTACAACTCAACACGTCGCGCGAAGTGATTTCGCGGATGCTGAAAAAACTGGAACACGAAGGAAAGATTGAAATCTCACGAAATTTTATCAATTTTTCAGGTCTTTTGTGACTTAAATTACATTCAGGATTTTAAACTCTTCTTTTCTTTGTGCGAGACAATTTTAGGTAAATAGTTCATAACACTATTGCTTCATAATTTTTTGGGTTATAAAATCGGTTAGTAGTTGAAGGTTGTTAGGCCAGGTTCGTCAGGAATCTGGCTTTTTTTATTATAAAAACGCCAACCTCAACGAAGCCCTTTTCTCCGCTTTTTTCGGCATCTTAAAAATGGGAAAAAATCAATTAATGTTAATTTCATTTTGAAAACTAAAAGAGCAATTCGATTTGGGTTTTTCAATAAAATCCTGATATTTGTCACCATTCAGTTACAGAGTACAGCAACCTATAAAAAAAATAACCAGATGTTTAAGATTCAGACGTTAAACAAAATCGATCACGAAGGACTAAGTCTTTTCCCTTTAAGTAATTATGAGATTGCCAGCGAACTCCCCAATCCTGACGCCATCGTATTACGCAGTTTTAAAATGCACGACATGGAACTTCCCGGGTCATTAAAAGCGGTGGCCCGCGCCGGAGCTGGTGTAAATAATATTCCCATTGAAAAATGTACCGAAAAGGGGATTGTTGTTTTTAATACGCCCGGCGCCAATGCCAACGGTGTAAAAGAACTGGTTATTGCAGGGTTACTGCTGGCGTCGCG
>CAYWBV010000389.1:1948-3907 GCA_964455785.1 uncultured Maribellus sp.
CCAATGCCAACGGTGTAAAAGAACTGGTTATTGCAGGGTTACTGCTGGCGTCGCGAGACATTGCCGAATCGGTTGCCTGGGCAAAAACATTGGTCGGACAGGGTGATCAGGTGCCGGCGCTTATTGAACAAGGCAAAAATAATTTCGCCGGGCAGGAGATAAAAGGAAAAACCCTGGCCGTTATCGGGCTGGGCGCCATCGGCGTTTTGGTGGCCAATGCTGCGCAGGCGCTCGGAATGAAAGTGATCGGGTACGACCCGTACATGTCGGTGAAACACGCACTGGCGCTTAGCCGCGAAGTTACCTGGGTGGAAGGAATTCATCCGCTGCTGGCACAGGCCGACTATGTTACGCTGAATATCCCGCTTACACCCGACACCAAGGGATACATCAACAAGGAAAAATTCGCCATGATGAAAAACGGGGTGCGTATTATGAATTTTGCCAGGGGCGGACTGGTTGATACCGAAAACCTGAAACAAGCCATCGCTTCCGGTAAAGTAGCCCGTTATGTAACCGATTTCCCCGATGAGGAAATCCTGAAAATGGAAAAAGTAATTGCTATTCCTCATCTTGGCGCGTCCACAAAAGAGTCGGAAACCAACTGTGCCATTATGGCTGTCGAGCAGGTGAAA
Source organism: uncultured Maribellus sp. (assembly GCA_964455785.1). GTDB lineage: Bacteria > Bacteroidota > Bacteroidia > Bacteroidales > Prolixibacteraceae > Draconibacterium. Next base: position 2,584 of record CAYWBV010000389.1, read on the forward strand.
GATTTTCTGGAAAACGGAAACATCAAAAACTCTGTCAACTTCCCTGAAACGCACATGGACCGAAACGGGGGAAGCCGAATCCTTATCGCCAACAAAAATATTCCGAACATGGTCAGCCAGATTTCAAGCGTTTTGGCGACCGAAGGAATAAATATCGATAATATGCTGAATAAAAAATACGAAGGAATCGCTTATAACATCATCGATGTTGCACACACCCACATCAGCGATTCCATTCAAAACAAACTTAAGTCCATTGAAGGAGTGTTTATGGTTCGTGTTATCCACGATTAAAAAATAAAGAATTTTAAAAGGGGAATCCCGGCGGGTTCCTCTTTTTTATTTATTTTTGAACCTCCCTGAACAGCCGGTAACAGATTTGAAATAAAAAAACAATCATGAGTAAACGAATGGAAACTAAAGCAGCAGACAATATCAGGATTCTGGCTGCATCGATGGTAGAAAAAGCAAAATCGGGACACCCCGGCGGCGCCATGGGCGGAGCTGATTTTGTCAACATTTTATACACCGAATTTCTGAATTACGATCCCTCCGACATGGGTTGGATCAACCGCGACCGGTTTTTTCTCGATCCCGGCCACATGTCGCCCATGCTTTACGGCGTACTTTCGCTGGCCGGTTTTTATAGTATGGACGACCTTAAAAACTTCCGTCAGTGGGGAAGCGTAACTCCCGGCCACCCGGAAGTTGATGTTTTACGGGGTGTGGAAAACACTTCCGGCCCGCTCGGACAGGGCCATACCATGGCGGTTGGCGCTGCCATTGCCGAACGCTTTTTAGTACAGAAATTCGGAAACTGGATGGCCCATAAAACCTATACTTTTATTTCTGACGGAGGCGTGCAGGAAGAAGTATCGCAGGGAGCAGGCCGACTTGCCGGCTACCTCGGGCTGAACAACCTGATCATGTTTTACGATTCGAACGACATTCAGCTTTCGACAAACACCAGTGAAGTTACGGCCGAAGATACAGGAAAAAAATACGAAGCCTGGGGATGGAACGTGATGACTATCGACGGAAACGACCCCGACCAGATCAGGGAAGCGCTGAAAAAAGCCAACGCTGAAACCGAAAGACCGACCCTCATCATCGGGAAAACCATCATGGGCAAAGGCGCGTTGACAGAAGCCGGTGAAAGTTACGAACGCAAATGCGCTACCCACGGGATGCCGCTGGGAGAAGCCGGCGCTTCGTTTGCCAAATCCATCGCCAACCTCGGCGGAAACCCGGAAAACCCGTTTGTTATTTTTGACGATGTAAAAGCGCTTTATGAAAAACGGAAAGCTGAACTGATTCAGACCGC
>CAYWBV010000390.1:0-3888 GCA_964455785.1 uncultured Maribellus sp.
AAAATTTGTGGTTGAACAGGCTGGTGTGGGTTTAAATAACGGCGGAAAGTTTGGAGCCGGTGGCGATGGCTGGCTACGTATCAATATCGGTTGCCCGCGGAGCATTTTAAAGGAAGCACTCGAAAGTTTGGGAAAGGCATTTGCGCAGCTCTGATACTTACAGGGGGGCTCTAACGGTCGAGCCAGAGTTTAAAATCTTTGGCCCGCTCACGACTTACAATAATGTCCTCCCCGGGTTTTGGTATCATTTCAATTTTGAAACGGCTGTTAAACCATGTATGAATATTCCGGATACTTTCAATATTTACAATGTATTTGCGGTTGATTTGAAAAAACTGAGCGGAATCAAGCAGCTCCGAAAGCTGGTCGATGGAAAAGTTTACAGGGAAGCGGGTATTATCGAAAGTTACCGCAAATGCAAGGCCTTCGTCATAAAAAATCCAGGCTACGTCTTCGCTTTTTACCGATCGGTATCGGTTGCCCACTTTGAAAAGAAAGCGCTTTTTTGTTTCCGGCTTCTCCGGGGAAACAATCCTTTTTAACAGCTCGCTTTCCGGCGGTAAAAACATTTCCCTAAAATTTCTGAATTTATCCAGCGCATTTTTAACATCCTGGTAATCGTATGGTTTTACAATATAATCGATGCTGTTCACTTTAAACGAACGTAGTGCAAACTCGTTAAAAGCTGTTGTAAAAATAACGGGCGCTTCAATTTTGATTTCGTCGAATATTTCAAAACAATTACCGTCGTTTAGCAAAATATCCTGAAAGATGAGATCGGGAAGCGGGTGGTGCCGGTACCATAAAATTCCCTGTTTTACTGACCCGATTACATCCAGCACTTTTATTTCAGGATCGTATTTTTCAAGAAGCTGAACTAACCGCTGCGCGGTATGTTTCTCATCTTCAAATATCAAAACGTTCATAATCAGAATAATTCAATACTGGTATTTTAACAACAAACACAGAATTATTTTTTCCTACCACCACTTTTTTCCCCGAAACCAGGCCATATCTTTTGGAAAGGTTTTTTAATCCGGTTTGTGTAGAAGGTTCTTTATTGGTCCGTTGATTCAGATTGTTCCTGACAACTATAAATTCATCTTCTTTTTCGATGGAAATTTTCAGGGGATCGTCAGGATTATATTTGTTGTGATTTACTGCATTTTCGACCAGAAGCTGCAAGGTTACCGGTGGAATGTAAGTAGATTCTATAAAAGATTCTTCGAGCCTGATGTCGAGAAAAACGCCATCGTCGAGCCTGGTTTTGACAAGAAAAAAATAGGCCCTGAGAAATTCAAGTTCTTCTGAAAGTTTTACAAGATGAAATTCATTTTTTTCAATAATATAACGTAGTGTTTTCGACATTTTTACAATAAAATCGGAAGCCAGACTGGCATCTTCGTAAACCAGCGACGAAAGCACACTGAGACTATTAAATAAAAAATGGGGCTCGATTTGGGCTTTCAGCGCTTTGTACTGTGCCAGGATATTCTCTTTTTCCAATTCTTTGGCTTTTAACAATTCTTCCTGAAGTTTTTTTTGCATTTGGAGATAACCGTCGAAAACCAGGATCATCAAGTAAATACCTAAAAGGGAAACCGTTAATTCGGGATTCAGGTACAGGACAGTGTCCCAGGCTGTTGAATTGTCAAAAAAATAAATATCTCCAAACCGGTACAGGTGGTTTAACGAGAGCGCGAGCATGTACCCGATAATGGAATGTAAAAAAGTGAGTATCGCAATTTTTGTCCGTTCATTTTTTAAATTCCTGACCCAGTGTTGAAAAAAGTGGTTTATAAAATCGGCAAGATACCAGATGAACAAACCGTAGCCCAAAAAAAACAGGGAAAAAATCAGACTGCGAATATTCAGTTCGAACGGACCGTTAGGAAATGAAAGATCAAAACTTTTAATAACGAGGTGAATAAGAAAGACAACCCACAGCCGCAGCCAGATTTTCTTTACCTTCATGGTAATTTCTAAAAATAGTTATTGTTTTGGAACCACAAGATAGCTTTTTCTACGGATGATTGTACTTCAATTACCTTAAAATCAAAATCGTTTACAGCTTTCCCGGCATAAAAATAATTTCCTGTGCACAGCATACGCGCGTTTGCCGAACTCAACCTGACAGGGATTTTAAATCCTTTTTCCAGCAGGTCGCCGGTGAAACCAGCCACTTTCAGAATCCAGGAAGGAACTGGCACAAACACAGAATGTTGCCGGGTAATGGCAACCACCTTTTTAAAAAATTCGAGATACGAAAGGTTTTCCCCGGTAAGCAGGTAACACTCGCCTGTTCGTCCCTTTTCGAGTGCGCCAACCACACCTTTGGCCGCAAAGGTTGCATCAACAAAATTTTTTCCGCCGGGAGGATAAAACACAACCCTTTTTTTCAAGACATGCCCAAAGATTTCTCCGCTACTGGGCCTTACGTCGTTCTCACCAATCATAAAGGTTGGATTTACGACCACAACATCCAGTTTATTCTTTTTAGCTTCATCAAGAACGAACTGCTGGGCCAGCCACTTACTGTACGCATAACCCGAATTTTTCAGCCAGGGCAAAAACGGCATTTGTTCGTTCCCTGGCGAAGTTTTGGTTCCATTGCCAAAACAGTTGGCGGTACTTACATAAACCAAACGTTTTATACCAAATTTTACTGAAGCGTTTACAATATGTATTGTACTTTCTACATTCACTTTAAGATAGACATCGGGAGCAGACGGTGACTGTGTTGTTCGCGCCGCTGTGTGAACTACAAAATCGCACTTCCTTACAGCATTTTCCACATCGTTTTTTTCGGTGACCCTGCCTTCAAAGAAGTCGCAATCCAAACCTTCCAGCGCTTTCAGGTTACTTCCTTTCCTGATCATCGCACACACCTTGTATCCCTCACCCAGCAATTGGCGGACGACATGAGAGCCCAGCAATCCGTTCGCCCCGGTAACCAAAACTTTGGGGATTTCTTTTCCGTTTGTCTCATTTTTCATTTCACGCCTCTTCAACCATTCGTCTTGTTCCCCTGATTTCGTTTTGAAGTGTGGACCGCATAATTTTCAACCGCAACCAAACAGGGACCATTTTTAAAACCAGCCAGCTCAATTTATTCATAAAACCCGGAATTATCAACTCATCGTTTTTTAAAAGCTGCCGGATACAGATTTTTGCCACATCAGAAGTTGGTAGTGTGGTGCTCCTGATTAACCGGTTGTGGCTTTCAATACGGCTGGTTACTTCAGGATTGGTTTTCATCCCCCCGGGATGTGCCACACTTACGGTAACTCCGGTTCCTTTTAGTTCGGCGCTTAACCCGCGCGAAAAAGAATAAACAAAAGCTTTCGACGCGGGATAAACAGTTTTAAACGGCATTGGCCCAAACGACGCCATACTTGCAATATTGAGAATATATGCCTTTCCCTGTTGTTTTAAGACCGGCAATAACAGCCGGGTTAACAGCACGAGCGCCCGCATGTTCAGCAAAACAATCCGGTCGATATACTCTGGCGTTGCTTCGAGAAACGGTTTTGTCCCGCCTGTTCCGGCATTGTTGATTAAAATTTCAACATCATACGGATGGATGGTGCTGACCAGTTCTTCTACCGCACCGGTTTTGGTCAGGTCGGTTTCAAATGTTTTAACACAAACCTCATATTCCAGCGATAACTTTTGACCGAACCTTGTTATTTCTTCATCCGGGAGTGCGGTCAGAATGAGGTTTTTCCCCAGTCGTGCGCACTCTTTCGCCATTTCTTTCCCAAGACCTGTACTGGCGCCGGTAATAAGAGTGTATTTTTCTGTTTTCATTTTGCTTCCTGTTTATACATTGCTTCCTGTTTTATGGCAAAACTATTTAACGTCGGTTGTTCAGTAAACAGATTTCAG
>CAYWBV010000391.1:0-3887 GCA_964455785.1 uncultured Maribellus sp.
AATAATTGGCTGCTTTTGCGTTTTGTCGCCTTTAAAGAAACAATAATTGGCTGCTTTTGCATTTTGTCGGGTTTAAAGATGTAATAATTGGCCGCTTTTGCGTTTTGCCGGCTTTAAACTCACGATTAAACCTCCAACCGGTCGTCGAGCAGCCGGAAAAGTCTTTCCTTTTTTTCCAAAAGTTGTTCGTACAGTTTCCGGTCGAACCATTTCATCCGCAACATCCGACACCGCCCCAGCGTTTTCCGGAGGTGGATGTACCAGGCAAAGGCCAGTTTCCCGGCAAAGGGCAAACTCAAAACAAAAAGTATTTTTAACCCGGCTCCGGGGATGAACCACCCCACAGCAACGAGTTCCAAAAGATAAAACAGCGGGAACAAAACGATTCCGGCCACAAGAAAAAAGCTGCTCCAGAACGAAAAGTCTTTTATTTTTTTGCGGACAAGGTTATCGATGATAAAAAACGGGATGGCGTTAAAAACAAAACCGTATAAAAAGAGCGGCATTGTTATCAGCAAAACGAGAATGTTTGAACACAGTTTCCAAACCTGGTTCTGATTTTTATCCAGCAGCCAGCTCCTGATTTTGTATTTTCTGATTTTCCCGTCCAGCTCGTTGACCGATTTGGCCAGGATCGACGCGGTTTCCGGGCTGTTTTTTTCGAGCTCGTCGAGTTTCCGGGTAAGCCGGATATCTGATTGGTAAAGTTCGGTCGTGGAACAGGCGATGTTTTGTCGTTTCAGAAAATGCGGGCCATAGATTTCCCGGATGGTTTCGAATGGTTCGTAATAATTTTTGCTTCGGATGTCGATGACAAGCGGCTCGATGGCGTCGTAAATGTCCTGCCGCAGCGAAATGGTTGCGGCATTGGGGTTGGTTTTGTATTCATCGGTGTAATTTTTTACCGGAATCGGGTCGCCAAAGGTCACGATCACTGTTCGTCCGAATTTCCAGTAACTGCTGTAATAAATTCCGGTGGGCACGATTTGGATGTCGAGGTTGTAGCCCGTTTTTTCTTCGGCCAGAAACACAATCCGCGGAACGGCCTTCTTGTGCGTCATCATCTGTCGTTTTCGCGAGTGGGCCGCTTCGGGGAAAAGCGCCAGCGAAAAGTTATTTTCCAGAACTTTTATCGAAGTGGCAAACGTCTCTTCGTTTTTCCCGAGGTTTTCCTTGCCGTCGATAAGCCGGTAAACCGGGATAATTTTCAGGAATTTAAGAATGGCATTGATGGCTTTCGATTTTTGGAAAATATCGGCACGCGCCAGCCAAACCGGCTGAAACCGGGTGTTCAGCAGCACAGCCATGGGGTCGCTCAACGCATTCTGGTGGTTGGGCGCGAAAAGAATGGGTTTGTTTTTCGGGATTTTTTCTTTACCAACAATAATGGTTTTTTTTACGATGATCCAATCCGCAAACGAAACATACTGTTTTAAGAACCAGTACCCCAGCGACCACTTTTCGTACTTCATGCGGCAACGGGTTGGGTTAAGGGCCGTTTCGACCAGAGTGTCGATAAAATCAGTCCGCTGATGATATGCCATACTCCCCACCACGCAGCAATAATGGTCATTCCTCCGAGTTCGAGTTCGGGAGGGAATATTTTGGGGTTGAACATCAGCACCAAAGCAAGCCCCGAGTTTTGGATGCCGGTTTCGATGGTCACGGTGCGCCTGTCAATCCGGGGCAATCTGAAAACTGATGCGCTGGTAAAACCGGTTGCCAAAGCAAGTCCGTTATGGATGAGTACGATGATAAAAACCAAATGAATGTACCGCATAAAGTGGTCGAAATTGGCCGACAAAAGGATGATTACGAACGCGATAAATATGACGATGGAAAGTTGCCGGATGGGCTTTTTTATTTTCAGCGTAATTTTGGGGAGATACTGCGAAAAAAGCAGGCCCACCACCACCGGGATCCCCAACAGGATAACCACGGTTTGTACCATCTGAAACAAATCGATTTCGATGGGGACGAGGTAATCGCCGGCAGTTGCCGTTGTGTAGTGGTTAATAAACAACTTTCCCCAAAGTGCAAAGTTTAACGGTGTCATAAAAGTGGCGGCAAGTGTGGCCACAGCGGTGAGGCTTACCGAAAGGGCGACATTTCCGCGGGCCAGCGCACTCATAAAATTGGAAATATTTCCGCCGGGACAGGCTGCAATTAAAATCATTCCCAAAGCAACCGTGGGGGTCGGGTTGATTAAAAGAACGGCCAGAAACGTAACCGCAGGTAAAAGGATAAATTGTGATATTACTCCGATAATGGCCGATTTCGGTTTCATTATCACCTCTTTGAAATGTTGTAGTTTGATATCCAGCGCAACGCCGAACATGATAAATGCGATGGTAACATTTAATGCAAATAAACCGGTGGGAGAGAAATTTAGCCTTACATTGTCCAGTACTTCCAGTGCTTCTTTCATAAATCTGTTGATTTGAAAGTTTGAAAATAGAAAAAGTATCGGTAAAAACAATAAAAAAGCCGGAGCCCTTTTTTTGATTCAGGTTCCGGCTTTTGATTTACTCTGTAATTTTTTACTTTGGCAAAAACAGTTTTTTCATTTTTTGGGGAATGTCGGTATTTTCCATAATTCCAACAAATTCTTCAGCGCCAGGGCCGTAAGCAAAAACAGGGACCATAATCGCAGTATGGCCGCCGGTAGGGAAACCGCCTTTAACCATTCCGGTTTTCATATCGCCGCCGGTGAGGGCCATCCCCCCGGTTTCGTGGTCGGCTGTTATCACCACCAGTGTTTCGCCGTTTGATGCGGCAAATTCAAGCGCTTTCCCGATGGTCTGGTCAAAATCGAGCATATCTTCCGTAATATAAATGGCGCTGCCGGCATGGCCGCCCCAGTCAATCTGCGAACCTTCCACCATCAAAAAGAACCCTTTTTTGTTGTTGCTTAAAATGTTAATGGCTGTTTCGGTGGCAACCGGCAGCATGTCTTTCCGTTCGGCTACCCTGCCGTTGTGTTCGTCGGCAGTGAGTCCGGCCAGTTTCCCGCTTTTTATTGTTTTTATTTTTTCGATGTTGCGTTCAACCGTGTATCCTTTTTTAACCAATTCTTCAGTAAGGTTTTTCCCGTCTTTTCTTTCGGCAAAATGTTTATAACCTCCGCCAATAAACACGTCGATATCGGTTTTCAGAAAATCGGCGGCAATGTCTTCGTAGCTCGAACGGCTTCCCTGGTGGGCAATAAACGACGCCGGCGTGGCGTGGGTTATCGCCGATGTGGAAACCAGCCCGGTAGCCAGACCTTTTTCTTCAGCCGCTTCCAAAATTGTTTGCACCGGCTTTTTGTCAACATCTACCCCAATGGCGCCATTGTATGTTTTTACACCTGTGGAAAGGGCAGTACCACCGGCGGCCGAGTCGGTGATGTAATTATCCGCCGATTGTGTTTTTGAAAACCCGATGTGTTTGCAGTTTTCGAGAAAAAGTTTTCCGTGATTTGCCGTTAATCCGGCAAAAACCTGCGAAACTCCCATTCCGTCGCCAATCAAAAAGATAATATTTTTTGGTTTTTTGGCTTTGAATTTTTGCGGAAATGTTTTGACCTCGTAGGCCTCACCTCCTACATACGTTTTTTCAACATCTTCCGATTTTGCAGTCAGGTATGCATCCTGCGCAAAAGCTGAAAATCCAATTCCCAGGATTACAATCAAAAAAGAAATTTTTTGTAGCATAATTTGATATTTTATTTTAGAGCGTTAAAAATAAACAGAAAAATGAGGGATTGGTTTATTTGAAAAACAAAAATGGGAAAAACAGCCTGAAAAACGGGTCTATTCGAATTTATTCAATTCGTTTTTGTCGAATTCGGTGTTCAGGTAAAACGTGGTGCCTTCTTTTGTCGTCCTTAATTTCACAAGGTCCAT
>CAYWBV010000392.1:0-3879 GCA_964455785.1 uncultured Maribellus sp.
ACAACCGCCACAACTCGGCCGACTCGCGTTACTGGGGTTTTGTTCCCGAAGACCACGTGGTAGGCAAAGCCAAATTTATCTGGCTTTCGCTGGATAAAGACAAAAGTTTCCCGACCAAAATCCGCTTACGGAGGATGTTCAGCGTCATCCGTTAAAACTTTCGTTAATTCTACTTTGACAAATTGGGTTGGAACCGGATTTTTCTTCTTTTTTACCCCACCCCCGGAGGGTGAAAGAAGAAAAATCCACCTGTTCCCTTTAGGGATTCAGGGTAAAAACAAGTGGATTTTTCGAAAGTGTCAAAGTAGAATTAAAATATTCACAAAAAGGGTGGCCGGATTCTGCCGCCCTTTTTTTATATTTATCAAAAATTAAAGAAAATGCAGGCTGTTATCATCCTTCTTTTAATCATTGCAGTTTTGCTGGTGATTTTTACGCTGCAAAACTCCACGGAAATTACCATCAATGTTTTCTTTTGGGAAATCGCGAACGCCCCCCTTGTACTGGTTATCATCTGTTGTATTATTGCCGGATACCTCATCGGTGTTGTCTATTTTTATCCGCGTATTTGGAAACTAAAAAAGGAACGCAGCCAGTTGGCCAAAGTCAACAAAGAACTGGAGGCGAACCGAAGCAAAGGAGTTGAAAAAGGCAAAGTGATTGAATTTGACGAAGAGCCGGGCCCCGAAGGAATCGAACTCGAAGACGAAGAAGATGACCGCTCGTTTTTTAAAGACTAACAGTCAAAAAAAAGATGGAGCAGGCCAATTCAATTCTACTCAGCACCACTTATTTTGCGCCCATTCAGTATTATTCCAAATTTGTAAAATACAAAACGGTGTATATCGAACCCTACGAAAACTTTATCAAACAAACCTACCGCAACCGGTGTAAAATTATGGGCGGCAACGGCCCGGTGATGCTGATTGTGCCGGTGGTAAAAGGGCGCGGCCCCAAAATCCTTGTCAAAGACATCCGTATTTCGTACGACACCGACTGGCAGCGTAACCACTGGCGCACACTGTTCTCGGCCTACAACTCGTCGCCGTTTTTCGAATACTACAGCGACGAAATCCGCCCCTTTTTCGAGAAAAAGCAGAAGTTCCTGTTCGATTTTAACGGTCTGGTGAACGAAACCCTCTGCGAGCTCCTGGAAATTGATAACCCGGTGATGTTAACCGACGATTTTGAAAAGGTGCCCGAAGGAACGGTAAACTTCCGCGAACTGATTACGCCCAAAATACACAAAGCCCAACCCGATACCGGTTTCCGGCCAGTAGAATACACGCAGGTTTTTGCTGAAAAGTGGGGATTTGTGCCCAACCTGAGTATCCTCGACCTGCTGTTTAACGAGGGCCCCAACAGCGGCGCAGTTCTTGAAAAAAGTACGGTATGACGGCGAGGCGCGTTTTCCGGCAGCAGATTGACCGGCGCGGTTAAAAACCGGTCGCCCGGCCGCGAAGAATTCCGGCAAAAATTGACAACATTTGTTGGTATCGCCCCAAATAAAATTGTTATTTTTGCGGGGCTGAACAGCGGCAGAACAATACGCAACGGCGCGTTCCTCTAACGGTTAGGAGATCGGTTTCTCAATCCGACAATGGCAGTTCGATTCTGCTACGCGCTACACTCTTTAAAATACGTTCCGAACAGTCCCAGGTCCACTTTTCATAAAGAAGCTGTCAAAAGTTAAAAGTTGTTTTTGTTCAATCCCCCTAATTCCCTCCCGATTACTCGGGACAAGCTCTTCGCCAATGCCTGTCGCGACTTGTCGGGAGGGGACGCGCCCTGAAACAACACCGGCAGCTGAACGGAGTAAGTCCTCCTTTTAAAAAGGAGGTGTCTCGCCTGAGGCGAGACGGTGGATTAAATTCATGTTCAACTTTTGACAACTTCATAAAATGAACCGCAAATTTCATTTTCCATTTACATTATTTTAACATCTTATCTGCATATTTGCATCAATTTTCTGTACCGGGAATTCAAAAGTTACTATCATAATATTCGTTGTATGAATTTATCGAACCTGCTCAAGTATTTTATTCCGAAAGAAAAAAAGTATTACACCATGTTTAACCAGGCCACCCTCAATTGTATCGAGGCGTCGGCAGAACTTAAAAATCTTTTTGATTCGAAATCGGTTGACGAACAAAAAGCAACGCGGCTCAAAATTAAGCTGATTGAAAAAAAGGGAGACGAGGTGACCAACCAGATTTTCGACGCGTTAAACCACACGTTTATCACTCCGTTTGACCGCGAAGACATTGTGCAGCTTACCAACACCATCGACGATGTGGTTGACCTCATCTACGGCTTGTCGGGGAAAGTGGAATTTTACCGGTTGTCGGCATTCAGCCCGTACATGAAAGAGATGGTAGCCGAAATCCAGAAAGGATGTGTGCTGCTCCAAACCGCGGTCCACGGACTTGAGAATTTTACCAGCACCGACAAAACGTTTCACGCCTGCAAACAACTCAACAAACTGGAAACGCGTGTCGATGAATTTTTCCACCAGGCCATTTCGAGCCTGTTCGAAAATGAAAAAGACGCCATCGAACTCATCAAACAAAAAGATATTCTGACCAACATCGAAAAAATTGCGAATAAAATAGAAGATGTTTCGGATGTGGTAAAAACCATTGTGGTAAAATACTCCTGACATTTTTCTCCTCATTTTATCTATCAGAAAGTATATGTTTACTGTACTCATCGTCATCATCGTCCTGGCATTTGCGTTCGACCTCATCAACGGGTTTCACGATGCAGCCAATTCCATCGCTACGATAGTTTCCACAAAAGTACTCGCCCCGCTGCCGGCGGTAATCTGGGCGGCGTTTTTTAATTTTCTCGCCTACTGGATTTTCGACCTGAAGGTGGCCAACACCGTTTCGAAGACGGTTGAAAACGGATCGATAAACCTCGAAGTAATCCTCGCCGGGATTATCGCCGCCATCATCTGGAACCTTCTGACCTGGTGGCTGGGTATTCCGTCGTCGTCGTCGCACACGTTAATCGGCGGGTTTGCGGGCGCCGCCGTGGCCCACACCGGCACATTCACCGTCATCAACCAGGCGGTGATTCTGAAAACCGTATTTTTTATTTTTGTCGCCCCGATCATCGGGATGCTGATTTCGTACGTCCTTACCGTCGTTATTTTATGGGTTTGCAGGCGCGCCCATCCGCACAAAGCCAACAAATGGTTTAAAAGGCTCCAGTTGGTTTCGTCGGGCGCGTTCAGCCTGGGGCATGGCGGGAGCGATTCGCAGAAGGTGGTCGGGATTATCAGCGCGGCCATGCTGGTGTACATAGCCCATCTGAACCTCAGCGGCGCCGAAATACCGGCCTGGGCGCATGTTACCGAAACCATCGACGCCGCCGGGAAAAGCCATTTGCACGTTCCTTCGTGGATTCCCATTTCGTGTTACACCGCCATTGCCGCCGGGACCATGATTGGAGGGTGGAGAATTGTAAAAACCATGGGAACAAAAATCACCAAAGTTACCCCGCTCGAAGGTGTGGCCGCCGAAACCGCCGGGGCCATCACCCTGTTTGGCGTTTCGCAGGGGCTGGGGATACCGGTGAGTACCACGCACACCATTGCCGGGTCGATTATGGGCGTGGGTATGACCAAACGGATGTCGGCCGTGCGCTGGGGTGTGGCTACCAACCTGCTTGTGGCCTGGGTGCTGACCATTCCGGTGAGTATGGCCATTGCCGCAGTGGTTTACCTGCTGATCAACCTGTTTCCGTTTTGGGCAACCATTTAACGCCCTCTGACGCGCTTCTCCGGAGTCCGATGACACTGTTTAGGGGTCAAATGACAGTCGTATTGGGTGCAATTACACTCGTATATGGGTCAAATGACAGTCGTATTGGGTC
>CAYWBV010000393.1:0-3879 GCA_964455785.1 uncultured Maribellus sp.
CAAAACCGGCCTTGGCCAGTTCAGTGGCAATGCCCAGCCCTATTCCGCGCGATCCACCGGTTATTAATGCTGTTTTTTTCATTATCCTTTTTCTATCTGCTTTTCACCACAATAGGCACATTAGGTCACATAGAAATTATTTTAACCATTGTTTTTATCTATGTCTATTGCAGTTCCTTTGTTTTCCTGATTACTGCTGACTATTGACTACCGAAAGCTGAGACTGATCACTAAACACTGATCACTGTATCTCTGGTATTTCCACCCACGTTTTTTTCGCCCAGCTTTCCAGCCCTTTTTCAGCCAACTGAACTCCCTTGGCCCCTTCCAGCAAATTCCACCGGAACGGTTCGTTTTTTACCACATGTTTTAAAAAAAGTTCCCATTGCGCTTTAAAAGCATTGTCGTAAACTTCCTGTTCAGGCACTTTACTCCAGCCTTCATAAAAATTAACAGGATTTGGAATATCGGGGTTCCACACGGGTTTTGGGGTGTTGCCATAGTGTTGTGTCCAGCATTCGCGAAGTCCGGCCACCGCAGAACCTTTTGTACCGTCCACGTGCAGGGTAAGCAAATCGTCGCGGCGTACGCGGGTTGTCCACGATGAATTAAAATGGGCAATTACCCCGCCTTCCAGTTCAAACGTTGCGTAAGCGGCATCATCGGCTGTACATTTGTAGGGTTTTCCCTGTTCATCCACACGTTCGGGAATGTGAGTTGCGCCGAGACAAAACACACCTTTTACATTTCCAAAAAGATTATCGAGAACATACCGCCAGTGGCAAAGCATGTCCACGATGATACCGCCGTCGTCTTCCTTCCGGTAGTTCCAGCTCGGGCGCTGCGCCGGAACCGTGTGCCCTTCAAAAACCCAGTAGCCAAATTCGCCACGCACCGAAAGGATTTTTCCGAAGAAACCGTTTTCCATCAGACGTTTTAGTTTTAAAAGTCCGGGGAGCCACAGTTTATCCTGAACCACGCCGTGTTTTACACCAGCTTCCTCGCATACTTTGTAAAGTTCGAGCGCGGTGGCAGTGTCGGTTGCCACAGGTTTTTCGCAGTAAACATGTTTCCCCGCCCTGGCCGCTTTTTTTACAGCTTCGGCCCGGCGGCCGGTGGTTTGCGCATCAAAATAAATCGGGTATTGAGGATCGTTTATCACCGAATCCAAATCGGTGGTCCATTTCTCCACGCCCGACATTTCGGCCAGTTTTTTTAGTTTGATTTCACTGCGACCGACCAAAACCGGGTCGGGCATAATAAATTCCGAAGCGTTTACCTGCACTCCGCCCTGTCTGATGATTTCAACAACCGACCGCATTAAGTGTTGGTTTGTTCCCATCCGGCCGGTAACGCCGTTCATGATTATTCCTACTTTGTGAATCATATTTTAAGTTTTAAGCCCCATCCCCGACCCTTCCCCGGAGGGGGAAGGGAGTTTTGCAGCGTATTTTTATATTCTTATTTTTCATTTGGTTCATTTCCTATTGCTTTTCCTCCCCTTGGGGAGGCCAGGTGGGGCTTTTATTTAAATCCGACCTGCGGGGCATTATAATACCCCATGGTTGCATCGGCCACTGCCATACGGTACAAATGGTTTTGCATGAGGCAAACTTTCTTTTTATCCGATGGAATGTTGGTGGAATAAATCCTCAGCTCTCCGGGAAGACTGGTTATAATTTCTTCGCGCCAGTCGCCCAGAATATCGGCAACAATTAATACTTTCCCTTCAATTTTGAGTTTTACATCGCCATTGTATTCAATGATTTCGTTTTTGTAACAGATTTCCTTTTGCTCGTCGGCATCCCACCAAACGGCGCGCGGACTGAGTCCCCACAGGTTTTTATCAGAGAGTCTTTCCCCGTTGGCAGTGTACAAAAAGAATTTATCGCCGCCTTTTGCTTCCCCGGCATAACATTCAATCCCGGGATATTCATCCGTGATATCGCCAATCATTGCCTGGTCGTGAACATGGACAGTGCTGCCTTCGTAACCCCAGATAATTTCTCCGGTTTTTGCATCAACAACGCAAACCCCGTTTTTCGGAGAACGGGATTCCACTCCGTAAAAAATTTCGTAACCCGGGCGGTCGGGGATAATATCGGCAATATATCCGGCATCGTTGTGGCCAAGTCCGGTGTACCACATGGGAATCCCATTGTCGTCGAGCGCCGAAGTTCCGAAAACCAGTTCATCTTTTCCGTCAAGATCGATATCGCCCGTCATGATGGCATGTGCCCCCTGTCCTTTGTATTTTTTATATTCACCCAAACTTTGCCATTTCCAGATGGGCTGAAGGTTTTTATCGAGCGCTTCGGTTTTAATTACCGTGTAAGTACCCCGCTGCATCACGAGCGAAGGGTTGTTTCCATCCAAATAGGCAACTGTCAGAAAATTGCGGCTCCAGTAATTGTACGACTCAAAACCATCTTTTGAAATCCAGTTCTGCTTCTTCAAGAGCTCTCCTGTTTGCGGATCAAGTTTTACGAGATATTCCGGCCCCTGTAAAACATGCCCGTCCATTTCGCGCGGGTCTCCCTCTCCTGCCTTGGCATACACTTCGGCTTTCCCGTCCTGGTCAATATCGAAAACCATATAAGGCGAATACCAGGTCCCGGTTTCGATGGACCAGCCCATATCGTGACGCCACAAAAATTTTCCTTTGGATGAATAAGCGTCTAATTTATACGGTTCGGGACTACGTTTCCAGTACCCGGGACGGTAATACGGATCGACATTAAAATCGGGGTGCTGCAGCACAAAATCGTAAGCGCCGTCGCCATCCAAATCGCCGATACCAATTCTTTTCAGTGTAATGTTGTCTTTCAGTTTTATGGAAATCCAGGGCTGGTCGCCCGAAAGTGTAAAAACATAGGCCTCGCCCAAAGCGTCTTCTTCTTTCGACCGCTCCACGGTTTTTATCCTGTAGTTGTAACCATGCCCCGGAGTGATGGTTTCATCCAGAAAATTGGTGGAGCCGGTTATGGGTTCGTTGTTTACTTTTTCATATTCTCCCAGACCAAGATCTTTTCTGTAAACGTTAAAAGCCATATTTTCAGGATCATCTTTCAATAACCTCCAACCCACAAAAACTGCCTTTTCGCTGACAGCCAGGGCAACAACTCCGCGGTCGGTTTTTTCCTGTACCTGCGCGTTCGAAACAAGAGGGAACAACAGTGCCAATGTGAAGATAATCCGGTTCATATCATGTAAAGTTTAAGTATGCATTTTTAATCTTTTCAAGATACTCTTTTTGATCTGTTTTCCAGAATTTGTCTGAAAAAATTTCTACTTCGTTGTAACCGTTAAAACCGGTTTCTTCTACCCAACCACGAATCTGTTTTACCGGAATGCAGCCATCGCCCATTAACCCGCGGTCGTTCAGGAAATCGGTGGTGGGCACATTCCAGTCGCAAACGTGAAAAGCCAGCAGGTTGCCGTTTTTCCCGCACCTTTTAATTTCTTTTTGAAGATTGTTGTCCCACCACAAGTGATAAACATCTACCGCCACACCGGCAAATTCGGAATTAATTTCTTCTGCCATTTGGTTGGCCTGTTCAAGGGTGTTAATGGCCGAACGATCTCCTGCGTACATCGGATGCAGTGGTTCGATAGCCAGTTTTACACCGGCAGCTTTGGCCTGCGGAAGGATTTTTTCAATTCCTTCGCGGATCTGCTCCCGCGATTTTTCCAGCGATTGCCGCCCATCGGCGCCACAAACCAGCACAATAACCGGCGCTCCAACACCGGCAGCCTGTTCGATGGCCCATAAATTATCGTCGATGGCAGCCTGCCGTTTTTCCTTTTCAACAGAAGGAAAAAATCCGCCGCGTGCGATGGAAACCACGTTCATCCCGTATTCATCGAGAAGGGTCTTTG
>CAYWBV010000394.1:0-3863 GCA_964455785.1 uncultured Maribellus sp.
AACTTTCCCGGAAGAATGAAATTTAGGTTTCCCGTTTTCTCCGGGATTTTCGGGAGTAACTGTCCATTCTCCAGATTTTTTGCCTTCCGGAAGAATTAGAAAAACTTCGCCTGCTTTTGTATTGAATTCAGCAATCTCCCCTGACACAGGCTGGTTCTTCTTTTTGAGGTCCGACTGAACGGTTGCTTTTTCCCAGGGAAGTTGCAGTTTGCAGGAGTTCCCGTTTATACTTTTTATGCAAATCCACATTACTTCACCCGATTTAATTTCCGAGGAAACAATAAAACCGCTCTGGGCATGGAGTGTAAACCGCCCCGATTTATTAGCTGAAAAAGCGGGGAAAATTCTCAGCACACCGTCGTAACTCTGGAGCAGCGACTCGTTCATCGCCGTTGCCAGCACCGACATCGATTCCATCGACATGTGGCGGAACGGCCACATCGGAAGGGGAACTTTTTCATTACCGGCCACATCACGGACTGTATTTGTGCGGAAAAACCATTCCGCGTCTTTATTGATTTCACCTTCCATACCCCAGTGCCCCCAGCCGTTGCAATAGATTTGCCAACGCGATGGGAAACGTTCCAGCCCGGCTTCAAGTTCTTTGTCCAGCCCGAGCCGTGCCCAAACAATCGGAACCGGATCCCAGCCGGTAATTTCCGGACCATACAAAAGCGTTGTCGTTACCATTTGATTGAACAGGCTGTTACCTTTTTGCCCCAATCCGATAACACCCGATGGAAAAACCGGCGAAGAAGGAACCGACGGAAAAATACCATCAAGACATTTAAGTCCGTGATTAATTGTAGAATCTTCAACCGGAGAATAAACGGTCAGCATTTCGTTTTCTTTGATTCCCCACCCTGCAGCCATAATTTTGTTTCCAGGCACAGCTTTTCCTTTAAAAAAACCATGGTTAAGTTTAAAGCCCGAACCACTACTGATAATTGTCGCTTCGTCAGTTTCCACAGTTGGGAGTGGCGCCAGATGAAGTAGTATTTCTTTCCACTTTTCTGCTTCCGGCAAATGGGTACCTGTCTCCGTTAAGGCTTTCAATACCGTTGAAAATAAAGCCTCTGCATAAACCAACTCGGTCAGACCGTCCTTCAGTTTTATCCAGCCTTCGTAGCCGGTGCCTTCTTTGGCATGATACAATCCATCCTCTTCTTTCACCAGCAGCGACTGATAAAAACGGGCGGCTTCCACCATAAAAGGCAGGGCTTTTTCTTTCACAAAATTTTTGTCGCCGGTATATTGGTATTGCCGCCAAAAGTCGAGGGCAATTTCGGCAACAGGGGTATGATTTCTAAGTTCGCTTGCTGAATTAAAACCGCGACGTTCGGTTACATCGGAGATAAAAGCGCCGTCGGTTTTAAAAAACTCTTTCGCATCATTTTTGGCCTGTGGCAGCGAGTTAAAACGATATTCGAGATACGGGGTTACCAGTTCGTGAAAACCGGCAGCATTCAACGGCCAGTACAACTGCTGCTGGTTCCAGTGAAAATAAAAATTCCAGTTCTGCACATCGCGGCTCCAGGTCCACAATCCGTTGTTGAAGCGCCCGGGATATTTGCCCCCCTGCGACGTGTTTGCATAATACATGGTCAGGTACCAGAGGTTGTTCAGGTAGTCGTCGCCATAATCCATAAACGACCGGTTCCAGATTGATTTCCAAATTTCCCTGTTGTTTTCCCGGTAAAATGGCAAACCTTTCCCGGTAACTTCAGCCAAACTGTTTTTTACTTCAGCAACCGGTTCTTTATCTTCAGGTGAAGCTACCGTAAAAGCAAGCTGAAAATTTTTTTCCCGTTTTCCGCTTGCTGAAATCGTGGCGCAGCGGGAGTGCCTGCGTGAATAATCCACGTCCAGACCATTGGATTGAATGACACTTCCGCCAACAGCAAATGTGCCGGAAGTCAATTTTTGAGTCAGATAAACGCCACTGTTGTCTGCCTCGGCCTCTGTCCCCGGCAAACCGATGGAAGCATCGCGGTTGACCTGGCTGTACCAGTGCGAATAGGTACGCGAGCCAAAACGTTCAACCGAAATATCGACAGGTACGTCTTCGTTCAGCGAAGAATTCAGGCTGTAAAACAAAACTCCTGTCTGATGGTTGACAAATGCAGTCAACGATATTTTTCCGAAGGGGCTTTGCGATTCAAGGGTCATTGAGGCATCGGCAAGGTTAAGCCGGGCTTTAAACCCGGAAAGGTACATCGCATTAAAAACCGGGAATTTAAAATCAATTACAATCCGGCAGGCATGACGCAACGTGGTACTGTAATCTTCTTCTTTTCCGCTCCAGTTATGAAAAGGGCCAAATGTAGCATCGTCCCACAAATCGCTTTTGTTGACAACGGCAATAATCTTTGAATCCTCACACCAGAATAACACCCCGGTTTCGCCGTTTCCGAGTGGAATGCCCTGCAATGGGTCGACCGGAGGGCTGAGGAAAACCAGGTCGTATTGCGAAACCCTCCCGGGCCACGAAATGTCCCAACTGGCAATTTTCGGGTCAAATGCTGAAGTTATGCCACCCCCGACGGAAAGTTGCTGGGCAAAAACCGGCATACAATTCAACAAAAGAACAAGAAATGTCAGGATAAAAAGTTTTTTTTGACTTATTTTCATTAAAACAGATTTTAATTGGTTTTCTTCTTCTGGTTAATACATTCTGGGGATTCCAAGTTGAGTTTTCCCCGAAGAATGGTATTTGACTTTTTCATTTTCCTGGGGGATTTCGTTGAAAACCGACCATTCGTTACTACTTTTCCCTTCGGGAAGGATTATAATTACTTCGCCGGCTTTTGTCTTCATTTCTGCAATTTCGCCGGAAACTGGCTGGCTTTTCTTTTTCAGGCTGGATTGTATAACTGCTTTGCCCCACGGCAATTTTACCTTACAGGGGTTTCCCAACAAGCTGGTTACACAAACCCACTGAATTTCACCTGATTTAATTTCAGAAGATACTTTAAACCCTCCCTCGGCAAAAAGGGTGAACCGCCCGTTCCTGTCATCCGGGAAAGCAGGGAAAATCCTTAGGATACCGTCGTAACTCTGAAGTAATGACTCGTTCATTGCGGTTGCCAACAGCGACATCGATTCCATCGACATCTGCCGGAATGGCCACACCGGGAACGGGAATCTTTCTGCTTTTGGGAAAGCAGCATCTTTTACCATATTTGTCCTGAAAAATAATTCAGCATCTTTTTTTACCTCTGACTCTCCTCCGATATGACCCCACCCGTTGCAGTAGATTTGCCATTTTTTAGGGAAGATTGAAAGATTTTTTTCCAGTTCCTTAGAAAGTCCAAGGCGTGCCATAACAATTGGCACCGGATCCCATCCCATCACATCTGTCCCATATAAAAGGGTGGTCGTCTCTGCAATTCTAAAAAGCGGACTTTTTTGCTGTGACAATCCAATAACCCCCGATGGAAATACCGGTGAAGAAGGAACCGATGGGAAAATACCATCCAGCAATTTGAACCCGCAATTGATCGAATAATCTTCAACCGGAGAATAAACGGTCAGCATTTCGTTTTCTTTGATTCCCCACCCTGCCGCAAATATTTTATTACCGGGGACAACACTATTCTTGAAAAACCCATGGTTCAACTTATATTCGATACCTTCAGCCGAGAATAATTTTCCGGCAGGTTCCACCACCGGCAGGGGCGCCAGGTTTTCCAATATTTTTTTCCATTCAGCAGCTTCCGGCAAATCTGTACCTGTTTCTTTTAAGGCCTTCAATACCGTTGAAAATAAAGCCTCCGCGTAAACCAGTTCAGTCAGTCCGTCTTTCAGCTTTATCCAGCCTTCGTAGCCGGTGCCTTCTTTGGCATGATACAATCCGTCGGATT
>CAYWBV010000395.1:0-3847 GCA_964455785.1 uncultured Maribellus sp.
GTCCATGCCAGCCGCGCTGCCTGTATCGGCGGCGCTTCGTCCACTTCGAATGTGTTGGCCGGAAAACTTTATGATATTCCCGTTTCAGGAACGCAGGCGCATAGTTGGATTCAAAGTTTTGATTCAGAACTGGAGGCGTTTCGTGCTTACGCAAAAATTCACCCTGAAAATACGATTCTGCTGGTAGACACCATCGACACGCTAAATTCCGGCGTCCCGAACGCCATTCGGGTAGCCAAAGAAATGGAACAAACCGGGCACCGGTTAAAAGCCGTTCGCCTCGACAGCGGCGACCTTGCCTACCTGAGCAAAAAAACACGGAAGATGCTCGACAGCTCAGGCCTGGATTACGTAAAAATTGTAGCCTCCAATCAACTCAACGAAATGGTGGTAAAAAGCCTGCTGAAAGAACAGGAAGCGCCCATTGACCTGTTTGGAATAGGAACTGAAATGGTTACCGGGAAAAGCGATGCCTCCCTCGACGGGGTTTACAAACTTTCGGAGATTAACGGAGTCCCGAAAATGAAAATCTCGGAAAATATTGAAAAAATAACACTCCCGGGGAAAAAGAAGCTGGTTCGCTTCTTCGACAATGAAGGAAAATTTTACCGCGATGCCATTCTTCTCGAAGAAGAAAACCCGGGAGAAACTGATGTTATTTACCACCCGGTTTATCCCGAAAAAAATACATCGGTAAAAGGGTTAACATTCGAAACTCTTTTGTTTCCAGCCTTTTTAGAAGGAAAAATATCAATGGAGAAACAAACCATCTCCGAAATACACAGGTATCTCGCTGAACGGGTAAAACTCCTTCCCGACGAGCACAAGCGGTTTATCAGCCCCCACATTTACAAGGCCGGCATCTCGAAAAAACTGATGGATGTAAGGGAAGCCCTGGAAAAACAATTAAAAACAAAAATCGATTGAACAAAAAATGATGGAGATTATCCGCCCTACCTTTGTCGTTAACAAACAAACCTGTTTGCAGAACATAAAAAAAATGGCTCAAAAAGCCGCCGAAAACAATATACGTTTCCGGCCCCACTTTAAAACCCACCAGTCGGCGCAAATCGGCGAATGGTTCAAACTTTTCGGGGTCGAAACGATCACGGTTTCGTCGGTGCAAATGGCCGCATATTTTGCGGCAAACGGCTGGAACGACATTACCATCGCTTTCCCGGTAAATATCCTTGAAATTGGTAATATAAACCTTTTGGCCGGCAACATTCAACTGAATGTTTTGGTTGAAAACCAGGAAGCTGCAAAAGTTTTGTCGGAGAAAATCAAAAATCCGCTGGGAGTTTATATCAAAATTGACACGGGTTATAACCGGACGGGCATTTTATCGTCGCAAACCGGGACAATCGAATCCGTTATCAAAATCATCTTACAAAATAAAAAATTGACTTTTAAAGGTTTTCTCAGCCACACCGGACATACATACCAGGCCCGTTCAACCGACGAGATTTTCAGCCGGCATTCTGATGCGTTGCTGAAATTAAAATCGCTAAAACAAGCCTGGCAGAAAGATTTTCCGGAAATTGAAATCAGCCTCGGCGACACCCCGTCGTGCAGTATTTGCGCCAATTTCGACGGTGTGGATGAAATACGACCGGGCAATTTTGTGTTTTACGATTTGATGATGCAAAACCTCGGCGTTTGTTCGTTCGATGATATTGCCGTGCGGCTGGTTTGCCCGGTGGTTGCCCGACATCTTTCGCGAAACGAAATTGTAATTTACGGAGGAGCAATACATTTGTCCAAAGAATCCATCATTAACATCAACGGGAAAAGGATGTTTGGGCGGATCGAGATTCAAAAAGACGGTAAAAAAACACTGCTCGACCCGTTAAATTACGTGGCTGCCCTTTCTCAGGAACATGGGATTTTAAAGGTAGAACAAAACCAGTTTCAAAACTTCCGGGTGGGTGATTTAGTTGAGATTATACCGGTACATTCGTGTTTAACAGCCAACCTGGCAAAAAATTACGTTACCACAGAAGGCGAGACTATTTCAACATCAAATTCATAAACTCTGGACAATGTTTCAAGATACGCAGTTACAGGATACAGTTTTTCGTCGTACCAGAGCGATGCAAAATAGAGCCCGATTGGCGAAGCTTTGCACCCATTCTCAAGATAAAATCTATCGAGCCAGCTCAATCCTGAAGAACAAATCTCCTTGTTTTCTGCCGAAAGCAACGCAGAAACCGCCAGTGTTGTTTCCTCCATCGTTCCGGGAATATTTCTATCCCCTCCCCAGCTTCCGTCTTCATTTTGAACCGAAATCAAAAAATCATTTCCTTTTTGAATCATTTTTTCCAACCGTTGCAGAATTTCCAGGCCGTGACGTTTGTGACCGGTTGTATCTTTCAGATAAATTAAAACTTTTGCTGTACCGTAAACCGGATTGGTATGATCGGGCGTCATCTGATTGCCGAACCACAACGGGAGCCAGCTTCCTTCTGCCGATTGTTTTTTCTCCAGATAACTCAACGTTCCCTCAAAAATCATTTCCAAAATCCGAACGTCTTTTTTCTTCAGTTCGTTTCGGTAGATTTCCAGAACCGTAGAAACAGCCAGTAGAACATGGCCGGTTAAATCGGCGCAACTCTGGTCGAACGGCAACTTCCCCCACCCTTTTGAAAACGTTGGAAAACCGCCATCGCTATTTTGCAACTCCTGTAACCAACGGGAAGCTGCCAAAACTTCTTTTTTAACTCGTTCTTTGGGCTGAAGTTTTAAAAGAGCCAGAATAACTCCCGGGGTATCGTCGCCATCGGGAACCGAACCGGAAAAATTAGTCCAGCCCCATCCTCCGGAACCGGTTCCGTTAAACGGATGAATTTCCCTGTTTTGGATCAGCCGGAAATGATCGGCAATTTTATCCTGCTCGTCGGAATCTAAAAATCCGTTCAATTCCGCCCCAAATGCTTTTACAGCCAGCGAAGTTACCCAGGTTGACAAATCCACATCAATGGGCCAGCCACCATCTTCCCGCTGGATTCTTTTCAAAAACAGGATTCCTTTTTTTACCACTTTGGTTTCCCGGAGTCCTGAGTTTATCAAACTCAGTGCGACAAAAGCCGTCAACGGAATCGCTTCCAGGTAGCCACCGCTTTCGGGCAACATCCGGTGTAAAATATTCATCGCTTTTTGAACGGAAAACCTGCGGACAATTCGCCAAAACAAGTTTGACTTTTTCTTTTTGGAAATGACAATTCCCACGGCCACCAGGGCCGGAATTGCATAACTCACCACACTCAGGTTCAGCAACCGGTAAAATTTCCGGGGAAGTAAAGCGAGCTCGAAAGGAAGTTGGGGAATGTGGATAAAAGCATCTTCGCCAGGAACGCCACAAAGTCCGCACATAGCGAGAATCGGCACAGAAAAGGTATAATCTTTTTGATAATGCGCTAAAATATAATCAGCTACCTGAGGCGAACGAATATCAATTCTCAGGGAACTGAGGTAACCCGCAATTTCCAACTGGGTTTCTTTCACTGAAATTTCTGACGAATAAAGATTCAAAGCTGCGTAAACCAGTAAGCTGGTGCTCACATTCCCCGGACTTTCGGGCGTATCGCCAAAACTCCCATCGTTGTTGATGTTTTTTTGCAGCCACTGAATTCCTTTTTGAATTTCCGGAGCATTTCCCCGTGCATCGTCAAAATGCAAAGCGGCAACGGCAACTGCCACGCCAAGAGCGCTCGATGAAAGTTGCCCTGACCAGTAACCTTCTTCATTTAATTCGCGGGTTAATGATTTGCCAACTTCGTTTATCCGTTGCTGGAGCTCTTTTTTGTTCATTTTTCTGAAAGTATCCCCAAAGATAACAAACCATAAA
>CAYWBV010000396.1:0-3842 GCA_964455785.1 uncultured Maribellus sp.
TACGGAACCGATTATCATTTCGTACTGAAAGACAAACTCAAAAAGTTACTTTCCTTTATTCAAACTGAAATAAAACCTTGTAACGGACGCGCGTTTACCGATTCGGCTCCCGTGCTGGAACGGGCCTGGGCGCGTCGCGCCGGGTTAGGCTGGGTTGGCAAAAACAGCAACCTCATTTCGGTTACCCACGGCAGTTTCTTTTTTATCGGCGAACTGATGCTCGACACCGAACTTCCGTACGACCGGCCCAAACTGGTGCGCGACCACTGCGGAACCTGCACCCGCTGCATCGACGCCTGCCCCACCAAAGCCATTGTGGCCAACCGCGTGGTGGACGCGCGGAAATGTATTTCGTACCAGACCATCGAGTTAAAAGGCAGCCTGGATGAAAACCTGAAAGGACAGTTTGAAAACCGCGTGTTTGGCTGCGACATTTGCCAGGACGTGTGCCCGTGGAACCTGAAATCGGAACCGCACAACGAACCTGAATTTGAGCCCGGCCCCAAATTACTTCAGCTTTCAAAACAGGAATGGGTTCAGATGGAACAGCCGCTTTTTACTGAACTTTTTAAAAATTCAGCAGTGCAAAGAACCGGTTTCAGCGGATTAAAACGAAACCTGCAGTTTATTCAACCGGAATAAAATGGCGAAAAAGTACGAATACGAAACCATCCTGATAAAAGGGACACAATTGGGTGTTTTTGCTGAATTCCCTTTTGAAAGCGCCAAAGAATTCGGAACGCGAAAAGCCGTCCGCGTAAAAGCCACCTTCGACGGGAAAATGTTTCACATGAGTCTGCTGCCCCACGGTAACGGAACCCACTGGCTGTACCTGAAAAAGGAGATTCGTGACGCCATTGGAAAAACGGAGGGAGACTCCGTTCACATTATTGTAGAAAAAGACGAAGATCTGCCGGAAATCATCGTTCCCGAATACCTTCAGTGGCTACTCGAAAACGATGCAGGTATGAAAAAACGGTTTGAGAAACTTCCGTATTCAGCCAAAAAATTCTGGACAAATTATATTGACGAACCCAAATCGGACGACGGAAAAGTGTCGCGGGTAAATCACTTTTTTGACTTTTTAACGGGCCGGAAAACCGAATAATTTTACCCCAGTGCCTGTTCGATATCCTCCATCAAATCCTCCACATTTTCGATTCCTACCGACAACCGCAGCATTGTATCGCGAATACCGGCTTCCCGGCGTTCGGCTTCGGTAAACTCGGCATAAATGGTAGAATGCGGATGAAGGATGAGGGTTTTGTTGTCGTTCAGGTTGGTGGCCCGGCGGATGATTTTCAGTCGATCCATAAATGTATAACAAGCCTCCCTCGATTCCAGGTCGAAGGTCATAATGGTTCCCGGAACCCCGCCAAAATATTTTTCAGCCAGCGGATAACGTTTGTCTGTGGTTAATCCCGGGTAACCAGTCGCCGTAATTTTCGGATGTTTTTGGAAAAACTCTCCGAGCGCCAGGCAATTCCGGTAACATTTTTCAACACGCAGTTCCAGGATATCCAGCCCCTGAATCATGTATTTTGCCGTTTGCGGCGCCATACCCCCGCCGGTATTCCGGTAAATGTTTTTACGAAGTTTCGCTATCAACGTATTGTTTTTAAACTTTTCGGCGTATTTCGAAAGATTGGGGTTCAGCGCCCAGTCGTAATTTCCGTGGTCGATGATGGCGCCGCCAAACGAAGTGGCCCCGCCCGAAATAAATTTGGTGGTGGAAACCACTTCGATATTTACCCCGGCTTTTCCGGCGCGAAAAACATTGGGCGGGGTGATGGTGCTGTCGGCAATTAAAAGCAGCCCGTGTTTTTGCGCAATTCCGGCCAGCATTTCAATGTCGGCAATGTCGAGCTGCGGGTTGGTCACCGTTTCAAAATAAATGGCGCGTGTATCTTTGTCGATGAGATTTTCAATTTCTTCTCTTTTTTTCAGGTCAGAGAAACGGGTTTCCAAACCAAAATCGGCCAGCGTTTGCTGAAAAAGCGCGTAGGTGTGCCCAAACAACTGGTTCCCCGAAATGATGTTTTCTCCCGCTTTTGTAACTGCAAGAATGGTATCCGAAATGGCCGTCATCCCCGAGTTTACGGCCAGCACTGCGTGGCTCCCGGTGAGGGCCCTTAGTTTCATTTCGAAATATTCGACCGTGGGGCTCGACGTCCGCGAATAGGTATGCGCAATATATTCTCCCCTAAAATTGGCCTCCATCTGCGCCGCCGATTCAAATTCGAAAGCAACGGTTTCGTAAAGAGGCATCTGCAAACTTTGGTGCGGGTCGGGTTTGGAGTAGGGTATATTCAACGAAAGCGTAGTAAAACCTGGCTTTTTCATTTTTATTGCTGTATGTAATTATTCGAATTCCAATAGGAACAATATTAAAAAGCAAAAGTTGAGATATCGTTAAAAAGGGAAAATTTATTATACAGGGGCAAGGCATTACTAAAGCAAGATATGGGAATTTGAGGTGCAATCGCACGGAACAGGTGAAACTAAACACCTGTGCAGGGGAAATCAAGCAAAAAATCTATTAAATAGATTTTATTTATTGATATTCTTTCCTATTTATTACTTTTTATGAAATTTAGATATACTTTTGTGCTCCTATTTATTAACTTTAACGCAAATTATTAACAATCCAACTTGAGTTTTATGCAAACCTTAGTAAAAAAAGAAACAGACTTAAAGAAATGTTTCGACGATTTGGTTGCAACAATCAGAAAAGATGAGTTGTTAATCGAAACCGGTATTGCTTCCAAAGAAACGAGACGTATTTATGAGCTTTTGTTTTCTGCAGATCAAGATGAATTAAACAAGAATATTCGAACTGGTAATTCATTCTATTTTATTAAGAAATTGGTTTACGATTATATTGAAGAGGTAAAAAAAAGGGGGAGAAACCCGGAAAAACTAGCTCTTCAATTGTCAGAATCACGAATTTTGGTTTGGGCTGTTATTAATGACAATGACGAAGAAACTGAGGACGCTCTTTTATTAGCAGAGGCAAAGGTGAATGCAGATTATGATGAAATTGGATTTCATTTAAGTTCTACTATTCTGGAAAAATCAGATAATTATCCAATCCCGGAACAGTTTAGCTCTGTCTTATAGTGTCAACATTTAATGAGCATATCATCCAAGCAAAAAGAAACCTTGAATTTCTGAGGTTGACAAATGCACAAAACAATAACTTTTGGGATTGGCAGGTTACAATTTGTTTTTACTCTGGACTTCATTTGATAAATGCCCATATTGCCAAAGTTGCAAATATGCATTATAGAAAGCATGAGGAAGTTAATTCTGCAATTAATCCTTATGCTGTTTTATCGCCATGTAAATTACCTGAAAATGTTTATTTGGCTTACATGAAACTTCAGGGGCTTTCAAGAAGGGCAAGATATTTAATTAATGAGGACTACACGAACAAAAGTACTTCAGCTCACTTTACTTACGACAAACATCTTTCCAAAGCATTAAAACATTTAGATACATTACTTAAATACCTAGCGGTTTCTTACAAAATTGAATTCGAAGCGTTTAAAATCAAATGTATTGAATTCAAAGGGAATGACACGGAATACTTTATAAAGGGATAATTCAAACTAAAATATAGTAATGGCCTTTTCCCCACCCCTTTGGTAGGTAAGCTTTGACCTTAAATCCGAAGGATATTGCATTTCAAGGAATGGATAAAATTAAGAAAATTACTTTTAAAAAAATCAGGTGATAACCCGCCAGCAGAGGTTTAGGTTTGCAGATTTCCATTTTCCGTTAATACCATTGGGGCTTTGTAAGTTTACATTTTCCCGCCAAACGTCCGGACGGGCTTTGTA
>CAYWBV010000397.1:0-3833 GCA_964455785.1 uncultured Maribellus sp.
TTGGCGCCGATGTTTTCCTGATTCACATGAACACCTACGGCGGTACGGTGCTCGACGCCGATTCCATCCGCACCAGAATTTTACAAAGCCGTATCCCGGTGTATGTTTTTGTGGATAACAACGCCGCGTCGGCGGGGGCGCTCATTTCCATCGCCTGCGACAGTATTTATATCCGGCCCGGTGGAAGTATCGGCGCGGCAACGGTGGTGAACCAAACCGGGCAGGCCATGCCCGACAAGTACCAGAGTTACATGCGTTCGACCATGCGCGCCACGGCCGAAGCCCACGGAAAAGACACCATTTTTACCGAAACCGACACCCTGTACCGCTGGCGGCGCGATCCGAAGATTGCCGAGGCCATGGTTGACCCGGCCGTTTTTATCGAAGGAATTATCGATACCGGGAAGGTACTGACATTCACCGCCTCCGAAGCGATGGAGCACGGCTACTGCGAAGGGACTGCCGAAAATGTGCAGGAGGTGCTGGGTAAAGTGGGGATCAAAGAGTATAAAATTGTGGAATACGAGCCGTCGTTTATCGAACGGATTATTGGCTGGCTGGTTCATCCCGTTGTTTCGGGGTTGTTGATTATGGCCATTGTGGGCGGTATCTATTTCGAAATGCAAACGCCGGGCATCGGATTTCCGCTCGGTGTGGCCGTTCTTGCCGCTATTTTGTATTTTGCGCCGCTGTACCTCGAAGGTCTGGCCGAAAACTGGGAAATTGTTGTCTTTATTGCCGGGATTATCCTGGTGCTGGTCGAGATTTTTGTCACCCCCGGCTTTGGCGTCCTCGGAATAACGGGCGTGATCCTGATTTTTGCAGGATTGGTGTTGAGCCTTATCGACAACGTTCATTTCGATTTTGAACATGTGAATATGCTGAAAGTGGGAGTGGCCATAACCACGGTGGTGCTGGGTATTTTTGGAGGATTTGTTTTGTCGCTTTACTTAGGCGATAAATTGTTTACAGCGAAAAAGGGGCCGTTCAGAAACATGTCGCTGCAAAGCGTTCAACGGGTTGACGAAGGATTTGTGAGTATCGAAACTTCCATGTTTGCACTGAAAGGAAAAACCGGCGTGGCAAAAACGGTGTTGCGCCCCGGCGGTAAAGTGCTGGTTGAAGGCGATGTTTACGATGCCGTGGCCGAAACCGGGTTTATCGACCGCGGCGAAAACATTGTAGTGACCAAAGTGGAAGCCACGCAGCTTTATGTGGAAAAAGCGGGATAACCGGCGAGAAACTTTTAGTGGGGTAAGATGAAATATAAATGCCTGATATTTGATTGCGACGGGATTCTGGTTGACAGCGAAACCATTTCGAACAAGGTGATGGTTGAAATGGCGGCTTCCGTGGGCCTCACCATCGATTTACAGTATGCTATGGAAAATTTTTCGGGAGTATCCATCACCAGCACCATTGAATACATCCAAAACAACGCCCCCGCCGAACTGCCCACCTATTTCGAAAAAGAGTTCAGAAGACGAACCTTTGAATTGTTCCGGACCGAACTGAACCCGGTGAAAGGGATAGCCGAACTGCTGGAAAAAATTACGGTTCCCTGTTGTGTCGCCTCAAGCGGGCCACACGAAAAGATACAATTGAGTTTGACCACCACCAACCTTATTCATTGGTTTGAAAACCGCATTTTTAGTTCGTACGACATCGGAAGCTGGAAACCCAACCCCGGGATATTTCTGCACGCCGCCAAAGAGATGGGTTTTGACCCCGGTGAATGTGCGGTTATCGAGGATAGTATTGCGGGGATAAAAGCGGCCCGGGCGGGTGGTTTTGATGTATTTGGGCTGGCGAACCACAACAATGTCAATGAACTGGAAAACCTCGGCGCAACTGTTTTTTATGATATGGCCGGGTTGGAGGTTTTGTTACACGGGAGACCGTTTCAGTCTCAGTCTCAGTCACCTTTAAACTTTAAACATTAAACTTTGAACTTTGAACTTTTTTGAGGTCGCGCCCCGGCGCCTCTGCGGTAAAAAGAAACAGAAGAATGAAAAAATCGCGCACATCCATAACCGAAATCGCAAGAGAGCTGAATATCTCGCCTTCAACGGTTTCGAGGGCGCTGAACAATCACCCCGCCATCAGCGCAAAAACCCGCGATTCGGTTATCGAACTGGCCCGGAAACTGAACTATCAACCCAATCTTTTAGCTCTGAATCTTCTTCGGAACCGGTCCAATACCATCGGGGTTATTGTCCCGGAAATTACCAGCTATTTTTTTTCCTCCATCATCAGCGGTATCCAGGATTTGCTGAACCCGCTGGGCATAAACATGATTATCGGCCAGTCCAACGAATCGGTGGAAGAGGAGAAGTCGATTGTACGGAGTTTTACATCCATCCGTGTTGATGGTTTTTTGATTTCGCCGTCGTCGGAAACCAAAAATTTCGACCACCTGAAAATTTTAACAGAAAGCAACATCCCGCTGGTTATCTTCGACCGCGACTGTGAAGGGATGGAGGTCGATAAAGTGTTTGTGGATGAATACAGCGGCGCGTTCCAGGCGGTTGAACACCTGATAAAATCGGGGTGCCGGCGTATTGCGCACATTGCGGGCCCGCCGTCGCTCTCCACAGCCAAACACCGGTTGGGGGCCTACAAAGACGCGCTGAAAAATTACAGTATCCCGGTGAGGGAGGAGTATATTGTTGAAAGTGTCGGTTTTGCACCCGAACACGGCATCGACCCGACCAAAAAGCTTCTGGCGCTGCCCCATCCGCCCGACGCCGTTTTTACCATCAACGACGGGGTGGCTATTGGCGCCATGTATGTGATGAAAGAAGCCGGATGGATTATTCCTGACCAGATTTCGGTAATTGGTTTCGACGACGATCCGCACTCGTGCTATTTCAGACCATCGTTGTCCACTGTCTGGCAACCTACCTACGAACTGGGCATGTTGTCGGCCCGAATCCTGATAAAACGGATCAACTCCGGCAACGACATCGCTCAACCCAGGGTGGAAAAACTTTTTCCCGAGCTGATTATCCGGGGCTCTTCCAGATAAGATCTTTACATTTTATCCTGGTTGAGGGACGCAAAAAAATATTAGTGCAGCTCGCGTTCCATAAAATATTGCAGTTGTTCGGTGGTCATATTCTTAGCAACAATCTTTTTGTTTTCATCCAGCACATAAACTCCGGGCGTTTTGCGCGCATCGTACAAAATTTTGAACCGCGACAAATGGTTTTCATCCCACACATTAATCCAGTCGTACAGGTCGTGCCGGGTTAAAAACTCCGTCCATTCGTTTTTATTGTCCATCGAGTAAATGGCATAAACCGCCAGTCCTTTGTTTTTAAAGTTCTGATATACTTCTTTATGAAACTCCGGGACAAAAACCTTACAGTGCGAGCAGTCGGGTTCGAAAATCAGCAAAACGGTTATTTTGGCTTTCACCTGGTGTAACCTGAAAAATTCGCCGTCAACACTTTCAAGGTTTAAGTCGGGAGCCGTTTTCCCGATCAGGTTGTTCTCGGCAAACATTACATTTTCGCGGATGTTTTCCATGGTTTTTTCGCTGGCCCAGAACGCCTCCCCCGACAGGTAATACACTCTGGCCAAATCGACCATCAGTGCATCCATCCCCATAATATTGCTGTTTACTGCGCTGTTCAGAAACCATGAAGTGACAAACTGGAAAAGCCGCTTGTTAGGCTTCACATCTTCGATAAACCGGAAAACATACGGTTTTACCGAGTCGTAATTCTGGTACAGGACTTTTGTAAACCAGGTTTCCAGTTTGGGTTTCAGGAGCGGTGTGTATAAAAAACGTTCGTCGGTATAATCGAAATGGTCCCAGAAATGTTCCA
>CAYWBV010000398.1:0-3827 GCA_964455785.1 uncultured Maribellus sp.
ATTCGAATGTGTTTCTCTGATTTTTTCCCGCGGGGAGGATCCTGTGGATTTTCGCGAAGCGAAAATGAGGATCCAACTAAAAAAACAACAACCCATATTCCGAAAATGACTAAAATACGTTTCATAATTATCATTTTAAATTTTAAAAATTGTACGAAACAAAGATAGCTTAAGCACAATGAACCAATCGGTTAAAGCCTGGTTAAAATCTGTTAAGGAAAAGTTAAAATCAAACAAAGGCCTGTTTTATTCTCTATATTTGACCCATGAACAGGAAGATTTTTACTGGATTGATTGTGTTGATGGGAATCTCCATTTTGGGGATTATCGCTGTACAGTTGGTGTGGATGAACAATGCCATCCTTGTTAAAAACGAACTGTTCAGCCGGAGTGTAAACGAAGCCCTGAACAATACCGTGAACAAACTGGAAGACATTCACAACTTCGGGGTGATGAACCGGATGCTTTTTCATGATTCGGTATTTTGGGAAACAAACCACGATGAAAATTTCGATTTTGTTTTTTCCACCCCTTCCGATTCACTCCCGAAACCACGCCGCCCTGTGCGTATTATCAGGGAGTTTAATCCCGACCGGCAAAACATGCGGTTCGAAATAAAAATCGATTCTACCAAAAATTTACGTTCAGGGACGGTTGCTTATACTTACGACGATTCAAAAAAAGAGGCAAACACCAATCCGGTTATATTTGACAAAAAATTACCCGGAGACAGTAACGTAATTATCCTCCGTACCGATACGGTTATTACCAATGTGGATTCGCTTTACACCGTTGGCGTTATAAAAATCGATTCGCTGCTCACGACACTCGATACCTTTAATATTATCAGCCCCGACGTTTCGCACCGTATGAAAATAAAAGCCGGAAACATGAAACGACTGGCCACGCAGGTTGTTACAGAAATAGCGACCTGGGATGTAAACGAAATCGACAAAGAACTTTTGCAAAACGTATTAAGCGAAGAACTGCAAAATAAAAATATCCCGATCCAGTTCGAATTCGGAATTCTTAAAGACAGCATTCTTGTTGAAAGCCAGTCGGAAAACCCGGATTCGTTACATCTCGCCACCACCGAGTTCCAGGTCAATCTTTACCCCAACGATATTATTCAGAAAAATCTGAAACTGGCCCTGTTTTTCCCGGAGCGCGACAATTTTATTTACCGCTCGTTAAACTGGCTGCTGATTGTTTCGTTTCTGTTTTCAGTCATTATTCTTTTGACTTTTGGACTGAGCATCTTTTACATTCTGCGGCAAAAAAAAATCTCGGAAATGAAATCGGATTTTATCAACAACATGACCCACGAATTTAAAACGCCCATCGCCACCATTTCAGTCGCCACCGATTCGATTATCAACGACAAGGTGGTGAACAACCCGGATCGGATACGCTATTTTGCGGGCATGATAAAAAAGGAAAATACCCGTATGAACCGCCAGGTGGAAGACATCCTGACTATTGCGCGACTCGACAAAAAAGATTTTGAGTTTGTGTGGGAACCGGTCGATGTTCACGAACTGATCAACGACACAATACAGGGAATCATTCTGCAAGTGGAGAAACGGGGCGGAAAAATGGAATCACAACTTAACGCGGCAAACCCGGTGATAACCACTGACAAAATACACGGCACCAATGTAATTTACAACCTGCTCGACAATGCCATCAAATATTCGGCGGACGCCCCCGAAATTAAAATTACAACCGCCAATAAATCAAACGGGGTTTTGGTATCTGTCGAAGATAAAGGCATTGGAATGACCAAAGCTGTACAAAGTAAAATCTTCGAACGTTTTTACCGGCAAACCACCGGAAATGTTCACAATGTAAAAGGATTCGGTCTCGGGCTGAGTTACGTAAAGGCAGTACTCGAAGCCAATCAGGGAACAATATCGGTTCACAGCGAACCCGGAAAAGGAAGCCGTTTTGATGTATTTTTACCATTTGTAAGAGAATGAAAATGGAAACAACAAATAACAAGTATCAAATCTCAAATAAGCATCAAAAACCAATAAACAAATACTCAAACAATTTGAATACGTTTGAATTTTGGAGTTTTAAACATTGGAATTTATTTGTGATTTGTTTTTTGAAGATTGAAATTTGCGAAGTATGAACAACAGACAACATATCTTCCTGGTAGAAGACGACCTCAGTTTTGGGTCAGTGCTGAAATCGTACCTCGAAATCAATGATTACACCGTTACCTGGGTTGACGACGGCAAACTGGCGCTCGATAAATTCAGAAACGGAAAATACCACATTTGTATCCTCGATGTGATGCTGCCCAACATCGACGGGTTTACCATTGGACGCGAGATCCGTTCTATCGATAAGGAAATCCCCATGGTCTTTCTCACCGCCAAAACACTAAAAGAAGACATTTTGAAGGGGTACAATGCAGGCGCCGACGATTACATTACCAAACCCTTCGACACCGAGGTTTTGTTGTGTAAAATCCAGGCCGTAATCAAAAGGCAAACAATAAACCCTGCAAACGCTGATACCCTGTTTGCCGTCGGCAGATACCGGTTCGACTCAAAACTACGGCAGATTTCCATTGACGGCGAAACCGTAAAACTTTCGCCGAAAGAGTCGGATTTGTTAAAACTGCTCTGCCAAAACCAAAACGAACTGCTACCGCGGGAAACCGCACTCCGGAAAATCTGGGGCGACGACGGCTATTTTACCGCGCGCAGTATGGATGTTTTTATAACAAAACTTAGAAAATATCTCGCCAGCGATCCTGCCATCGAAATCAAAAACATTCATGGAAGCGGGTTTTTACTCGAAGTGAAAACTCCGTTGTAGCCCTCAACAAAAATAAAAACAACCCATCAAAAAAATCAGTTTTATAAAAACTTCGGGACAGAGGAAAAAACCAACACGATTTTTCCCTTTTATTTTATAATTTGGGGAAAATTTAAAACCATGGAAAATACCAGTTCCCGCCGTCGTTTTATGAAATCGATGCTTGCAATTCCGTTTGTTGCATCCGGTTTCCATTCACTGGCATCAGAGACAGAATCTGCCGCGGTTGACAAAAAATTCGGGCACAAATTCAAACTCAGTTTAAATCTCTATTCCTTTAATTCACTTTTGATGGAAAAGAAAGTCGATTTGTTCGATATGCTCGATTTCTGTGCAGAACACAACTTCGATGCCATCGATCCCACGGGTTATTATTTTCCAGGGTATCCCGCAGTCCCGCCGGATGAATTTATTATGAAATTTAAACGGCAGGCATTTTTGCTGGGGCTTGGTATCAGCGGAACCGGTGTACGCAACGATTTTGCAAACCCCGATGAAAACAGCCGAGAAGCCGATATCGCAATGATCAAAAAATGGATTGAAGCGGCCGCAAAACTGGGCATCCCGAACCTGCGCGTTTTTGCCGGAACCAACGCCCACGAAGGTTTTTCGCGCGATCAGGTTTTTGAATGGATGGCGAAAGACGTAAAAGAGTGTTGTGAATACGGAAAAAAGTTCGGCGTTGTTATTGCCGTTCAAAACCATAACGATTTTATAAAAACTGCCGCTGATGTTGACCGGATTTTTGAAATGGTAGATTCGGAGTGGCTTGGCCTGAACCTTGATATTGGCAGCTACCGGCAATCCGATCCGTATGTAGAAATCGGGAAAAACCTGAAGTACGCAGTTACCTGGCAAATCAAAGAAAACGTGTGGATCGACGGGAAAGAGACACCCACCGATTTTAATAAACTATTCAAAATTATCAAAGAGAACGGCTACCGCGGATATTTGCCGCTGGAGACTCTGGGAGCCGGAGACCCGTACCGGAAAGT
>CAYWBV010000399.1:0-3814 GCA_964455785.1 uncultured Maribellus sp.
ATTCAGCCGCCGAAAGAATTATGTTCGACATGTCGGGCAAAGTTTCGGGGATGTACTTTGTCAATCTGAGGATGGACGGAAAACAAATCGTAAAAAAACTGGTGGTTGACCGGAAATAGGTTTATCATAAATATTAATGGAAGGCAGGGATTGGTGCGATCTCTGCCTTTTTTATAATACATAATACCGAAAATCTTTTTTTTGCTTCGTTTTTTATAATTTTCTTTATGTAAGGAAATGATGAAAGGTTTAATTTTTTAATTTTATCGTCTTTAATGGTTGATTTATGGGCATAAAATGAGATTCAATGATTTTCAAGCACTATACGGGAAATATTAGGTTTAGTAATTTGGTTGTCTAATCACTGATATATTCCAATTCAGATTATTCAAAATGAGGATTTTTGTTTCTGTTAACGAATTGTTTTTCTAAAGAAATTTTAGATTGATAAAATTGATATTTGAAGTGAATGTAAGGATTTTTTTTAAAGTAGTTTTTCCCGAGGCTTTAGAATGTTTTTTTTTCACAACGAATCATTCATTAAAAATTAAATATGAAGCATGATTCGGTTCACTTTTATTAAACGGTTGAAGTTTAATTATTAAAAAAATAAGCATGAAAAATGTACTAACGATTTTATTTTTATTTTTTGGTTTCGCCCAAAATCCAAAGGCGCAAAATGTCAACAATGATTTCATTGTGATCGATGTTTCCATTCCTGACGCTGAACAAATAAAAGCACAGTATAGCGGACAGGCCGGCGTGTATGTTATTTTAGCAAGCCAGGTCAAGGCTCCTGTACAAATTGCAGAAGCATTAAATGGGAAACAGGTTACCGATTTACATCTTTTTGTTTCGGCGAAACCCGGCACATTGGGTTTTTGCAATATGGCGCTAAATCCGGAAACCATACAGGAACAAGCTTCAGCCTTGTCGCAATGGAAATTTCACGTAAGTGGTAACGTGGTGATTCATAATTCTGATGTTTTTATTTCACAAAGAGGATTGGATTTTAAAGCCAAACTTGAGCAGGTAACAGGATTAACTTTTCTTGTTCAGTAAGTTTCAAATCTTATTATAATTACTTAAAAATGAATAATATATACTTTAAATTTGTTTTGGAACACATTGTTGGATATTTAAATAAATTTTCATTATCGGTGCTGTTTCTGTTGTTTTTTACTCAATTGTCCATGGGACAGGCCACCCAACTAACACCCATTGGTTCAACTTTGAACTCTATCACAAATATTGATGATTCCTATGAAATGGTTGATATTAGAGGTGTTTTTAGCGGGGGGATCAAACTTGGAGATATTACCTATACAAATATGTTTGTGGGATCAAACGGTTATGTCACCTTTGGAGTAGGGAACAGTGGATATAATCCGCTGGGAATTTCAGGGTACAGTGCCGGGCCAATTATTGCCGCGCAATATGATGATATTGATCCGGCGAAGGGGGGGGATATTTATTACAGCCAGAATGGTACTTATCTGGTGGTCACTTTTTTGGCTGTGTCACCATTTTCAACTCCATCTTTTGGGAGTGGAGCAAATACATTCCAAATTATTCTTCGCCAGGGGGCAGGATATAACGGAACTACTAACCTGAATTTTCAGATTGAGGTACGATATATTAATATGAATTGGGCACAAGCAGGTACTGCTAGTTCTTATCCGACCGCCGGATGGTCGACTGGAACGCAGGTTTATGGGGAGATGCCTTATTCCGGAACAGCTGATTTTTTATTAAACCAGTCTTCATCAAATGTGGGTCAACCCGGGATTTACCGATGGGATGTTGAAGGGGGACAGGTGCAGGCTCCTCCAACTGTGAATATTACAAATAGTGTAACTTCGGTTACAGGCAACAGTGGCTTCTCTGGTGGAAATGTTAATGCTGACGGAGGCCTGCCGATTTCTGAGCGAGGACTGGTTTACAGTGCATCGCAAAATCCTACGATTGATAATTCAAAAGTGATAAGTGGTAGCGGAATCGGTACGTTCACGGCAACAATCTCGGGTTTAAGTCAGGGAACAACTTATTATGTAAGGGCATATGCTACAAATACTCTGGGTACAGGTTACGGACCTCAGGTTTCATTTACTACTTTGCGCTTACCTGTCGGCTCTGATAACTCGGTTACAGTCAAAGAGGATCAATCCTATTCATTCCGAATCTCTGATTTTACATACTCTGATGCAGATAATGATGCATTTTCCGGGATACGTTTAGTATCGGGAGTAACCAGGGGCGTTTTAAAATACAATGGTTCCACTGTGAGTCCCAATCAAATTTGCAGCAATGTTACTCTGTTGGAATTTACCCCGGCAGAAAATGAGAATGGAACCCCGTATACCACCTTCACTTTTAAAGTAATCGACAGTTCGGGAGCTGAAAGTGCCTCTACTTATACCTTTACCATTAATGTGACGGCAGTGGACGATCCACCGGTTTTAAACGGGAATGACACTTCGCCCACTTTTTATGCAGCCACCGGCACCCCGGTTCAGCTTTTTCCCGCTTTTACGCTGACGGATGTTGACGGAGGGGATATTGCCGGATTGAAAATATATTTCAGTTCCGGTCATCATAACGACCAGGATAATCTTCACTTCACCAGTCAGAATGGAATTACAGGGACATTCGTAAAAAGCACCGGGATGCTTACCTTAACCGGAACTACCACTGCCGCGAATTACCAGACAGCAGTTCGAAGTATCATCTATACCAACAATGCCACAGGCATTGCCAGCGAAGATCAGCGGGT
This sequence comes from uncultured Maribellus sp., assembly GCA_964455785.1. GTDB lineage: Bacteria > Bacteroidota > Bacteroidia > Bacteroidales > Prolixibacteraceae > Draconibacterium. The sequence continues at coordinate 2,774 of CAYWBV010000399.1, forward strand.
AATGGGAATCTCACTGAGCCAGACAGCATACAGTTCGGTATCCGGTCATTATTATGAATATGTAAGCACAACTTTATCGTGGACTTCGGCCAAAACTGCGGCAGAACAAAAAAGTTTGTATGGCCTGCAGGGATATCTTGCCACAATAACGTCGCAGGCAGAAAATGATTTTATCAGGGAGAAACTTGGTTCAGACGCCTGGATTGGAGGGACCGACAGTTATGAAGAGAATAAGTGGATTTGGGCAACCGGACCTGAAGCGGGCACTCAATTCTGGCAGGGACTTTCTTCCGGGACTAATTTGACTTATTCGAACTGGAACTCAAGTGAACCCAATAACTCAGGAGATGAGGATTACCTTGAAATTTTTTGCAGCAGTTCCACTCCTGGTAAATGGAATGATTTGCCTTCTAGCTATACCTTGGGATATGTAGTTGAATACGGAGGAATGAGTGGTGATCCGGTTCTGCCATCGTTATATACATCCACAACATTAAATGTAGTTGCCAACCGGCCCCCGGTTGCCAATAATGATGGAACGTATAATGTTTTCACCGGTGCAACCGCCACGGGAAATCTTTTAACCAATGATACGGATGCCGACGGGGACGATTTGGATGTTACGGCAACACCTTCCCTCACACATGGTTCTTTTGATTCTTTCAACCTGGAAACAGGGACTTTTGTTTACCGGGCGCCATTGAACTGGTCGGGTACATTTACTTTTAACTACACCATATCCGATGGGACAGAAACCAGTACGGCCACTGTCACTATTACGGTAACCGATAACATTGCTCCGGTTGTCGTCACCAAAAACATTACCGTCCAGTTGGATGCCAGTGGTTCGGCAACCATTGTCCCGGCTGATATTAACAACGGTTCAGCCGACAATTGCGGGATTGCAAGCTATGCACTGGACAAAACCAGTTTTGATTGCAGCGATGTAATCGTCCCTCCTGCTAATTTTGATAATTGTATATTGGATGCCAATTACAGTGTAGCCGGAACTAACGCAAATTCAGGTCCCAATGGCCAGTC
>CAYWBV010000400.1:0-3811 GCA_964455785.1 uncultured Maribellus sp.
AATGAAAACTTTTTTACCAATTATTTTATTGATGGCGTTGGTTTCGTGCCAGCAGGCTCCCGCGCCAGAACCGGTAGGTCCGCTCCCCTCGGAACGGCAGTTGGCCTGGCACGAGCTGGAATTTTATGCTTTTGTCCATTTCAACATGAACACCTTTACCAACATGGAGTGGGGGCTTGGCAGCGAAAAACCCGAATGGTTCAATCCCACTCAGCTCGATTGCCGCCAGTGGGCGCGTGTGTGCAAGGAAGCCGGTATGAAGGGGATCATCCTCACAGCCAAACATCATGATGGTTTTTGCCTCTGGCCTTCGGAATATACCGAACATTCGGTAAAAAATTCACCCTGGAAAAACGGAAAGGGCGATGTGGTCCGCGAACTGTCGGAAGCTTGTAAAGAGTACGGATTAAAAATGGGCATCTATCTTTCGCCATGGGACCGCAATCATGCTGATTACGGAAAACCGGAATATATCACTTATTTTCGTAACCAGTTGCGGGAACTGCTCACCAATTACGGCGAAATTTATGAAGTGTGGTTCGACGGAGCCAACGGCGGAACCGGCTATTACGGAGGCGCCAACGAAGAACGGCGAATCGATCGCGAAACATATTACGACTGGGAAAATACCCGGCAAATAGTCCGCGAACTTCAGCCAAAGGCCTGTATGTTCAGCGATGCCGGTCCTGATGTCCGCTGGGTTGGTAATGAGTCGGGATGGGCCGGCGAGACCAACTGGTGCACGCTCAAGCGCGACGAATTTGCGCCGGGAGTGGTATCGGATGTGAAGTTCCTGCAGCAGGGACAGGAAGACGGCACCCACTGGCTACCCGCCGAGGTGGATGTGTCTATTCGCCCCGGGTGGTATTATCATCCTTCGGAAGACCACAAGGTAAAAACGCTTCCGCAACTACTCGATATTTATTATAATTCCATTGGCCGCAACGCTTCTTTTTTGTTGAATTTTCCGGTCGATACCCGTGGGTTGATTCATGAAAAGGATGCTGAGCAGGTTTTAAAACTGGCTGAAGCGGTGAAGGCCGATTTTGCTGGTAACCTTGCTGAAGGGAAAAAAGCAAGGGCAGACAATGTCCGCGGAAAATCGAAAACATACAAAGCTGCTAACGTAACCGACGGAAATCCTGATACTTACTGGGCTACCGACGACGGGGTGACCAGCGCATCGCTCACCATCGATTTTGGCAAACCAACCGAGTTCAACCGGTTCCTCGTTCAGGAGGATATCCGGCTGGGGCAACGTGTTCGGAAATTCATGCTCGAAGCTTTGGTTGGAGACGAATGGCGCCCGGTTGCCGACCAGACTACCATCGGCAGAAAGCGGATATTACGTTTCCCCAATGTAGTCGCCACGCAACTACGGTTAAACATCATGGATGCGAAAGCCTCTCCGGTGATTTCTGATATCGGCGTGTACAAAGCACCCAAGGTCTTGGTTGAACCCGGGATCAGCCGCGACAAAAACGGTCTCGTCACCATCAAAACGTTCGACTCTGACCTCGATATATATTATACTATTAACAATATGGAGCCTACAATGCAGTCGAAAAAATATACCGAACCATTTTTACTGAAAGAGAAAGCGGTGTTGAAAGCTATTGCTGTTGATTCCAAATCGGGCGAAACAAGCCCGGTTGCTTTGGTTGATTTTGACATTGCCCGTGAGAAATGGCAACTGATCGGTGAACAGGCGAAACAGGAAGCCGCGGCGAATATTTTCGATGGTGACCCGAATTCGGCATTGACAGTGGCTCAAAAACTCCCGGTCGATTTTGTTATCGATTTGGGCGAACCTGTTAACCTGAAAGGATTTCGCTATCTGCCCGACCAGCGGCGCGGTAACCCCGGTATCATTTTTAATTATGAATTATATGTCAGTCTTGACGGTAAAAGTTGGGGAACTGCGGTTTCGAAAGGCGAGTTTTCGAATATCAAAAACAGTCCGGTTTTACAGATAAAAGAATTTGATACGGTTCGCGGGCAGTTTGTAAAATTCAGGGCACTGTCGGTTGCCGAAGAGAGTGGCAGGATAGGGATTGCTGAATTCGATATCATTTCTGAATGAGATATAGAAAGTTATATGTGAATTTAAAACAAGTTAAACCGATTTAAAATGAAGAAGTTATTTGCTATTTTGATGCTGGCTTTAGTTGCCGGCCAGTCTGGTTTTTCTCAGGAAAAAATCTGGGACGAAACCGAAGCGCAAAAAACCGAACGATTGTCCTGGTGGACCGACGCACGTTTCGGAATGTTCATCCACTGGGGGCTGTACGCACAGGCGGCACGCCACGAGTGGGTAAAAAACCGTGAAAGGATTACCACGGAAGATTACCAGAAATATTTTGAAATCTTTAACCCTGATTTGTTTGACCCTGCCGAGTGGGCCAGAAAAGCCAAAGCTGCCGGAATGAAATATGCGGTGATTACCTCGAAACACCACGAAGGATTTACCATGTTTGATTCGAAATTTACCGATTACAAGGTGACCAACACACCTTACGGAAAAGATATTATAAAGGAATGGGTTGAAGCATTCCGTGAAGAAGGGTTGAAAATAGGCTTTTACTATTCGTTGATCGACTGGCATCATCCGGATTATACCATCGATCGCGTTCATCCGCAAAGGGCAACTACCCAGGAAGAATACGACGCTTTGAATAAAGGGAAAGATATGGCTGTTTACCGCCGGTATCTGAACGACCAGGTTCGCGAAATCCTGACCAACTACGGGAAGATAGACATTCTCTGGCTCGATTTTTCCTTTCCGGGAGAATTTGGAAAAGGTCGCGATGACTGGGGTTCAGTAGAACTGATAAAGATGGTGCGCGAACTGCAACCGGGCATCCTGATTGACGACCGTGCCGATTTGCAGGACGTACCCGGAGGCTGGGATTTTATGACTCCGGAGCAGTACAAAGTGGATAAATGGCCCGAAATCGACGGGAAAAAGATTCCGTGGGAAACGTGCCAGACCTTTTCGGGCTCGTGGGGCTACTACCGCGATGAGTATACCTGGAAAGACAACAAACAACTGCTGGTTCTTTTAATTGAGTCGGTGAGCAAGGGAGGAAACCTTTTATTGAATGTTGGTCCGACAGCCCGCGGCGTATTCGACGAACGCGCCGATAAAGCGCTTATTGGAATGGGCGATTGGATGAAATTTAACAGCCGTTCCATTTACGGATGTACCCAGGCACCGGAAAGTTTTGAAGTGCCATCCAACACATTGTTAACTTACAATCCCGAAACCAACCGGCTGTATATTCATTTGCTTGATTACCCATTGCAAAACCTGAGACTGCCCGGTTATAAAGGAAAAGTAAAATATGCACAGTTCCTGCACGACGCCTCGGAGATTAAAATTTCGGAACCGCGTCAGCACAATCGTGGCGGAGATGAACATTCTTCCGGTGATTTGGATCTGAGCCTTCCTGTTGCGAAACCCAACGTCGAAATTCCGGTTATTGAACTGTTCTTAAATTAATGTTAACATAAAAATTTAATAAATTAGTTATCATCGTTTTACACATAGTATATTCCTGTCTTGATTTTATTAGGGCAGGAATATTTTTTTATAAACGAGTTGAATGCCAGTAGTATAAAGTAGAAATGAAACATATCTTTATTTGTTTCCGTAAGCTTAATTCCTGTCGGATTTTTTTGATGTTGGAATTCAATGATTTGCAAAAATGACTCGTCTTTTTTGAAAAAAAACGTCAAAAATATTTGGCAAAAAAGAAAAGCTGTATACATTTGCACCCGCTTTTGAGGCGGAGTTCAGGGGGACATGATG
>CAYWBV010000401.1:0-3803 GCA_964455785.1 uncultured Maribellus sp.
AAACATGATGATCATGTTCAAAACAAATTCAATCCCCCAGATATGAATAAAATGGATGTTTACCTTCAATATAAATGTAGTTGTGATATAGAAAAATAAACCGAAGAAGAGGGCTGTTTTGGCACCGGCAGCTGAAATATTTTTGATAAAAAAACCGGCAATCATGATGGATGCGATTGGAATAAAAAAGATACCGTTTAATTGCTGAAGCAACTGGTATAATCCTTCCGGAGCATTAGCCACCAATGGGGCCGATAAAATGGCAAAAACTGTCAGTGTTGTTGATGTTGCCCTGCCCACCCAGACTAAACGTTTTTCAGATGAATCTTTTTTTAGCAACCGTTTGTAAACATCTATGCTGAAGATGGTGGCAGCGCTGTTTAGTACAGCATTAAAAGTGCTTAATACAGCCCCCATAACTACTGCGGCAAAAAATCCTACTAAACCTAAAGGCAGTACTTTTTTAATCAGTGCAGGATATACGAAATCCTGATGATCATACATCGAATCGCCGAAATAATAGAATCCGATAACTCCCGGAAGAACAATTACAAGAGGTACCAAAATTTTAAGCACACCTGTAAAAAGCAGGCCTTTTTGCGCTTCTTTCAGGTTTTTTGCTCCCAATGCGCGTTGAATGATGGTCTGGTTCATTCCCCAGAAATAAAGCTGATTAATGATTAAACCGGTAAACAAAACCCCAAAAGGCATAACTGAATCTTTGGCGCCAACCACATTAAATTTTTCAGGAGCATGATGAAAAACCTTGGCAAGACCGGTAAAAATATTTCCATCTCCTATGCTATAAAGGGCAAACACCGGAATCATCAATCCACCGATAAGCAGTCCGTAACCCATTATCAAGTCTGAAATCGAAACTGCTTTTAATCCGCCAAAAATGGCATACAACGAACCAATTACTCCAATTGCAACGACAGTAATCCACAATCCTTCAGATTTAGTTACCCCCAGAACTTCTGATATATTGAAAATACTTTCGAGATTGATGGCGCCGGTATATAAGACAATCGGAAGCAGCGTAACCACAAACGAAATCACCAGGAACAACGCAATCAGACTGCGGGTAACACCGTCGAAACGTTTTTCAAGGTATTCGGGGATGGTTGTCAATCCCATTCGAAGATATTTTGGTATAAAGTACAATGCGGCTACAACCAGCGCAAGTGCAGATGTAACTTCCCATGCTATGATAATAAATCCGTTTTTGTACGATGAACCGTTCATCCCAATGAGATGTTCGGTCGAAATATTTGTCATCAGCATGGAAGCTGCAATTACGATGCCCGACAAACTTCTGCCTCCCAGAAAATAGTCGTCGGAGGAGTTCATTTTGTCTTTCCTCATTCTGTACCATGAGTACAAGGCAACAAAAACGGTAAAGCCGACAAATGATATTACTGTTAGCATGTTTTGGTATTGTCAGTGAATGTTTTAGTCATTTTTATTCAGTTAAGTTTTTCCCCTTGCTTTTACCCCTAACCCGATTGCTTTCGGGTCTGCTAAAGGGGACTATAAAAATTAAATTCTTTATAAAAACCAGCGTTGTTTATTCCTCTGAATAACATAGTTTTCACGCGACTTTTGCACCGATTCAGATTCCGAAACTTCGGCTACCGGTACATCCCACCACGCATATCCGTAGCCGGCCATTTTCCGTTCAGGAACTGTTTTGATGTAAATTACCGTCGTACGATCTTCCTTTTTCGCATTTGCAAGCGCCTCGTTAAACGAAGCGATGTCGGTAGTTTTGTACACTTTTGCCCCAAGACTCTGCGCATTCAAAGCCAAATCGACGGGCAGTGGCTCGCCTTCGAGGTAACCGGTTTCCTCGTTACGATAAGAATACCGGGTCCCGAAACCTTCGCTTCCGATGGATTTCGACAACCCGCCAATACTGGCAAAACCGTTGTTGTCAATCAGAATAACCGTAATTTTATATCGTTCCTGAAGGGAAGTAACAATTTCGGACGGCATCATCAGATAACCGCCGTCGCCGAGGATGACATAAATCTCGCGGTCTGGACATGCCATTTTTGCGCCCAGTCCGCCCGAAATTTCATAACCCATACACGAGTAACCATATTCCAGATGAAAACCTTTTGAATTTCGGGTCCGCCAGAGTTTGTGCAAATCTCCGGGGGCGCTCCCCGAGGCGCAAAGGACAACATCCTCTGGCTGCGAAAAGGTGTTTACCGCGCCAATCACTTCTGCCTGACTTGGAATATCTTTGTTTTCCGCCCGGTATGCCAGTTCCACTTTTTCGTCCCAGCTTTTGTTAAAGGCGGCAGCTTTTTCCCGGTACATTTCGTCAACCTGGTACGATGCCAGTTTTTCGGTAAGTTCTTCGAGAATCACTTTTGCATCGCCGGTCAAAGCCAGTGCGCCGTGTTTGTGTGAGTCGAACTCCGTAATATTGATATTGATGAACCGGACATCTTTATTCTGAAAAGCGGTTTTTGACGCCGTTGTAAAATCGCTGTACCGTGTGCCGATACCGATGATAAGATCGGCTTCCGCACTCATTGTATTGGCGCCTTCTGTCCCCGTTGCGCCGGCAGCGCCGAGGTTGTGCGGATCGTTGTAGGGCAGCGAACCTTTCCCGGCAAATGTTTCGGCAACCGGAATGCCGGTTGTGTGGACAAAAGTTTTGATCGCCGCCTCTGCTTCGCTGTAAATAACCCCTCCGCCTGCAATAATCAGCGGTTTTTTTGCTGAACGGATCCATTCTGCTGCCCTTTGTAATGCATTAACATCGGGGCGCGGGCGCGGAACAAACCATACCTTTTTTTCAAACATCTCCACCGGAAAATCATAAGCTTCTGCCTGCACATCCTGCGGCACACAAAGCGTAACAGCGCCCGTGTCGGCAGGCGAAGTTAACACGCGCATTACTTCCGGGAGAGCAGTAATCAACTGTTCGGGCCGGTTGATACGGTCCCAGTATTTTGATACGGGCTTAAAACATTCGTTAACCGAAAAATCCTGAGAGGCCACTGATTCCAATTGTTGTAAGACCGGCGCTACCATCCGCCGGGCAAAAATATCGCCGGGCATCAGCAAAACGGGAATACGGTTGATGGTTGCTCCCGCAGCGGCGGTAATCATGTTGGTTGCGCCGGGGCCGATGGACGAAGTACAAACGAACGTTGACAGCCTGTTTTTCATTTTGGCATAACCTACTGCCGTATGCACCGCGGCCTGTTCGTTACGCACAAGATAATATCTGAAATCGGGGTTTTGTTGCAGCGCCTGTCCGAAGCCCGCCAGGTTACCATGACCAAAAATTCCGAAACATCCGGCAAAAAACGGTTGTTCCACACCGTCTCTTTCCGAATACTGGTTTTTAAGAAATTCAATGGTAGCCTGGGCCACGGTAAGTTTTTTCGTCTTCATATTTTAGGATTGATTGATTTTAAAAACAGTGTTTTTTATGAAACACAAAACAGGAGAATCAAAAGCCTCCCCTCGATTCGATAAATTCAAGGATATCCTTTTCGTAGGGCGTAAAGTTGGCGCACCCCAACTGGGTTACCACATGCGCGCCGCAGGCATTTCCCATCCGGCAACACCGGTACAAATCCCATCCTTTCAGAAAACCATAAATAAAACCAGCGCCAAACGCATCACCGGCGCCGAGGATATTGACCACCTCGACCGGAAATCCGGGAACTTTCTGAACAGTGCCGTCGGGAAGATAAATTACTGCACCGCGCGACCCCGTTTTTATAATCAAAGCATCGACACCAAGATGTAATATGCCGTTGATGGCTTCGTCGATGTCG
>CAYWBV010000402.1:0-3793 GCA_964455785.1 uncultured Maribellus sp.
CGGCGTGGGAATTTGCGGCACCTCATCCTCGTACATCCACCGCACATGGGTTTTGGTCACATCGCCTTTCCCGGTGGGATCAACCGCGTACTGACGGGTAAAAGAAGGCACATTGTCGAGAAAAATCCAGCCCGAATTAACAAACACCAACCCGTTCCAAAACAGTGGCTGGCTCACCGTCGAGTCGTAGCCATATTCAACGGTCCAAATCACTTCGCCCGTGTTTACATCGTGCGCAAAACACATATACGCCGAGTTGCTGATCAATAGTTCTTTTCCGTCTGCTTCAATCACAATCGGCGTTTGATACGATTTCCGGTACACCGGTTCCAGCTTGTCATAAATTTCCTTCGGTCTGATACTTTTCCAGATGGTTTCGCCAGTACGTTTATCCAGCGCAACCACATAAGGATCCTGTGTTCCTTCCAGATGAACAATCAGCATATTTTTATACAAGATGGGCGACGACGCCGGTCCCTGCATGTGCTCGCACTTTAAATCCTCCCGTTTCCAAACCACCTCAAATGTTTGGGTATTGATGCAGGCGGTGCCAAATGTTCCGTAATGTACATAAACAAAACCGTCTTCGATGCAGGGTGTTGGCGTGGCATATGAGTTGGTACCATGGATACGCTGCGGCTCTCCGCACGTAAAAAGCGTTTTCTCATCCAGCAGTTTCCCTGTTTCAAAATCGTAACACAGCGTAAAAAACTCACTCCCTTCTTTGGTTGCCGAAGTGAGCCATACCTGGTTCCCGAAAACCACGGGCGACGACCATCCCAGCCCCTTTACCGGGGTTTTCCAAACCACATGGGTGGAATCGCTCCAGTTCAGCGGCGCCTTTTCCACGGCTGCATGTCCATCCATGTTCGAACCCCGGAAATGGGTCCAGTTATCCTGCGAAAATAAATTCAGCACAAAAAAAAGAAACATAAAAATGGAAAGCGAGATTTTCCGGTTCATGACAATTGGTTTAGAATGATTGGTTTCAAAGATAACCGAAAAAAGGAGAAAAGGAAACGGGGCAAAAAAAACGTTGGGCAGTTTCCGCGACTGCGGAAAGGTTAAAAAAGTTCCCGTTCATGGTTTCCCCCGCTGCGGAAAATGTAAACCAGACCTCATTCAGGGTTTCCGCAGTTGCGGAAAATGTAAACGAAGTTCACGGCAAACTTTCCGCGGTTGCGGAATGTGCAAACGAGGTCTGCGGCAAACTTTCCGCGGTTGCGGAACATGAGAATAAACTCCCGTTCGCCTTTTCCCCCGCCGGGGAAAGTTCAAACCGCATCTCATCCGGAGTTTCCCCCGGTTGGGAAAGTTAAAATTCGCCTGTCGTTTTGTTGGTTTTTTCAGAAAAAACAATCCCGTGTTGTTCCAGCTCGTTCAAAATGGGGTGATAAATTTCGGGATGAGTAGGAATGTACATTCCGGTGAGTTTGATTTTCGCGGTGAGGAGTAATTTTGCAGCGATACCCAGCGGTAACCCGACCGTTTTTGCCATGGCCGTTTGCTGGTCGTCGTCGCCGGTAACCACCAGTGAGCTGGTGAGTTTCACCTGCTTTTCAGAACCTTTTTCACGATAAATAAATTTGTGCCACATCACCACCAAATCTTTTTCGCCGGGCAGCAACTGCCATTTTTGTTTCAGGATGTGTTCCAGTATCTGCGCGGGAGTGGCCCGTTTCAGACCGATTTTTGTGTTGTCGAAAATCCCCAGCCATTTTAGTTTCCCGATGATATCCGAATCCTGATCGATGTGCATGTAGTGGTACAATTTCAGTTCCACTGAATCGGTCGGATGGTAATAAAGAAAAGAATTGATAAACTCGCGGTAGGTCATGTTTTCCACGTCTTCCATAAAATAGGAATCGTCGGTGGCGCCGAGTTGTACAAACACGTTCCAGGCGCGGCAGAACCCCGGCCGGCGCAACGTTCCGCGGTAGATGGTGGCGATTCCCTGCAGGTTGTATTTTTCGATGTATTTCAGCGAGTCGCGGTTGGCATAGCCTTCAAATTCGCCGTAATTTTCAATTTCAATAAGTTCCGTTCTTCGGAAAAGGCGGTTGTAGGGAATGTATTTGTATTTGCCGTTCTGAATAAATTTTGCGGGCCCGTCCTGCCCTGCCAACACCACATTTCGCGGGTTCCAGCTAAATTTGTAGTGCCACGGGTTGTCGTCCGATTCGGGCGCCACCAGCCCGCCGGTAAACGATTCGAAACTGAGCAGTTTGTGCCCCTGGTTTTTAATCCGGTCAATCAGTTTCATGGCCGACATGTGATCCAATCCCGGATCGAGGCCGCACTCATTCAGAAAAAACAAGCCTTTACGAGTCACCTCTTCTTCCAGCGATTTTAATTCTTTGGTTTCGTACGAAGCTGTCAGCAGGTTTTTCGAAAACTTCACACACGAACCTGCCACCAGCGGATGAAACCGGGCGGGAAGCATGGAAATCACCAAATCGGCTTTTTCGACTTCTGCGTCCCGCGCCGCCATGTCGGTTACATCTACCTTTTGGTAATGAACCTCAATATTCTTCCCCGTATATTTTTCGGCCTTATCGGCGATACTGATTTTCCAACCGAACCGTAATGCATTTTCAGCCAGGTAATGAATCAGCGTTTGGCTTGAACGGCCCGCACCAAATATCAGAATATTCTTCATCTCACAATTACTTATGTAACACAACCCCCGAACTTTGAACTTTAAACTCTGAACCTTAAACTCTACCCTGTGAAATAAATCTTCGATTTAATACTTTGTATTATTTCACAGGGTGAACTCAATCCCCTGCGCCAGTGGCAACTCAGTACCAAAATTGATGGTGTTGGTTTGTCGGCGCATGTAAGCTTTCCAGGCGTCGGAACCCGACTCGCGGCCGCCGCCGGTTTCCTTTTCGCCGCCAAACGCGCCGCCGATTTCCGCCCCCGACGTCCCGATGTTGATGTTGGCAATACCACAATCCGACCCTTCGTGCGACAGGAACTTTTCGGTTTCCAGCATATTTGTGGAAAACAGGGCCGACGACAATCCCTGCGGAACATCGTTGTGCAGCCGGATGGCTTCGTCCAGATTTGTATATCGGATCAGGTATAAAATGGGCACAAAAGTTTCCTGCTGAACGATTTCAAAATGATTTTCCACCTCGGCCAAACAAGGCGAGACGTAAGTGCCTGTTTTGAAATTTTCGCCTTGCAGCACTTCTCCTCCGGCAACAATTTTCCCACCTTCAGCTTTTACTTTTTCGACGGCGCAAACAAAATCCTCCACCGCCCGCTTATCCACCAGCGGCCCGACCAATGTTTTGGGATCGAGCGCGTGGCCGATGGGAAGTTGTTTGTACACCGAAACCAGTTTTTCTTTAAATGTTTCGTAAACCGTTTCGTGAACGATAATCCGCCGTGTGGATGTACACCGCTGGCCGCAGGTACCCACGGCGCCAAAAACCACAGCCCGGAGCGCCATCTCCAGATCGGCATTTTGGGTGATAATGATGGCGTTATTCCCGCCCAGTTCGAGTATCGGTTTTCCGAGCCGCCCGCCCACCAGCCGGCCCACCTTTTTACCAATTTTCGTGGAGCCGGTGAACGAAATCAGTGGAATATTTTTATCGCTGAACATCTCGTCGCCCAACAGTTTCGAGTCGGCGGCCACCAGGTTCAAAACGCCTTCAGGAACGTGATTTTCCCTTAGAACCTTCGAAACAATTTTATGCACCGCCACGGCACACAAATACACTTTCGACGATGGTTTCCAAACCACCACATCGCCGCAAACCAGGGCAATCATGGCATTCCA
>CAYWBV010000403.1:0-3762 GCA_964455785.1 uncultured Maribellus sp.
GTAGTGGCAGATTGCGTGGCACTTTCCTGTCAAACCGCTACGCAGTTTGAGCGGGTTACAAACCTTGATATTTACCACATCGCCTGCCATTACTTATACAAAATGTTACAAGCTGGCCGTTTTCGTTATTCTATATTAATTTCCGCTTCAAATTGGATTCTCATTTTATACTTTAAGCTAAAATATTCGCGTTGTTCTGCATTTGATTCATGAAAAGAAGGAAATTTATTTTTCCGGTTTGCTACTATTGCTTTTCGTTTCTTAAAACCAAAATAATAATCAGGATTTTCATCAATCATTCTTTTTATTGTGCTTTCTATCTGAGAAAGTCCTTCTGCCTGCCATTTGTCTCTTTTATTTTTTAATTCAATAAAAAACAAATTTGATTCATAACACAACATAGCGTCACAACGATTGTCCATTTCACCATTTGGTCTATTAATAATAATACAATTGTCAATAGCAGTAAGAAGTACATCTACTTCTCTTTTATTAGTAACCCTAGCATTGCATAAGTCGGAATTGTAGTCGATAATTTTTACGGGAGTTTTATCTTCCGCGTCATAAATACCGAATTTTCTATCGTTTACCAAAATCTGACAAGATTTCTCCTGAAAATTTACGCTCATAATTCTTCTTCAATTTCTAAAAGTGAGTCGTAAAGTTGATTAACCTCTCCAAGAGAAATGTTAAGGTAATTCTTGTCAGATGGAATACCTTCAAATTTACCTAGCGCATTAATAGTTCCCTTTTTCTCATCCAATTCATAAATAGCCAAATCGTTTGCAACGACAGTTGATGACATGGGGACAATTTCATTTGTTTGAGAAAATTCAGGGTCCTTTAGTTTAAAACCTTTATCAGTCAATGATTTAAATAATTTTTCTGCTTTTACTGCTAAAGTGAGATAATTTATTAAATACGGGCTATGAGTTGTCATAATTAATTTATTCCCCTTGCTCTGATTATTGAACTCCATTAGGCAGTTCAGCATTTGTTGTTGAGATGTGGGAAACAGATTCTGCTCTGGTTCTTCAACAATATTGATAAAGCATTTATTAAAATATCTTGTTTTAACCGATTTTGTTAGTTTGTTTTTATCCTTGTCAGATAAAGAATTATCGTTCATAATTGCCATTATCTCATTTGAGAAGCGCACAGCCTGAGTTACTGTTAATTCTTTTTTTATTGTTTCTTCTCCTTTTTTTATTAATGCAGAAAGACTTTTTGAGACAAGAAATAATGGGATGAATGACTGAAGTCCGCTGGAAGCTTCGAGCAAACTTATTTTGTAATCATCTCCAATAACATAAGATAAATCCTCATCTACATCATATTCATATGAATATCCTTTTAATGGTAAACTGACTTTTTTTGCACTTTCCTTTTGTGCCTTTCTTAATTCTTCAGCAAATGTGAATAAATTATCAGGTAGTCCTTTAACATTGAATGCATCGCTGATTGTACTCAAGAAATTCCTTTCTGAAGGAACATACATAATCTTGGGAACGATATATGAATTGCCATGAACCTCAGTTACCACAGGATATTGCATTGACCTGTCGCAAAGTATATGATACTTCTCTCCGGTATATTCTATGTAAGTATTATTTTTAAAATAATTATGAATTTTCTGGTATTGGAGTAAATTCTTAAACATGTGAAAAGAGAGTTTCCCTTTTTCAATATCTCCTCTATTTATAGCTTTTTCAATCCAACATAATGTTGAAAAAACCTTTGCAACCGTACTTTTTCCGCTGCCTTGGTTGCCTATAAATATGGTGACTTTTTTAATTTCTATCCATCCATCGTTATCCAGCATTCCTTCTTTGATGGGACCGAAATTTTTTATTCTTATTTTGCTCATATTCTATGTTTTCTTACTGTACAAAAGTAATTCATTTATTTACATACTTATCAGATTAAAAACTCTTTTCATTGTCATTGTGTGTATCGTTGTCTTTTTTCAGGCTTACTTGTAACGGGAGTCTGTGCAAAAACCCGGTTTTAAAAGATATTTTGTTAAAAATAATCATTCATGAGTGATTTTAAAGCGGTTAGGCAGGCAATAATTTGTTGGTTGAAAAATATGTATTTTCACGGGTGCCAAAAAAAAATGGCTCAAAAAGGATTAAAAACAGCCGAAAAATGAAGATAAAAACATTTAAGCAGCACTTTTTCAGTGCTTTACACAATTCTGCCAGTCCGAGTATTGTGGCGCAGCGGGTCAGGTTGTAGCCAATAAATTCAAGCCCAACCTCGCCCAGTACTTTTGTTTTTCCTTTCATCAGGGTAAAGGTAAACCCCCGCTGTCGTTTCAGTGTACCGAAAGGATGCTCGGTAATTTGCTGCCGCAGCCGGTAATAACCTGGATTTTCAGTAACCCGCCTGTTATTCTGTTCAATTGCCTGGGCATATTCACTGCGTTCGATGCACCTGCCGTTGGCTTTGCTTTTGGTACACTGCTGCCTGATGGCGCAGTTTTTACAGGCAGGTGTGGTGTAGCGCTGAAACCTGAAAGCCGGAGTTTTTGTTTTTCCGGAATGGCTGTGCCAGGTGCCATTTGTCCGCATGGTTTCCCCCGCGGGACAGGTGTAACTGTCATCCGGTTTATTGTAAACAAAATCAGTAACGTGGAAAACACCCGAATCGCCTGCTGCCGAATCTTTGGGCGAAACAAAAGTGTTTATCCCCGATTCATGGCAGCGCTGAAGTTCCTGTCCTGTGTGATAGCCTTTGTCGGCCAGCACGTCCATCGATTCCACGTTCAGTATTTCTTTGGCTGCTGTGGCCATTTCAGCCAGGGCGTGCGTGTCGTTTACATCGCCGGTATCGTATTCCACCAGCAGTTTGTGTTTCGAATCGGATGCTGCCTGTATGTTATACCCCACGTTGACGATGTTACGGTGCAGTACCACCGAACGGGCATCGGGGTCGGTGAGCGAAATTTGTTCCTGTCCCGATTCCTCCAACTGTTGTTCAAGGGCATTGTAACCTTCTTTCCGTTTCTGCTGAAGGCTGATTTTTTGCTGCAGTTCCTGTTTGTCTTCCTCATCGTCGGCCTGGTCGAGTCTGGTTTCGTATTCAGCAATTTTATTGTCGATGTACTCCAGGTGGCGGTCGATTTTGTTTTGGTTGAGGTTGTTTTTGAGCGAGTTTTGGGCGCGTATTTTAAACGAATCGATGGCGATGGTTTCTCCGCCGGTTAGTTCCCAGTCGCGCAGCAGCCGCACAAACGAGCGGAACACCTGGCGGAAGGCGGCGCTGTGGTTTTTGCGGAAGTCGGCAATGGTCTTGTAGCGCGGGTACTGCCCCGAGGTGAGCCAGATGGCTTCGAAGTTCAGACGCGCTTCGCGTTCAAGTTTGCGCGACGAACGTACCCCGTTATGATAACCATACAAATAAAGTTTCAGTAAAACTGAAGGGTGAAACGATGGACGGCCTTCGTCTTTGCTGCGAACGTGTGCAAACCCGAAACTCTCAAGGTCAGTGGCCTCCACAAAGACATCGATAACCCTGGCAAACGAATCGGCTGCGACAGAACTTTCCAGGCTGAACATCATCATCTGGTTTCGTTGCTGGCCTGTTACATGTGGCATGGTTTTGTTTTTTAATTTGATATCCTGAAAATACCAAAAACCAACGTAAAAGCCTGATATCTCTGCTTTAAGTTATGCACAGCGGGTGGTTAGTTTTTGCACAGTCTGACGGTTTAACAGGAGCCAATTTACATTTTTTATTATACATTTTTGAATGGAAAAT
>CAYWBV010000404.1:0-3751 GCA_964455785.1 uncultured Maribellus sp.
TTTGCCTGTTGACAAACAGCGCTTATTCACAGGGATTTAAAATATATACCCTGAATAACGGATTGACAGTTTATCTTTGGGAAGATCACAACCAACCCAACGTATATGGAGAAGTAGCTGTGCGTGCCGGTTCCATCGACGAGCCGGAAGAGTATACCGGATTGGCGCACTATTTAGAGCACGTAATGTTTAAGGGAACGGAACGGATTGGGACTTTCGACTGGGAAAAAGAACGTCCGCACTACGAAAACATCATTAAACTCTACGATGAACATGCCGCAACTGTCGAACCTGCCAAACGAGCAGAGTTGGAAAAAAAGATCAACGAAGAATCAATAGAAGCTGCAAAATATTCATTTACCAACGAATTTTCGAACCTGGTGCAAAGTATTGGCGGCGAAGGGCTCAATGCCGGAACTAGCTACGATCAAACGGTTTACTTCAACTCTTTCCCGTCATTCCAGCTCGAAAAATGGCTCGATTTGTATGCCGAACGTTTCAACCGCCCTGTGTTTCGCACCTTTCAGGCCGAACTGGAAAATGTGTTTGAAGAATATAATATGTACGAAGACCAGAACATGACACATATCCGCAAGTTTTTGTTTTCGAACCTGTACGGTGCTCATCCGTATAGCCGCGATATTATCGGTTCGCCGGAACATTTGAAAAACCCGCAACTGAGCAAGCTGATTGAGTTTTACAATACCTGGTATGTTCCAAACAACATGGCGCTGATTCTGGTGGGCAACTTCGACGCCGGAAAAGCCATTCCGCTTATCGACGCCAAATTTTCCCGCCTGCAGGCAAAACCCCTGCCCGATCGCAAAACTTATCCTGAAACCGATTTTAGCAAGAACCCGAGAGTTTCTGCCAAAATTGGATATTCTCCCATGGTTGTGTGGGGCTACAACGCCGTGCCGGTAAAAAATGATGAAGAATACCTGCTCGACTTTTGTGCTAACCTGCTGACAAATTCTATGCGGACCGGCTTGTTGGACAAAATTACGATGGACGGAGATGTGCAGTCTGCCGCTGCTTCGCTGATTTCATGGCGTGACAGAGGTAATTTTCTTATTCAGGCGGTGCCTTATTACGATGTAAACCAGCGAATTTACGAATCGGATAAGGCTACCGAAAAAACCGTGATGCAGCAGGTTGACAAACTGAAAACTGGTAATATTGAAGACTGGCTGCTGGAATCGGTAAAAAAGAGCCTGCTACGGCAGGCTGAGCTGGCGCTCGAAAATTCGCAGGGCAAAGCCGCCATGTTGCGAAATCTGTTTGTGTATCAACTCCCCGACGATTATTATACTTCGTTGCTTGAGAAGATTAAGGCTGTAAAAAAAGATGATATACAACGAATAGCTCAAAAATATCTGCTCTCCAATCGATTAACAGTGTCGATAGAAGAAGGGACGCCCAAAAAGAACAAACTGAAAAAGCCCGATATTAAACCTGTTGACCAGAAGGCCGAAGGCAAAAAATCGGAGTATGACACTTATTTCAAGTCGATTCCGGTTACCGAAATGGCAGCTGCCTATAATAATTTTGCCGATGTACAAAACACGGATTTATATAAAGATATTCATTTACATTACACCAAAAATCCGCTCAACAACTATTTCTCGCTCACGTTGAAATACGGAATTGGCAATGAAAAAATGCCAAAATTGAAATATGCCGCCCAGTTGATGAACTCGGCAGGAATAATGCCCAGCAGCGATGCTCAGGATGTTCGCCGTCAGTTTAGCGAACTGGACGCTACTTGTACGTTCAGCGTAACTGACGATTATTTTTACATTCAACTTATCGGCTCGGAAGACAAGCTGGAAGAAATTTGCAAGCTGATGACGCGCCAGACATTAATGCCTAAATTAGACAACAAACAGAAAGAACGTATTGTAGGCAGTGAGATTTCATACCGGTTAATGACCGAGCAAAAAGACGCCGATGTACTGGGCGACGCTTTGCTCGATTATGCCCTTTACAAAGACAAATCGGACTATATTAACCGTATGAACCTGTTGGATGTATATAATCTTGGAATCAGCGAATTGACCGGTGAAATTATTCGTGCTACCAATTATTCGCTCGACATTCATTACGCGGGGCAGAAACCTTTTGAGGAAGTTAAAGAGTTACTCCGCGCAAACCTTCCGTTAAAAGAAGGGGTGAAAGAAAGCGAATCGCCATTCGTGAAAGATCGTATTGCCTACGACAAGCCAACTATTCTCTTTCTCCCGAACAGCGACGTGCAACAGGCGCAGATTTATTTTTATTTCGACGGAAAACCATATACCATTGATCAGGAAGTTAGCTATGACGCTTTCATAGAGTATTTTAGCGGAAGTTTTAACGGACTGGTGATGCAGGAAATCCGCGAAAAAAATTCGATGGCCTACTCGGCTGGCGGAACGTTTCGCAAACCGCCGGTACAGAATAAAAGTACCTATTTTCTGGGATATGTTGGAACACAGTCGGACAAAGCCGCCGACGCCATTGATGTTTTTATGCGTTTAGTGAACGATATGCCCCGATTTCCCGAGAGGATTGACGATATTAAAATGTATCTGAAACAAGCCAATTTGTCGAGTAAGCCTTCGTTTCGCAACAAAAGTCAGATATTTGAATCGTGGAAACTTTTAGGTTATACCGACGACCCGGCGAAACTGAACATGGACAAAATTGAGGATTTACAGTTTGATGATATTGTGAATTTTTACGAGCAAAACGTAAAAGGCAAACCGCTTACCATTGTAATTATGGGCGATGGAAAACTCATCAACCAAAAGCAAATTGAAGCCAACTATGGAAAAATGATCAAATTGAACGCATCGCGGCTGTTCAGCAAGGAGTAGAAATATTCGCTTAAAGTGTAGTAGATTTACGATCATTTCGCTCCTCCCACATTCAGGAGGAGAAGTCTTATCGTGTGAAAGCATTCTGTTACTGGTATAGAAAGTATAAGGGGAAAAAAGACTTTCTGTTGAATGCAACAAAGAAGTTCCCGATATATTTATTCCTGTGGAAGTTTCGGGTGACAGAACGACAACCGTTAGAAACGAAGATTATGGCCGGATAGCGGTATCTTTTGTATGGTACCAACTGATTTTCAAAAAAAAGTAGAATAATGAATGTGTATAAAATAAGGCGACGGGCTTTTTATTAGAAGCTCGCCGCCGTTTTTTTTTACCTTAATGTTAAATTTAGAATGTTTATAAAATAGGTGGGTTTTTATAAAATAACATACAATTGTAATATTTTTTTTTTGCGGAGGCAGGTAACGAGCGGGATCACCCGGTTACTGGCTGTAGATAAAAATATTATTTCTTTATTCCTCTGATTAATATTGTCTTATAAATTATTGTCAAATTGAGAATCGATTGCAGAACGTTCCGTTGAGTGGTTTTAATTAAGCAATTGTGCATTCTTGTATTTATCTCCCTTACCTTTTTTGTATTCATTATAATAATTTGTTGCCGGAATTTTTTAGGTTAAACTCATTTTGGTTACGTTTTTTTTTCATCGTAACCATCTTTTTTTATTTTTGTAATACTTTTTTAAAGTATTTTAACAATTCGTAGTAACGAGAGGGGTTAATTTGTAAAATTGCAAATTGCTGATGCACTTGGGGGAGTGCTTGATTTGTGAATTGACAATACTATTTATATATGCTGTTTAATTAATAATTTAAAACTATTTCTATGAAAAAAATTGCGTTTTTTTTATCGATTCTTCTTTTCATGGGAAC
>CAYWBV010000405.1:0-3719 GCA_964455785.1 uncultured Maribellus sp.
GCCCGCCGGGAAGCGTAGGTTCGTCCTTCGAAATCAGTTTTATGGGAGAAAAACTTACGGGCAAAATTACGGAACCCCACGATCCTCCGCTTACGGGGATGGAAAACGACCGCGACCCGCGTACCGAATCGTACGTCAAAGATTTTAAGCCATTGAAGATCGGTACCATTCATCTTCAAAAAGGCCAGGACACCCTCACCCTGAAAGCGCTAAAAAAACCGGGCGCCCAGGTAATGGATTTCAGGCTGATGATGCTGAAACGGGTATGATCTGTAAATCCGGCGCCAGGCAAAACAACTTCAACCGCACATGGGTTACTGCTTTGATTATAATTGTTTCATTTCAAGCCACATTTATCGCGAACGAATTTCCTTCTTCATAAAAAAAACATAAGATAAGGCAAAACACAAAACCGTAGCGGCAATGAGACCTGTAAGCTGGGGCCACACCAATAATATACTCTGTCCAAGCGGCAGGGGGCTTGGAATGGTCCCGTGAACCTGCTGTATCGTTAACGGACCGAGGCTACGTACCGAAGGCACCAGAAGTGTTGTGGTCGCTTCACTGAAAAGCTGGCTGGGCGACACACGCAACAGGTTCAGTATAAATTTCTGATGACCTATAACCGATGCCGCGGGCGCCATTTGCGAAGGCATTGTGGCTTTATCGACCAAATTTACAATCATGGTATAGAAAACGCTGAAAAACAGCCATACAGAAATACCGGCCAGCGCTGAAGTAGCAGCCTGGCTAAACCTTACCGAAAACAGGATAGACAAGTTCAGCCAGAAAGCCACGTAAAAAATACCGAGCAAAATGAAGGAAATAATACGAAGAAATTCTTCGGGCGAGGGCGGAATGCCGATGGCTAAGAGCCCAATACCCATTACCAGAAATCCGAGTGAAAAAAACATCACACTGATAACAATTAGGGCCGCGGCGAATTTGGCATTAAGCAGGTAGTCGCGGTGAATAGGCTGAGACATAATACGGCTTAGGGTGCCTTTGTTTTGTTCCGAATCTATGGCATCGAAGCCGAGGCTGATACCAAGCAACGGCCCGAGAAAGCTAATAAAAACAATAAACGGCGGCAATGTTCCGTCAGATATGGTAAATAACTTCAGGAAAAAAAATGCGCCTTCCGGATCGTTGGCTTTTACGACGCTGCCAATATTGGTCAACGCTGTATAAAGAGAACCCGCGCACGTTAAAATAATGATGCCAATCAGTATTTTAAATCTCCAGCTTCCCACCAAATCGGCAACTTCTTTCTCCACAATAATCCTAAAGGGATGGATTACCGAATTATTTCTTTTTCGGATGTGTTCCTTTTTCGGATTAGGTGCATGCTGTTGTGTCTGTATATCATTCATAAATTTTCCCCTCCTTCAAAATAACGGTTGTAAATATCGTCGAGCCCGTATTCTTTCCTGTGCAGGTAATTTAACCCGGCTCCCGAGCCGACGATTACTTTTGCAATTTCAGGCGTTACGTCGCGGGTACAACCAATATGATAACAGTTGTTTTTGACCGCTACGGTTTTTACACCATCAACATTTTCAAGTGTTCTTTGCAGTATAACAGGATCAGACTCCGTTACGGCGCTGCCGGATTCTCCCCAAATCGGTAAAATGCCTGCTTCTATAACAAAAAGTTCGTCGGAAAACAGTTTCTGCGACAACGACCGGACATTCCCCTCGGCGATAAGTTTGCCTTTTACGAACAGCCCCACCCTGTCGCACACCTGCTGCACCTGGTGTAGGTTATGTGAAGAAAACAACACTGTAATCCCTTCTTCCCTGCTTAACCGAACGATTAAATCAAGAAACTCTCTGACTCCTTTTGGGTCGATACCTGAAGTAGGTTCGTCAAGGATGATCACCTCCGGGTTTTTAATCAATACATCGGCAAGGCCAAGACGTTGCCGCATTCCCCGAGAAAACTTCCCGGTCTTCTTTTTCAAATCATCGGACAAACCAACCTTTACCATCAACTCTTCAGCCTTTTGTTTCGCTTCCTTTTCGGGAATACGGTTCAACCGGGCTGTAAATACTAAATTCCCGATCCCCGTTAAATCGTCGTAAAAACCAACGTCTTCAGGCAAATAACCTACCCTTCGTTTTACTTCAATCGGGTTGGTTGTTGAATCGATATTACAAACTTTCACCGAACCTGAGGTAGGCTCAGTCAGCCCCAGCATCATCAGGATAGTGGTTGACTTACCTGCGCCGTTTGGCCCAAGAAGCCCGAACACCTCCCCCTTTCGGATGGTCAGGTTAAGACTGTTTACGGCTGTATAATCCCCATACTTTTTGGTAAGGTCCAAAAGCTCAATAATAATTGGGTTCACCGTTACCTCCTTCCATACTTGCGGAACAGATAATATACGCTTCCAAGGGCGACCAAAACGATAAACACTCCAATCCAGCCCCAGATCATTGGGGTTTTTACCGACATCCTGAATTCAGCTTTCGAAGTAGCTTCCGGTGTTTTCGCCTCCATTTTAACCACATAATCTCCGGCAATTGCCTCCTTCGATGCTTTTACTGCGGCATAAATCCGGGCATTCTCCCCTGCTTTTAGTTTGCTTATCTCCTTGGGGTCGAATGTCACCGTCCAGTCAACCGGGGCAGAAGAGCTGAACTTTATGCCGTTGAGTTCAGAAGAGCCGGTGTTATCAACGACAAGCTCAATCCGTTTTTCATCTCCCGCTGTGATACCGACGCTCAGCAGGCCGGTCGGGGTCGTCAACACCATATCGTATGTGCCAGTAATTACTGTCTCCAGTTCGATAGTAGCCGAAGTTGAACCCGATACCGCACGTACGGGAATTTTATACGTGCCTGCTTCTACACTAACCGGCGGAACCACTTTTATCGTTATTTTTTGATTGCTGTTTTCCGCTACATCAACCGAGGCCACATCCTTTCCGTTTGCACTAAAGGAAACGTTCCACCCGCGGGGGACATTACTTTCGAGTGCGTACAACTGTTTCTCCGCCGTCGAGTTTTTCAGATCGGCGCTGTAGGTAAACGATGCCTTGGAGTGCCCCACAATGTTGGGCTGGTCAACCGTAAATTCAGTTTGATAGGTGCCCTGCTGCGATACAGTCACCGTCAGCGGCAACGAACCCAAACTTCCTGCGTCCACGTTAAACCGGTAATTTCCCTTGTTCACTTTTAAAGGAACTTCAACCTTGAGGGTGAGACTTTTCTTTTCGCCTGGGAGAACAGAGAGTTGACGAACATCCAGTGTCCCCGACTTCAGTTCGTACTTCCACCCCCGTGGCACTCCCGAAAGCAAAAGCCCGACGTTTTTAACCTCATCGCTGTTATTAATAACATCGATGCTGTAATTGACCGATTCGCCGGGTGGAACTAAAATTTTGGTAAAAGGTGTGTAAAGAGTCACGCCTTTGTCGTTACCGGCAGCGTGAAGGCCGACAGATACTATCCCCAGGAATGAGGACAAAAGTAAACTTAACCATTTCATTCGTATTGACATAAAAATTCCTCCTTTAACTTTTTAATGTTTTTCAATACGAAGTGCAAATATATAATTCGTCAAAAAATTATGTTTGTTAAAAAATCTAAAAAAAATCTTTTCAATTATAAATCCTTCACCTGTTTGATAAATAACAATTTATTTCTACTTTTGCGCGTTCAAAAAATAAGAATGTTTAATTAAAATTTGATGTTTATGTTGAATCAGTATGAAAC
>CAYWBV010000406.1:0-3698 GCA_964455785.1 uncultured Maribellus sp.
ATTTTTTCCATAATAACTCTTCTTTTTTTGTCAAGCTATTTTAGAAGAAGACAAGGGTCACCACCCCAGCAGGACATCTCAGAATGTAACTGGACGTTATCATTCAGTAACTTATGCTGGTTTGCCCGATTTTTTTATCGTGTGGTTTGACAAGAGATAAATCAAAGGGTTCCAACTCTTTTAAAAGACGAATTCGGCATCTCACCTGGTGTTCTTTGAATATAAAAACCGGGTTGTTTGGAAATATACTTTGTGTATTTTCTGCAAAGCAGGTTTTAGTAACCCGTAAATTTACCGTTAATCACAACGCCGTCCAACTTCATTTTTTCTGCGGCGCGAATGGCGTCGTTTTCGGTGTGTACCATCGGTTCCCCCCGGGTATTGAACGAAGTGTTTATCAGCGCTTTTACGCCGAAATAGTGGTCGAGGTAAGAGAGTAAATCATAGATAAAAGGATTTTCTTCTTTTTCGAAGATGGTTTGAAAGCGGGCGGTTCCGCCGGCATGAACGGCACCCTCCAGCTCTTTCCGTTTTTCGGGTATGACAGTAAAATCGAGCAGCATCAGCCCCGAAAGCGGGTGAACCTGATCCAACCCGGTAAAATACCGTGTATTTTTCTCCAGCGCGATCGGCGCCAGCGGACGATACCATTCGCGCCCCTTTTTGCCGACGCTTAGTTCTTTTGCCAGCTTTTTCGAACTGGCCAGGGCCAGAATACTGCGGTTTCCCAACGCCCGCGGGCCCGCCTCGCCAAAACCGTTGCACACCCCGATAAGTTTATGCTGTACCAGTTGTTCCGCCACGGTCTTAATGGTTTCGGAAGTGTATCGGACGTTATCGTTTTCAATACCCCAGTTGTTCAGGTACGGCGAATGTTTTTCGACACTGCCGTGTTTTTTCCATTCGGCAAAAGCGGCTGCACCCAGCGCCAGCCCCGAGTCTTCAGTACAGGGCGGGATAAACACGTTTTTAAAAAGATGACTGTTCACAATGGCTGAGTTGGCGACAATGTTCAGGGCCGAGCCTCCGGTGTAATACAGGTTTTCGGCCCCGGTTTTTTCAGCCAGTTCTTTTAGCTGGGATACTATCCGCCGAACAAAAATGTGTTGTAATGTTGCGGCAACATCCTGTAAAAAGGGGTTGTGCGGGTCGAACGATCGCAGGTCTTCGCCCCGGTCTTTTCCGGCGCGTTCAAAAAACAGCGAGGTTCTACCCCAGATATCCTGAAAAAAATCGTTCTGCTTCAGCCATTCCTCCAACCCGGGATCAAAATTTCCCCAGCCGGCCAAACCCATCATCTTTCCCGGGACCGCATTCTGTTCGGGCAGTTTTGCCCCGATGATGGAAAAAACAAGGGCATTGGCATTGTAAATGGCGCTGAAAGGTTTTAAATCCCAATGATATTCGAGCCACTCCAGCTTTCCGTGGCGAAAGATACACGCCGAAAAATTGCTCAAACTTGCCCCACCGTCGAAATGAACCAGCAGGCTGTTCTCTTTAAAATTTCCGAAAAAAGGAAGGCACGAGAAGATGTGCGCCAGTTCGTGGTTTAAAACAAATGCTTCGCGTCCGGCCCCGAACCACCAGCATTTTCCTTTTTCGAAATCGTCGGAAAGGAAAGTATTCAGCGGGGCTTCAAAACGGGCATCACCGTCGCGTGTTAAAAAGGTGCGGCCAACCATATTATCCACAAACACCAAATCGTAATCCTGCCCGAGAAGTCGGTGTTCCTTTAAAATTTCCTTTAAATGAATGTGAAACGAGTTGTCCCTTTTCCGGCGCGATATTCTTTCCTGCTGCAGAAAGTTCAGCACCTTCCCGTTTTGCATCAGCGCCAGGTTGTGGTCGTGCACATAAAACGGATGTTCAAAGTTTTCCCGGTCCTGGATTCCGTAAATGGCAAGTGTAGGTTTATTTTTGTCCATGTTAAAACTTCATCAGTTGCATCACAATCACAATTCCAAAAATTAGTGTCATAATCAGTTCTCCCCAGAAACGGCTTTTCAAAAAGACCAAAAAGTTGGATACCAAAAATGTCACCGGGATGGATGTAATCACCAGCATTTCCTGCGAAACAGGCGGGAAAAAAACAAACCCGGTCAGTGAGAAAATAAAAATGAGGAAAAAGACCGAAAAATATTTCCTTGAACTTACCTTTTTGGTGTCGTATTGCTGAATGAGTTTTATACTGCTGAGGATGGTAAGTAAAACGAGGAATCCGAGAAAAATCTGGAGCGACAAATTGGTTTTGAAGTGGTTGTTGGCTGCAAGCAGGTTTTGTTCAAAAACGTTGAGCAGTTCCAAAAGCTGTTCGGTGAGGACAGCAAAACTCAACGCGAAAAAGAAAGGTAACAGAAACCCGATGAGGGTCACCACAAAAACGCGCCAGCGGTTATCGCGGCCTAAAATGGCAACTCCGAGAAGAAAAGCAGGTAACAAAAGGACTAAATTCAGGTAAAAAAGCGAACCTACCCCCAGCCAAAACCCGGCGTCGAAAGTCGATGAAAACGGGCCGACTTTATCAAAAGCATTAAAAAGGCGATGGATGGCGATAAGCATAAACAAGGTGGCAAAATATACAGGGTGAAGAGTGTGCATTTCGGTAAACCCGCCCACCATCAGTACAAACAGAGGGGCGGGCAGCATGGTCCGTATCCGGATAAAAGCGTACCGGCCATTGATGTTGAGAATGAGAAGTGCTGCGAGTATGGTGAGAACCAAAGCGGTTACGACTCCGGCCAGGGGAGATTTTTGTAAAAGAGTAAAAAGAGGATCAAAGAGGATATTTTTGTTTTCGCCCGGGAAAAACGGGTATTCCTGCGGATTCATCAAACTTTTGGCCCAAAACAGTACCCCGAAAATGACAACCAGGAAATAGTTGACCGGCCGGTTCGATTTTAGTATCCGCAGTATCATATTTTACAGGTCGTAACCAATATCTTTTCTGTAATATTTTTTATCGAAGTGAATCATCTCGGCATTTTTGTACGAAGTTGCCAACGCTTCCTTTATACTTTCACCATACGAACTCACCGCAATTACGCGGCCGCCGCTGGTAACTACCTTATCTCCCGAAAACGTTGTTCCGGCATGAAAGATGATACTGTTTTCTGCTTTTCCGGTACCGGTTACCGCTTTACCTTTCTCGTAACTTCCCGGATAACCTCCTGAAACCAGCATTACGGTAGCGGCAGTGCGTGTGTCGGTCTCGATCGATTTTTCGGACAGGGTTCCGGTGGCAGCGCCTTCCAGCAAATCCACAAAATCCGATTTTATACGCAGCATTACCGCCTCGGTTTCGGGGTCGCCCATCCGCACGTTGTATTCAATCACATAAGGCTCTCCCCCGACGTTAATAAGTCCGAAGAAAATAAAACCGTTGTATTCGATATTCTCTTTCTGAAGTCCGCGGATAGTAGGCCGGATGATCCTGGTTTCCACTTTTTCCAGAAATGCGTGGGTAACAAATGGCACGGGCGAAACAGCTCCCATCCCACCGGTATTCAGCCCGGTGTCGCCTTCGCCGATTCGTTTGTAATCTTTAGCTTCAGGAAGTATTTTATAATCCTTGCCGTCGGTAATCACAAAAACGGAGACTTCGATACCGCTTAAAAACTCCTCGATAACCACTTTTTTGCTGGCCTCGCCAAATTGACCGGCCAGCATTTTATGGAGCGAATTTTTGGCTTCTTCCATCG
>CAYWBV010000407.1:0-3663 GCA_964455785.1 uncultured Maribellus sp.
AAAACTTCCCAATGTAAAAAAGCAAGTTATTAAGCTTAGCGAGAAAACCATAGAGAAAACGCAGGATGCCAATGTATTCTTTTCAGGAATCGGCGATTTCTTTTTGTTTCTTTGGCGAACTGTAAAAGAAACATTTTCGCTGAATTTTGAATTTAACGAATTCCTGCGCCAGTGTTTTCAAATTGGGTACAAAACGTTGCCGCTTATTTCGGTAACCGGCCTCATCATGGGGTTGGTGTTAACCATACAATCGCGGCCTGTTTTGGTCGATTTCGGGGCTGTATCCATGCTTCCGGGAATGGTAGCTTTATCACTCATCCGGGAGATGGGGCCGGTTATTACCGCATTAATCTGTGCCGGAAAAATTGGTTCAGGTATGGGGGCCGAACTGGGTTCAATGAAAGTGACGGAACAAATTGATGCCATGGAAGTTTCTTCCACTCATCCCATACGTTTTCTGGTGGTTACAAGGGTTTTGGCCGCCACGCTGATGATTCCGATTTTGGTTTTATACGCCGATACTCTTGGAATTTTGGGAAGCTGGGCCGGTGCAAATATAAAAGGAAGTGTCACTTTTGTTTTGTTTTTCAATCAGGCATTCAGGGTGGTCGATTTTATGGATTTTTTGCCTGCCGTAATTAAAACCTTCTTTTTTGGCGCCGTCATCGGGCTTGTGGGCTGTTACAAGGGTTATTCCGCAGGGCGCGGAACAGAAAGCGTGGGCAAAGCGGCCAATTCTGCCGTGGTACTTGCTTCACTGCTGGTGATAATTGTTGACTTGATTGCTGTTCAGATAACCGATATGTTTTTATAAAAAGAATAAGGTATGCTTAAAAATGAACCGGTTACTCCGGAAAATATAAAAAAACCTGGATTGGTTATTGAAATCGATAACCTCAGCAAAGCTTTTGCAGATCTTGAAGTTTTAAATAATTTATCATTAAAACTTTTTGAAGGTGAAAACCTGGTAGTGCTCGGAAAATCAGGCTCCGGAAAATCGGTTCTTATTAAATGTATTGTCCGTTTGTTACACCCCGACAAGGGAACAATTACAGTACTCGGCAAAAATGTAAATGAATTAAACGGAAGAGGGCTTGCAGCACTGAGGGAAAAAATTGGGTTCCTTTTTCAGAGCGGCGCATTGTACGATTCCATGACCATTAAACAAAACCTTGAATTTCCTTTACGCAGAATAAAAAAGAAACTTACGAAAAAGGAAAGGGATGAAAAAATTAAAGAAGTTTTGGAGAATGTGGGGCTGGCCGACACATTACACAAAATGCCTTCTGAACTTTCGGGAGGAATGCGGAAACGGGCAAGCCTGGCGCGTACTATTGTTGTCGACCCATTGATTATGCTGTACGATGAGCCAACCACCGGGCTCGACCCGGTAACTTCCGACGGTATAAGCGCATTGATTAATGATGTTCAGAAAAAATACAAAACATCATCCATCATCATCACGCACGATATTGAATGTGCCCGTGCCACTGCCGACAGAATTATTATGTTGCAGAACGGCGAGGTTTACATGGAAGGGAATATCGATGAATTTGAAAATTCAACCGATGAGCTAATCCAGTCTTTTTTCAAACAAAAAACATAAAAAATGGAAAATCATACACCACAGTTTAAAACACGTTTGGGAATTTTTATAGCAGGAGGACTTGCCGTCTTTGTAATTGCAATTTTTATTATTGGCAAACAACAGAATTTATTTAATCCTGTGTTTAAAATTACCACCAACTTTTTTAACGTCAGCGGACTGGAGGTTGGAAACAATATACGGTTTTCGGGCATTGATGTTGGCATTGTCGATAACATTAGGATTATTAATGATACCACCGTGCAGGTTGACCTGCTTGTTAGAAAAGATGTGCAACAGTTTATAAAAGCCGACAGTTATGCAAGTATTGGTTCCGAAGGAATTATTGGTGATCGTATAATTATTATTACTCAGGGAAGCAACGATGCGCCAATGGCAAATGATGGACAGCATATTTTATCGAAAGAACCGCTTGAAACCGACGAGATTATGAAAAGTTTAAAAACCAGTGCAGAGAGCGCCGAAGTGATTACAAAACAACTTGCTGAAATAATGACAAACATTAATAACGGACAAGGAATGCTGGGCAGGTTAATCCAGGATTCAACCATTGCGGAAAATGTTAATCTAACCATCGAAAACTTTAAAAAAAGTTCGGAAGGGCTGGATGAAACCATAGAAATCACAAAAGAAAATGTGTTTGCCTTTATGGAGAGCTTACAGAAAACCGCTGCAAAAACTGAAGTTGCTTCAAATGAGCTCGGCGAAATTATGACAAAAATAAACAATGGCGAAGGCGCTATTGGAATGTTGCTCAAGGATACGTCTATTGTTAATAACATTGATGAAACCATTGTCAACCTCAAAGAAAGCAGCATAGGGCTGAATGAAAATATGGAAGCGCTTAAACACAATTTCCTTTTCAGGGGGTATTACAGGCGACAGGCAAAGGAAGAGGAAAAAATGCGAATGGAGACAGATACGGTAATGCCGGTGGAAAAAGAATGAGAAAGCAAAGGGCAGAGAACATGGGAGAAAGGGAAGGAAGTGCAGTTTTTTAAAGGAGAAAAATGTGGATAAAATGTGCAGCAATATTGTTTTTTGTTTTACTCATAACAAATGATTTTGTTTTTGCACAGGATACTTTAGTTCAAAAAGATTCAACCCATCTATACGAGAACATCGAAACCTATTCCGAAAGAAGCAAGTTTACCCAATTTATGTTCCGGCTGTTTTTTAAACCGGTTTCGCCAGCCCCTGCACAAAAAATTATAAACAAAAGGCTGATACAGAAACCTTACAGTTTTTTTGAAGGGAAAATTATCAAGGAAATACATATTTTAACGCTCGACCCGTTTGGATATTCTATTGGCGACACCATTGCGGCATCGCTCAACTTTTTAACCAGAACCGGAAACAAATTTCATGTTAAAACACATCCCTTTACCATTCGCAACCTTTTGCTGATCCATCAAAATCAACCCTTCGATTCGCTGCTGGTAAAAGAATCGGAACGTTTGGTGCGCAGCATGGATTACATTACCGATGTATCGTTTTATACCGTTGCAGCGCCAGGAACTACTGATTCTGTTGATATTTTCATCCGCGAATTAGATAGCTGGAGTCTTATTCCCGGCGGTTCAGTTTCTGCTTCGCGCCTAACTTTTAAATTACGGGAAACCAATTTTATTGGTCTGGGGCACACGTTCCAGAATGGAATTGTCTGGAAACATTCAACCGGCGACATGGCTTACCGGATGAAATACTTCATCCCAAATATTCGTAATACCTATATTAATTCAACGTTGCAGTATGGCACCGACGAATACGGAAATTTTATTAAAAGTATTGCCGTTGATCGTCCGTTTTTTTCCCCTTTGGCAAATTGGGCCGCAGGCGTAAGTTTTTCGCAACACCTTCAAAAAGATTCAATCTGGTCGGTCAATTTTATGCGTTTTAGGTACAATGCGCAAGATTACTGGGCGGGGAGTTCTATGCCTGTTTTCAATGGAGATTCAGAATATGACCGCACAACCCGGTTTATTTCTGCCGCGCGTTTTACCCGGATCCGTTTTATCGAGAAGCCTCCTGAAACGATTGACACACTCCGGTTTTAC
>CAYWBV010000408.1:0-3660 GCA_964455785.1 uncultured Maribellus sp.
TGTTGTTTGTCGATGGCGCCAACAGCGGCCACCACGGTATATTTTATGCCCCCGCTGGCGCCCAGCCCGCGTCCGGAAAAATACATGGCGGCCAAAAGTACCAATCCGAGTATAATCCCCGCATAATAGGGATTCATGTAACTTCTTTTTTTCATCGTTGAAGGAATTTTTCATAAAACCGGTCAGAATAAAGACAACTCAGGTACTCCGAATGTTTTTATACACCCGTAAAAAGTTGGATATTTTGTCCTGATATTCCCGGTTAGCGGTCGAGGCGGTAATACAAAGCCAGCGAAATTACGTTGTTGAACTGGTTGTTCAGCCAGTAATAGTTGGTAGCATCCTCGCCCGGCAAACCCCTGATGGGAAGTACGGAAAAGGCGAAACGCAGGTCGAGTTTTACATTGTCGAGCATGTCGAACTGGAATCCGAGGAACGGCTGCAGGTCGAAATTGTTGAAGGCATTCTGGTCTTGTTCAACAAAGGGCCCGTTTTCGTCAAACTCGCCGGCATGAATAAGGTACCCGAACGACGCGCCTGCAACGATCGATCCGCGGTCGCTGGTGCGGAACCCGGCAAACAGCGGAACATCGACATAACCAAGGCGCATGATGTATTTGTCGGGTTCATCGCCCTCCTCGGTTTTTATCCGGTTTCGCGACCCTTTTTGTGAATATTTGATTTCCATACCGGCAAAAATAGCCGGCGCCAAATCGGTTTGTACATAAAATCCGCCAAGTATTCCGGGTTTGTTGTATCCTTTATACGAATCGCCTTCCACCTGCGTGGCGTTGTACCCCGCAAGGAGACCCCCTTCGAAACGCTGCCCGTAAGCGGCATTGACAAGTATAATCCCAACAGCCGCGATGATTATTTTTCTGAACATATCAGCGAAATTTTTTTAATTCAATTTTCAATAAATCTACACCTTTTCCTGCTTTTTCGCGGATGTAAGTTACCTTTTTTTGCTGAACGGCGGGCGATTCCGGGTCAATCACAAAAACAGGGATTCCGGGTTTGGTATAATTCACCAGGCCTGCCGCGGGGTAAACCGCCAGCGAACTTCCCACAATAACAAAAATATCGGCTTGTTGTACTATCGGCAATGCCCGCTCCATTTGTGGCACAGCCTCGCCAAACCAAACGATATGCGGGCGGAGCTGGCTTCCTTTTTCGCAGAGGTCCCCCATGTTTAATTCCCAGTGACGGAGCGTGTAGATCAAACCGGGGTCGGCGGTGCTGCGGGCCTTGCGAAGTTCGCCATGCAGGTGTAACACTTTTGTGCTCCCGGCCTGCTCGTGTAAATCGTCCACATTCTGGGTGATAACTTCCACATCGAAATCGTTTTCCAGATCGGCAATTCCGTAATGTCCGGCGTTGGGTTGGGTCTCCCACAACTGTTTGCGGCGTTCGTTGTAAAACTTCAGCACCAGTTCCGGATTCCGGCGCCAGGCTTCGATACTGGCCACTTCGGCAACATCGTATTGTTCCCACAAACCGCCCATGTCGCGGAAGGTTTTTAACCCGCTCTCCTGGCTCATGCCCGCTCCTGAAAGTAAAACGAGTTTCTTTTTCATGATTGTCAAGACAGATTCCGGCATAAAGATATATTTTTCAGCCAAAATTACCGACGCGAACGACCGGCAACCGGGTTCCCGGTTTTAAAGAGCCTGGCTGGATTGGGCATTTGGGAAGTGAATGTCAGGCTACCAAAGCATAAGGAAAATATTCTAAACCAAGGAACAGGTAAAAATTAAATAATGAACTGACATATTTTGATATCCTTACCTTCTTTCTGTTTTCCTGTTTGCTGTCAATGAGTTCTTCAAAATCTTTCCAATTGTTTAACCGGAATACTTTCAGCGCGGGGTGAATAATTCTGATCCGGTCACCGATTTCCCTGAAGGTATGAACTGCATTTTTTGAATGCGCCAAACAGGCGACTTTCACATTAAGCTCCCTTTCGTAACAGAATTGAACCATTTCGCCAATGCGCGTTATCAGTTTTTCGTGTGTCAGGGGTACGATATTGTCATTGAGAACTTTGGCAGGTCTGGTGAGCCGTTCCCCCGTTTTGAAAAACTTTTTCCCGGCCTTGTTTACGATATATCCGAGAGAAAATACCGGGTAAAAAAACAAAGGATATTTCTTTCGGAGTTTACCCACTTTAAAATTATGGATATGCAACGTAAGCGGGTGTAGGATCCGGTAATCTGCATACGTCAGTTTTTCCGAAGAAAATTGTTCGTGATCATCCAAATCGATGGTAATAATTACAGTCCCGTTCTCTTCGAGGTAGCTGAACATACGCTGTAAAACAAAAAAATCGGTATAGAGATTTCTTTTATAAAAGGCAAATGAGATGATTTTATGATTTGTTTTCCGGTTAACCTTTTCCACATCCATATTTTTCCAGATTTTTGTTGACCCTAACAAAAGAAACCGGAAGTTTCGGTGCGTATCTTTAAATATATTGGGTGGTTTTGTATCCTTTATAAGGACATTGTTGAGGGCAAAAAACGACAGAAAAAACAAAGCGGTGAAAAAAGTGATAAGAACAGCCATTCCCGGGGAATACTGAACTAAAAACACGGTGAAAACAATAGCAAGTGAAGTGATTGTAAATATGACTTTTTTTATTCCCATTGTAATTGAAATTTTAAAAACCCGGGCATATCACTGATTCGGGTGTTAGTTTGTAATTGATATCGAGAAAACAGATGGATTCGGTTTCTTCCCGGGTAAGTTCAAAATCAAAAACACTCCGGTACTCTTCCAGACGGTGCGCGTTTTTGGTCATAAAAACAGGCACTGAACCGGTCTGGATATGCCATCGCAGAATAACCTGGCCGATGGTTTTCCCATGATTTTGGGCAACGTTTTTTAATACCTCCGAATTGGTTATCTGTTCCATCATCCTGCAAACCGGCGAATAGGCCTGAAAAACGATCCCGTTTGATTTTGCAAAATCCAGTACTTCGGTATCGGTACGAAGCGGATGCCGTTCGTTTTGGATCACATGGGGTTTAAATCCTGTACTTTCCACAAGTTGTGTCAGGTGCCGCAATCTTACGTTGGAAACGCCGATGGCTTTCGCTTTACCCTGCTCGTACACTTTAATAAATGTTTCCCAGGTCTTTTCAAAGTAACCGGGCATTGGCCAGTGAATGAACAGTAAGTCGATATAATCTGTCTTTAATTTCACCAGGGCTTCATCCACTTTTTGTGAAATATCGCCATTGGTTTCAGCCATTTGCCAGATGTCGATTTTATCAGCCAGGAAAAAATCTTCCCGTTCCAGGGAAAATTCATGCATACTCTCTTTAACAATTTGTCCTAAATCTGCCTCATTCCCGTAATCATGGGCAGTATCAAAACCGGTAAAACCGTATTCGATACTTTTTTGGACGATTGTTTTCAGATGATTAAAATCGGTATGCTGAAATGTTCCCACAATCATTGCAGGCATAACTTCTCCGCCGGAAGTTTTAATCATTGGGATTCGATTCATTTTTTTAATTACGTTTCTGTTTACAACACTACCACGAGTTGTATTTTTACAACAAACGGATTTTAAATAGGTTTATTCTTACCTGTTTGTCTTTTTTTGTATCAGACGGTTTCTGCATCGGTTGACAGACTGGCACCCGCCGCCGCGCG
>CAYWBV010000409.1:0-3613 GCA_964455785.1 uncultured Maribellus sp.
AAAAGTGGGTTTGTATTATAGTCATCGTATCTTAAATAAGTTTGATTTTTTGGAGAACAGTTCGTTGTAAAGGATTACAACAGAAAGTATCAGACCGGCAAAAGCGGCAAAAAGAGCAATAATCAGTAAAGTTTCCATGATGTTTAATTTTAGTTGTTTTTTAAGAAGAAGTAAAATTTCAGTTATGGTATTTTATGGCGTTTTTGACTTTTTTGGAAGTTAATTCTTTATAAAGAAGTACAATTGAAACCACCAGTCCGGCTAATGCCGCGAAAAATGCGATGATCAGTAAAGTTTTCATAATGTTTAATTTTTAATTATTTTTTGAGTGAATCTGTTTGAATTTTCATCAGTGGTCTGAACGAGATAAATCCCGGATTCGAGCGCAGCCAAATCAATTTGTTTTTTTGTATCATAATTGATGTCTGACCATAATTCCCGGTAAACGGTTTTTCCTGTCAGGTTAAAAACGGCAATCTCCACCTGAGAGGTAGCCGCATTTGAAAAATCGATTTGAAGGTGATTGGAAAATGGGTTTGGAAAAACCTTGACTTCGTATGCCAGTTCCATTTCTTTATTGGCGGTATGTAATTTTTGAATTTCGAGATTATCGATGGCCCATCCCCAGCCGTTTACTGAAGCATCGGACGCAAGTCTGAACCGGATCAGGATCGTATCTCCTTCGTTAAAACCGGTATTGTCGGTCAGGTTAATGGTCCGGGGTATCAACAAATCTTCCGAGCCGGATGAAACCGGGGAATTATTGACCGCGGATGTTAAAAACCGCGACTTCCATATTTCGTTGGTTTGTGCGTCGTATCCGTTCGTGATTGGCAGCCACGTTACTCCGTTGTCTTTGCTCCCTTCCACAATAACATAATCACGAAACAACCGGTCGGTATAACTGGTCCCCTCTGTTCCCGGCTCAACCAGAACCACTTCATCGAAGGTCATCAAGCCGTTTTCCTTTAAAACAACCGGATATCTCAACTGGGCAATCTCGTTGTAGATTTCATTTTCGATACTCGAAACGTTGTATGGATGCGATGAATGTAAAACTCCGCTGTAAAATCCGGCCTGGCTGGAGATTGAAAAGTCGGAATTGACAAAATCAGCCGATGCCGTATTAAAATCCGAGAAATATCCGGAGACGGGAGTTTCCGGCTGAACTACATTCACTTGGTAGAATCCGGTCTGCGGCGCATATTTTTTATTTTTTGCCGACGAATTGTCTTCTGCAATAATTCTGTATTCCAAACGGTTGATATTTGTATAATCTGTATTTAACCAGATATTTCCCTTAAAAAAGTTTATCGAGTCGTTAGCCAGAACTACCGGTTCCTGCGTCGTTCCGTTTATTTTATACTCGACTCTTACTTCGTTTATTCCCTGATTATCTTCGGCCAGTGCGGTGATTTTCAGATTGTGTACCGCTTCGGAAATGATTTTGGTCGGATTATGCGCAATTACCGGCGATAAATAATCAGGTCCGATTTTGAATGTCAGTTTTTTATTGGGCGCCAGCGAGGGATACCTGTATTCCCTGTTGTCCGAAGTTTTTAATTTGAAATAGTATTGAATATTGCCCAACTGGCTGATTAACGGCAGTAGCCCGGAAAACATACCTGATACATTATTGTAGTTCATTGAAACAGAATCAGATGAGGTAAAATAATTGGTCGAGAAGATGACTTTGACACTGGAATTATCGATAACAAAGTCGGAATTAACTTTAAGATTTACCGGCACAGCTACAGTCGCTGCTTCCATGTCCCTGATTTTTTCATGTTCGAAAGAGACGGTTTCCCAGCCGATTTCGCCTAAAATTGTTAAAATATTTTCACCTGGGTTGTGAATGGCATTCCCTTTAAACATCATTGGCGACATCAGCGACGACTCTTTTGTGTGATAAATGCTGGAGCCGCTTTGCCAGGTTGATGGTGCATAAATCCAATTCTTTGTACCCGCCTGAAGGTAACTTTCAACCGGGGCCTGGATTCTTAATTTATTTGATGTCAATTGTTTGTACAATTCAAAGGACGGGCTGGTAAAAACCGAGGAATTTGAAATTTGCTGGTTCGACTCGTTTAAAATGTAATAGTCGTAAACACTCGGTGTTTCGTTTGTACTACTAAAAAATCCTTCGTTGTTGTTTGCGTCGAGAAATCCTGAAAAACCCAACCCATGAGCAATTTCGTGCAAAACAGAGGTCAAAAAATCGTACTGATTTTGCGAAGGCCTTCCATCTGTTCCCAGGTACCACGAAATGTTGCTGTTAAATGCGCAAAAAATATCGGCGTCGTTTCCATTTTTGTTTTTGCCCGAAAGCTTTTCTACCAGCGTAACCGGATAAAATACATCGGCAAGTAAAGCGCCGTCGAAATTTTTGTAAAAAGAAGAAGGCATCCCTTTGCCCAAAATGTTGCCCGGCATTGGTTCCCATTGGGCAACTACCCGGATGGGAACTTCGCTGGTGATAAGGTTCTCCCAGATAGAAACAGCATCCAAAAAAACTTTTTTGGCCTGTTCGGGGAAATTAATAAAAGTAACATCGATTTGCGCCTTTGTTGCCGACCCTGACTTTAATGTCGCAGGACGCGGGACAAACACCGGCATCACTTCATCGGAAGCAATGTTTATTTGTTCTTTACTGCTGATGCAGAGCTCTTCAGATTTTTGTCCGAAAGCGACGGAACAAATCAGAAAAAACGCTATCAAAATTACCCCTTTCATTTTTTTATCTTAATACAAACCCTGGTGTCAAAAGTAGAAAGAGGTACTGCTTTCGTTGATAATTTACTTGCTGAATATGAGATGGTTAATGTCTGAAATATAGGTTTGTGCAAATTCTGATATCTGGTGGATAAAGGATGTTTTTACTCAGATTCTTTGAATCCACAATAAGTATTCAGACCTGGTTTTTCTAAGCATTTTTGAAATTTGAAATAAAACCTTAGGGAATAACAGATAATATTGGTTTTTTAACCTTTGTTGCTTCAAAAATGCTGATGGCGTTTTCAGTAGTTGGGATTATCGGTTCTCTAAGAATTTTTGAAGAGACAAACCCTGTATTTTTCTCGTCGGCATTTTTTTTCATATCATTACATAAAAATTCATATGGATTATCAGGAAAAATCCAAAGAAATACTTTCTTCCCAGTTGCTTTTACTTCAAAAAGAACTTGAATTGGCGAAAGAAACGTTGAAACTGGAAATAGCCCGCCGCGAGAAAATCGAGTTTGAGTTGACAGAAAGAAAAAAAGAACTGAACTGCCAAAATCAAATATCAAAAATATTAACCGATATCAATCTTTCTCAAGATCAGGTAATCAGCGAAATACTGAAGACGATACCCCCGGCGTGGCAGTTTCCTGAAATTGCACAGGCTTCTATTTCTGTGGCCGACAAGAGGTTTGTTACGCCTGGTTTTGTTCCGTCTGAATATTCTATCAGTCAACCCATTGTGGTGAATAAAAAAAGAATGGGTGAAATTGTGGTTTCTTATCCGCCGGATAAACTGCCTGGAAATCAGCCGGTTTTCCTTCCCGAAGAAGAAGATTTGCTTTTTTCCATTGCCAAACGTATTCAGTTTTTTGTTGGGAATTGGGAAAGTG
>CAYWBV010000410.1:0-3609 GCA_964455785.1 uncultured Maribellus sp.
AACAATCACCAGAAAACCGCCTTCAACCAGGTTGGTGGAAATCGTTTCTGTGGTCCGGTCAATCAAATCCGACTGGTCGTAAAATTTTTCAATACTTACGCCTTCCGGAAGATTTGGATTGATTTGATCAATTTTTTCCTCGATAGCTGAAATCACTTTTCGCCCGTTTCCGCCACGCAACATCATCACAATCCCGGTAACCACTTCGCCATTCCCGTCCTGGGTTACTCCACCCTGACGGATTTGCGTACTGATTTCGACTGTTGCCACATCTTTTACAAAAACCGGTTTATTATTGATGTTGGTAATGATAATATTTTCGACGTCGGCCACCTTGTTGATTTGCCCCACTCCGCGAACAATAAACTGCTCGCCGTTGTGTTCCAGAAAATTACCTCCGGAAACACTGTTGTTGATAGCAATGGCATCCAGCACTTCCGAAATACCGATTCCAAACATTCGCAGCCTTCCGGGTTGGACAACAACATTGTATTGTTTTACAAATCCGCCAAACGAATTGATTTCTGTAACACCTTTTACCACTTTTAATTGCGGCGCGATTAACCAGTCCTGGATTTCGCGCAGTTCGGTAAGCGAATAATTTTCACCCCTGACCACGTATTGGTAAATTTCGCCCAACGCTGTTGTTATTGGCCCCAGTTGAGGGCTGGAAACATCGGGCGGAAGTTCGTCGGAAATAGATTGCAGGCGCTGGCTCACCATTTGCCGGGCAAAATAAATGTCGGTTTTTTCTTCGAATTCTACCGTAACCGCAGAGAGGCCAAACTGAGATATTGAGCGTACCTGGGCCACATCCGGAAGGCCGTTCATGGCCGTTTCAATGGGATAACTCACTAATTTTTCAACATCATACGGAGAATATCTTCCGGCTTTTGTAATAACCAAAACCTGCACCGGAGTTACATCAGGCAGCGAATTTATGGGAAGTTGAATCAGCGAAAAATACCCGGCCACTGCCATCAAAATAACCAGCGAAAGAGCCACATATTTTTGCCGTACACTAAATGTGATAATATCTTTAAGCATTCTGTTTTTCTTTGCAGGTTATTCTTCAGCAATACTATCGAAACGGGAAAGCGCTTTCAGGCTAAATACATTTGTTACGGCAACTTCTTCTTCGTTAGCGAGGCCGCCGTTTACAAACACATACTTGTCTCTTATTTCAGCCACAATAATGGGTCGTTTTTCATAAATGCCATTTCCTTTTTTCACAAACACAACTGCCTGGTTTCCATCGTAAGTTAACGACTCGACAGGAATGGCAAAAACCTCTTTTTGCGATAAGGTAACAATATTGAGCCGTACATTTTCGCCCGGTTTTGGCCAACCGTCGGAAGTAGGCACCACGATGTTGGCGATAACCGACCGGCTGTTTTCGTCGAGCCCCGGATTGATAGAAGTTACCGTCGCTCTCAGAATGATTTCCTGGTTTTCGCGTTGCGAAACCGACACCGAATCGCCAACATCGATTAAACGCGCATCATCGGGAGAGAGATAAGCTTTTATCAGAACTTCACGCGTGTCGAGCACCCGGGAAAGATTTTCCAACGCATTGACCGACTGGCCGAGTTCCACAAAATTCATTTCGATAACGCCATCGATGGACGAATAAATTTTCAGTATCGGGTCAATATCTTCAGCCTCGGTAAATGATTTAATTTCGCGGTCGGTAACACCTACTGCCCTTAGTTTGGAATACGCCGCGCGGGAAGAGGCGGAGGCCCTTTCGTACTCGGCGGTTGCACGTTCCAGTTCACTGGCCGAGGTGATGGTTTCTTCCACCAATTGTTTCAGCCTTGCAAGGCGGTTGGTTTGAAACCGTTCTTCCGCAAATGCCTGCAGGTATTCCGAAACAAGAGTGCCAAATTCAAGGCTTTGTATGGCAAACAGTTCATCTCCTCTTTTCACCCAGCTCCCTTCAAATTTGTTTATCCGGCTAACCTGCCCGTTTATGGGCGTGCTGATAATACTTGAATGATTGGGAGCCTGAAAAACAACACCCGGAACGATTACCGAATAATCGATAAAATTATTGGTTACTGCTGATGTTTTTATGTTCAGTTCATTTTGTTCCTTTTCAGAAAGCTGAATAACGTCTGTTTTACTGCCTTCCGGCTGCAACGAAGGCGGGAGTTCGGTTTGTACTGCCTCGTTTTTTGTATTTGCCCGTTTGTTTGCACCGCATGACAACAGCAGAACTACCATTCCCAAAACGATAAATGCATAAACTATTTTAGTTTTCATTTTTTTGATTTTTTTGTTTCGGACTAATAAACTAAATCATCTTCCAGAAATTTTTCGAGGGCAACCAATTGCAGGTAATAATCACGCAGCGCCACAAGATAACGTTGTTCACTCATAAGGTAGGTTTGCTGTGCGTTCAGCAGGATTAACAAATCCGCTTCGCCAAGCTGGTAAGCTTTCATTGTCAGGCTTTGTAACTGCGCCGCCTTCTCTTTCATTGTATTGTTATACCGTTGGATGATGGAACGACTCACCGAGTAATTGTGCCAGGCGTATTCAATCTGTCGTTTCATGTTGAGCCTGATTTCCTGCTGTTTCCACTGAATTTCTTCCTGTTTTGCAAGGGCTGTATTTATTTTTCCTTTCTGATCAAAAGGATACCACAACGGAAAACGGAGGCCAACTTCAAAGCCGTTAAAATCATAGCCGGTGCCATAATTCTGTTTGTAAACATTCAACCGGATGTCGGGGAGAAGATTACTTTTGGCCTCTTTAATATAAAAACCGGTAGCATCGAGTTCATGTTCTGTTGCAAGATAATCAGGTTGTTTTTCCTGCACGGCAAGCGACATAATTTGAGTGATTTCAATATTCTTTGCCATCAACGTATCCGAAAATCCGATTGTATATTGCTGATCTTCAACAGGCAAACCCATGGCATAAAATAACCCGTAGCGTGCTTGGTGTAAAATCCATTCCGACTGATCCAGATCATTTCTCGCTTCATCCAACCTCAACTCAGCGTTGGCCAAATCGATTCCGTTGGCCATTCCGGTTTCAAATTTGGTATAAACGGCGTTGTATAAATCCTGGGCCAGTTTTAACTGATTTTGCCTTGATTTTTGAAGGTACAGTGCATATAAAACCTCCACATACTGGCTTTTTACTTCGGCTTTAATACTTTTTTCTCTTGATTTAATCTGAAGTTCGAGCGCCTTCACCTCCTGGGAAAGGGCTTTCAGGCGATATGCTGTAGTCACCGGGAAATCGATTTCCTGGGAAATTGTAATTCTTTTTTCATCAAAGATATCACCAGGCCCGCTGCCAATTCCTTCCTTAAAATAGCTGATTTCGGGCGTCGAAATCCCGGTCTGTGAACGCCAGGCATTTTCCTTTTGTTTGAATTGCGACCACAATTGTTGTAATTCAGCATTTCGTTTATACGCCGACTCTACAGCCTGCTGTATCGTAAGCAAATTTTCCTGTCCTGTGGATTGAAAAACCAAAAACAACAATCCGATAACAATAACCTTATGAGCATTCATGAATATTTTTGTTGATTTTTTGAATTAAAGTTATGGATACTTTTTGATTTATTAACCTTATGTTTTAAATTTTGTTCAG
>CAYWBV010000411.1:0-2198 GCA_964455785.1 uncultured Maribellus sp.
ATGTGCAAAAAACGCCTGTCTGAATTTCAAACAAGCGTTTTTTGGCAGCGGGTGTTAACCGCACACTATGATATGGGTGATTGATCTCCGAAAGTTTTCCCTCCGGTTATTTAATCAGTTCCACACTTCGTTTTACAAATTGGTCGAGGTCGGCTCCTTTTAACATGCCGTTGGCTAACAAAGCCAGGTCAATCAACTGTTTGGCGAGTTTGTTTTCCTTGCCAAATTCAGTGAGTTTATTCCGCTTTTCTTCCTCCAGTTCCGAAACAATTTGATTCAAATCATCCAGTTTTTCCTTGTCGGCGTGCGGAATTTCTTCCTCCTTTTTACCTTGTTTAGCTTTCTCCAATTCCGCGATTTCGGCATTTTTCGATTTCAAATCAGCATCCAGCTTTTCCAATTCGCTACCGAGCGTTTCTGTTTTGGCATCCAGTACATTTTTCACTAACGGGTGCGAAAGGTTGACTACCAGGTTTAATGTTTCGGGCATGTCGCCGTAAAAGTTCATCCCGCCACCAGTCTGGCTCATGTCTTTCATCCGGCGCATAAATTCGTTGCGGGTGATAACCATCGGCAAACCATTTTCACCCAAATCCTGGAAATCGACAATAAACGAATAGTCTTTATTTTCGGGGCAAACCGCCTGGAAAACCGGCGAAAGTTCCTGTTTTTGTTCCCAGGTCAATTCTGTTTTTACAGAATCTTCTTTTTGAATGAGGTTTTCAACCACATCAGAATCGACACGCACAAACCGTTTGTCGGAAAATTTCTGTTCGAACTTGCCAATCAGGTGCGGGGTCAATACGTCGTCGAGCACCAGCACATCGTAACCTTTGTTTTTGGCGGCTTCCACAAACGTATATTGTTCCACGGGGTGGCTGGTGTAGAGGTAAACCAGGTTTTTGTTTTTGTCGGTCTGGTTGTCCTTGATCAGTTTTTCATATTCCTCGAAAGTAAAATATTTCCCTTCGGCATTTTTGAACATAAAAAAGTTCATGGCACGGTCGTAAAATTTCTCTTCGGTGAGCATCCCATACTCGATAAAAATTTTCAGGTCGTCCCATTTTTTCTCTAAATCCTCGCGGGTATCTTTAAAAATCTGGCTTAAACGGTCGGCCACTTTTTTGTTGATGTGGCTACTGATTTTTTTTACATTCGAATCGCTTTGCAGGTAGGAACGCGAAACATTCAGCGGTATGTCGGGCGAGTCGAGCACGCCGTGCAGCAATGTCAAAAATTCAGGAACAATACCTTCCACCGAGTCGGTTACAAAAACCTGGTTGCTGTACAACTGGATTTTGTTTTTCTGAACCTCGAAATTGTTTTTGATTTTCGGGAAGTACAAAATCCCGGTGAGGTTGAACGGGTAGTCCACGTTCAGGTGAATGTTAAACAGCGGCTCGTCGGCCATCGGATACAACCGGCGGTAGAATGTTTTGTAATCTTCTTCTTTCAGGTCGGCCGGTTTTTTGGTCCAGGCCGGTTCGGTTTCGTTAATCTGGTTATCTTCGTCCGTGTCAACCTGTTTTCCATCCTTCCATTCCTTTTTCTTTCCGAAAACTACCGGTATCGGTAAAAACTTACAGTACTTTTCGAGGATTCCTGAAATTTTGGTTTCATCGAGAAACTCCTTTGAGTCTTTGTTGATGTACATCACAATGTCGGTTCCCACTTCTTCCTTTTCCACTTCATCGAGCGAAAATTCAGGGCTCCCATCGCAGCTCCATTTTACGGCTTTTGCCCCTTCCTGATACGATTTTGTTATGATTTCCACCTTGTCGGAAACCATAAACGAACTGTAA
Source organism: uncultured Maribellus sp. (assembly GCA_964455785.1). Lineage (GTDB taxonomy): Bacteria > Bacteroidota > Bacteroidia > Bacteroidales > Prolixibacteraceae > Draconibacterium. Next base: position 1,803 of record CAYWBV010000411.1, read on the forward strand.
AAACCAAGCCCGAAATGGCCGATGATGGCGTTGGCATCGTCCTTGTATTTTTCGAGGAATTCGTTGGCTCCCGAAAACGCAATCTGATTAATGTACTTTTCAATTTCGCCGGCAGTCATCCCAATCCCGTTATCCGAAACCGTAATGGTTTTTGCCTTTTTATCCAGTTTTACCTTCACTTTTGCGCCGGAAACATCGCCCGGATACTCGCCTTTAAACGCCAGCGTTTTCAGTTTCTGGGTAGCGTCAACGGCATTCGATACAATTTCCCTGAGAAAGATGTCATGATCAGAATAAAGAAACTTTTTGATGATAGGGAAAAGATTTTCACTGGTAACGCCTATTTTTCCTGTTTGCATATTTTTATGGTTTTAATTGAACATTTTTTGTATCCGC
>CAYWBV010000411.1:2298-3564 GCA_964455785.1 uncultured Maribellus sp.
CGACTGGATTGCCAGCGGACGATTGTACCGCCCCATCGAAGAAAAAATCTCGGAAACAATCGGCCCGTTTGTGGGCAACACCCATACCGAAACCAGCGAAACCGGGATACGGATGACCCAAGCCTACCATAAATCGCACGAACTCATAAAAAACCACGTAAATGCAGGGCCCAACGATATTATTATTACGTCGGGATTCGGGATGACAGCGGTTATCAATAAATTTCAGCGGATTTTAGGACTAAAATACTGCGGCCGCATTTCGCACAAAAACTGCCTTGCAGAACGGGAACGTCCGGTGGTTTTTATCACCCACATGGAACACCATTCCAATCAAACCTCGTGGTACGAAACCAACGCCGACGTGGTAATTATCGAACCCGGAGAAGGATTGTTAGTTGAACCGGAGAATTTGAGAAAAGCGCTGGATCAATACCGTGAACGGGCTTTCAAAATCGGTTCTTTTTCGGCCTGTTCGAATGTGACCGGAGTGCGCACGCCTTACAAACAAATGGCGCGGATTATGCACGAGCATGGCGGCGTTTGTTTTATCGACTTTGCGGCTTCGGCGCCCTACGACGAAATGGATATGCACCCCGCAGATCCGATGGAAAAATTAGATGCCGTGATGTTTTCGCCCCACAAATTTCTGGGCGGTCCCGGCGCTTCGGGCGTTTTGATATTCGATGCCTCGATGTACAAAAACGAAGTGCCCGACCAGCCCGGCGGCGGAACCGTGGACTGGACCAACCCCTGGGGAAAATACAAATATGTGGAGGACATCGAGGCCCGCGAAGATGGCGGAACCCCGGGGTTTTTACAATCGATTAAAACGGCGCTTTGTTTCGAACTAAAAAACCAGATGGGTATCGGGAACATCAGAAAAAGAGAGGAAGAATTGCTCGAACTGGCTTTTAAAGGTCTGGATGAAATCCCGGGATTAAAAATTCTTGCCAACAATGTCCGCAACCGTTTGGGAATTATTTCATTTTATATCGAAGGAATACATTACAACCTGATTGTGAGGATACTGAATGACAAATATGGCATCCAGACCCGCGGAGGCTGCGCCTGCGCCGGAACTTACGGTCATTATCTTTTGGAAGTTTCCTATGAAAAATCGGAAGAGATTACCGAAAAAATCAACCACGGCGACCTTTCCGGGAAACCGGGCTGGGTGCGGTGGTCGCTGCATCCCACCATGACCAACGCCGAAGTGGAAACCATGATTACAGCTCTGCATGACATTGTAAAAAACAGTAAAAC
>CAYWBV010000412.1:0-2314 GCA_964455785.1 uncultured Maribellus sp.
TCGCGCCACACAGAGACGACGTTTCTTCACCTGAAATGGTCATCGCGCCGCCTCGCAGGTGTTTTTCCTGACCTGAAACGGTTATTGAGGTTTATCGGGCCGGGATTTCCGCTCAAAACAACCCAATTGTGGTTCTTATACCGCGGTAAAAACGTTCAGGAGACCATGTGTTAAAGAATTAAAAATTGAAAGCGCTTATCCCTGTTTCACTTTCCAAATGAACAATTTATATAAAATCAATATTACATTTGTAATCCATTTTAAAAGATGGATACCCATTTTGAAACAATTTGAACAATGACAAAAGACAGAAAGCAACAATTGCTTGATCAGCGATATTTAAAGATGGCCGATATCTGGGCGCAAAACTCGTATTGCCAAAGAAGAAAAGTAGGCGCATTACTGGTAAAAGACAAGATGATCATCTCCGACGGATACAACGGTACCCCGGCCGGTTTCGAAAATGTTTGCGAGGACGAGGACAACAAAACCAAACCCTACGTTTTACATGCCGAAGCAAACGCCATTACCAAAGTAGCCAAATCGAACAACAGCAGCGCGGGCGCAACGCTTTATGTTACGTCGTCGCCGTGCCTCGAATGTTCAAAACTAATCATACAGGCGGGGATCAAACGGGTGGTTTTTACCGAAAACTATCGTTTGGAAGACGGGATTAATTTGCTGAAACGGGCAAATATTGAAGTAGAACAAGTGGAACTTGAACCAGCGGAAATTAAAAAATGAACAAAAAGATAACCCTGTTTTTGCCCCTTCTGATTGCCGTTTCAGTGGCGGCCGGAATTTGGATAGGCAACCTGTTAAAAAGCAACAGCCAGCCTGTTTTCGACGGAATAGGATTTGGCAGGCCCAATAAAATAACCACCATCCTCGATTTAATCGGCCAGAGTTATGTTGATAGTGTCAACACCAGCGATATTGTTGAAAAAACCATCCCCGAAATCCTGAAAAACCTCGACCCGCACACCTCTTACATTCCGGCGAAGGAGATGCAGGAAGTACAGGAAGAAATGCGGGGGAATTTTTCGGGCATCGGCGTTCAGTTTTCCATCCAGGAAGATACTGTCAGGGTCATTGAAGTGATTTCGGACGGGCCGTCGAGCAGAGTCGGGATTTTACCCGGCGACCGGATAGTGCGTGTCAACGATTCGATCATTGCCGGGGTCGGCGTTGAAAACAACACCGTACTGAGCCTGCTGAGGGGGGAAAAAAATTCAAAGGTAACGGTCGGAATTTTGCGGAAAGAGAACAACAGCGAACTTGAATTTGAAATCACACGCGGCGACATTCCCATCTACAGTGTGGATGTTTCGTACATGATTGACGAAACCACCGGGTTTATAAAAATAAGCCGGTTTGCCGAAACTACCTACGATGAATTTATGGACGGAATGGAGAAAATATCCGGGTTGGGCGCCTCGAAAGTAATCATCGATTTAAGACAAAATCCCGGAGGGGCTTTAGTCGGAGTGCTTCGTATGGTGGACGAATTTCTGGAAAAAGGAGAACCGATTTTATATACCGAAGGGTTGAACCAGCCCCGTAAAACGTACAACGCATCGGGGAAAAACCGGTGGAAAGATATCAAAGTGTATGTGATGATCGATGAGTTTTCGGCCTCGGCCAGCGAAATTTTTGCCGGCGCCATGCAGGATAACGACCGCGGTATTGTTATCGGTCGCCGTTCGTTTGGAAAAGGATTGGTTCAGGAACAGATTCCGTTGGCTGATGGTTCGGCGCTCCGCCTCACCGTGGCGCGTTTTTATACCCCGAGCGGGCGGTGTATCCAAAGTCCGTATGAAAACGGGAGTGAAGATTATTACAACACAATTTACGAACGTTCCCACAGTGCGGAAATGCTGGTGGCCGACAGTATCCACTTTGCCGATTCGCTCAAATACGAAACCAAGGGCGGACGAACGGTTTACGGCGGCGGCGGCATTATGCCCGACTTTTTTGTACCGGTTGACACTTCCGGAAACTCGGAATATTTTAATTCCATTTACCGCAAAGGACTGATATATACGTATGCCTATAACTATGCCGACCAAAACCGCGAAATTCTTTCCACGTTTACAAAGGCGGATGAATTTGACACTTACCTCGAAAAAAACAAGGTGTTAAATGAATTTGTAAGATATGCGGCAGACAAAGGAGTTGCACGCGATGAAAAAGGGTTAAAAGAATCGGGCCAGGTGATCAATACCCAGCTTAAAGCGTATATCGCCAGAAATATCATTGGTGAAGAGGGGTTTTACCCGATTATCAAACAAATTGACAAAACCCTGCTGAAAGC
>CAYWBV010000412.1:2414-3563 GCA_964455785.1 uncultured Maribellus sp.
GGTATCCGGGCCTTTTCGATTACTTCATCGGAAAGAATAATTTCGGGCTGCTCGTGTTTCAAACAGATGTACAGTTTCTGCAGGCTGTTCAGTTTCATGTACGAGCAGTCGTTGCAGGCGCAGGTAGAATCGTTGGAAGGCGCCGGGATAAATATTTTGCCGGGACACGCTTTTATCATCTGGTGAAGGATTCCGCTTTCGGTAGCTACAATAAACTTTTTGCGGTTGCTTTTTTGAACGTAGTTCAGCAGCGAAGTGGTCGAGCCGATGTGGTTGGCCAGCAGAAGCACCGGTCTTTCACATTCCGGGTGGGCGATAAATTCAGCATCGGGGTGTTCGTCAATCAGTGTTATGATCTTTTCCACCGAATATTTTTCGTGTACCATACAGGCGCCGTCCCACAAAACCATTTCGCGGCCGGTAATGCTGTTGATGTAGTTGCCCAGGTTTTTGTCGGGGGCAAAAATCAGTTTCTGCTCTTTTGGGAAACTTTCGACAATTTGTTTTGCATTGGCCGAGGTACAAACAATATCCGACATTGTTTTCAGATCGGCAGTTGCGTTAATATAAGTAATTACTTTGTGGTCGGGGTATTTTGTTTTGAATTCGGCAAACTTGTCGGCCGGGGCCGATTCTGCCAGCGAGCAACTGGCTTTTAGGTCGGGGAGGATTACCTTTTTCGAAGGGTTGATAATTTTTGCCGTTTCGGCCATAAAATGAACACCCACAAAAACAATCATTTCGGCATCGGTGGCTGCGGCTGCCTGCGCCAAACCGAGGCTGTCGCCCACATAATCGGCAATGTCCTGCAACTCGCCTTCCACATAAAAATGGCTGAGGATCACTGCATTCTTTTCCTTCTTCAACCGGTTTATTTCATCCACCAGTTTTAACTTCGGATCAATCGCCTCATCGATAAACCCTTTCTCCTCCAACATTTGATCTATCAGTAACTGTTCCATCTCTTTTTCAACTATAATTACAACTGCAACCCTTCTGAATGCCCAAACAGACCGCTTCCCCTTTTTTCTTCCCGGGAAGGGTGAATGATTTCCTGAATAAACAGGCCGCAAAAGTACAAATTCATTATAAAAAAAACAGTCTTTTGTCTGAATTGTTTGAAACGGGGCTTTCGAGTGTCTTCCTCCC
>CAYWBV010000413.1:0-3514 GCA_964455785.1 uncultured Maribellus sp.
TATTGCATTTTCCAATGCCTGAATAGCATTCGTTCCACGGGATACTGACAAGTTCATTATTGGCGTTCATCACAAACTGATCGAGGTGCCAGTAGCGGTGTCCCGACTGGTCTGTGGTATTGTGCTGAAATGTAGTATTGTCTGAGCGCATTTCGCCCATTGCCCAAAATGTGCCATCACCGGTTCCCAAGCTCTGATCTCCTGCCAGCACTCTCAAATTGGTATATGCGGCATTCGTAGCCTGTTTAAACTGATCTGATGTTTCAAAAAAAGATTTTGTACTTATTACTGAAACCGGCACTTCATTTAAAAAATCATCTTCATTACAACTAAAGATAATCACACTTAAATATAAAACAGCTATAATTTTTACTATTTTTTTCATAATATTCCAATTTTAAAAGTTCAAATCCAATCCGAAAATAACAGAGCGCGCCACCGGATAATCATAGTTATCAAAGTTCCTTATCAGAGAGTTATTTCCATAAACACTCGCTTCCGGGTTTCCATATCTGTAGTTGGTAAACAGAAAAGCATTTTGAACCGAACCGTATAATCTTAAAAATTTTACAAATTTTACATTTTCAAAAGTATAACCAACGCTAATATTTTGAACTTTCAGGAAGGAGGCGTTATGAACCCAGTCGGAATTTTCCCACCGGTCGTAAGCAGTTTCGTGAAATGAAGCGGCAATACGACCATTCCCCGGTTGCTCGGGCGATCTCCAGCGATCTTTCACTTCAGTTAGCACATTAAATACACCATCAAGATTAATTACATCTTCTTCCAGTTGTGCCCAGATGTCAAAATCATGAGCAAAACTCATGGCAATATTCATGTCCCAGCTTTTGTATTTAAAACTGTTGTTAAAACCGCCGCGGAATTTAGGATGAGGATTTCCGATGATAACTTTATCCCTTTCATCAAGGACACCATTTTTGTCGGAATCAGCATAATGAGGTGTTCCGGGCAATTGTGATGCAAAGTGAGGATATTTTTCCAGTTCTTCCCAGGTATTTATAATTTCCAAACTTTTATATCCATAAAACATGGCCATGGGTTGCCCTTCGGTAGTAAGCGAATAACTTCTCGGACCTGTTAATATCCGACCCACATCACCCATGTCGAGTACTTCATTCTTGTTAAAGGAAATATTAAAGTCGGTGTTCCATGTAAAATTACTATTCGTTATATTGATGGTACTTAATGAAAATTCAACTCCCCTGTTTTGAATTTCCCCAATATTATCCTGGACAGAGCTAAACCCTGAGGAGATTGGAATAGAAACTCCCCAAAGCATATCTTCGGTGATTTTATTGTAGTAATCAAAAATAAAATTGAGCCTTCCTCCAAAAAGCGTTAAATCAAAACCAGTATCAAACTCTCTGGATCTTTCCCATCCCAACATTGTATTTTCCATCGACGCCACTCTTTTACCATCAGCAACTTTACCTCCGAAAGTATAATTGTTGGTAGAAAGGGTTGGAATCCAGGTGTAGTTCCCAATGGAATTGTTTCCGCTAAAACCATAACTTGCCCGAAGTTTCAAATTGGTCAGCCATTCGGCTTGCGGAAAAAAGTTTTCTTTCGTTATATTCCAACCAACCGATGCTGACGGGAAATAACCCCATCTCCTGTCGGAGCCAAAACGCGAGCTTCCGTCCCTTCTTACCGTTCCGGTAAACAAATATTTGGCTTTATAATCATAATTCAAGCGCAACAAATAGGATATTAAAGACCAATTGGACTCCTGCGTATTTCCCCATTGTACAGTTGCGGCATTAATGGTTTTGATATCGTCGCTGGGAAACTGGTCACCATCGATATAGCTGGAGTATCCGTTGTAATGTTCCATGGTATAACCTGCCAGGGCAGTTACACTGTGATCCCCAAAAACATTATCATAAGTCGCGGTATTTTCAAACTGCCAGCCGTAGTTACGACTTGTGCTGTAATAACCGGTTGCAGCTTGTGGCGGAGGATTATAAATGGTGCTTATGGTAGATGGTCTGAAATATTCCCTTGAATCGTAAACCAGATCCATATTATACTGAGAACGCAGGGTTAATCCCTTCACCGGTTGAAGGGTAATAAATGGCTGGAACCGAAGTGTCATGTTCCGGGTGACGTCCACCTGTTTATAAAGAGAATATAATGCATTGTTATTACTAAATGTTCCAGGAGAAAAAATGTCTAAATCCCAATCTCCGTCATAATAAGCAGGGACATCCCTTTCCCAGGCGCCATCCTCTTTATATGGGCCATCCAAAGGAGATGACATAAAAGCACTTCCGTACAAAGTTCCCCTGTCCCCACCAGCTTCATTGTACCAGGTTTGAATGGTTGGATTCAGATTCATCCCCAAGGTAATATATTGATTAGGTTCATAATACATATTGGCTCTCATCGACAAACGCTCGTAACTGGTTTCTTCAATAGTTCCCTGGTTGTCTAAATATCCCATGGAAAAAAAACCTTTAAAATTTTTACTTCCATGCGAAACACTCAGGTTATACTCCTGTTTTGGGGCCATCCTTGTCATCACATCGTACCAGTCCGTTCCTTCTCCCAGTGCTTCAGGATTTCTGTAAACTTCTGGAATATCATTATCGGTGATAGTCGTCCCATAAAATTTGGCTTTGTCATAATAATTTTCCTTACGCCACTGCGCAAATTCCTGGGCATTCATCAAATCCAGCTTTTCCATTTCCAGAATCTGATCAAAACCGACTCTGGCTGAAAATGAAAATTCTGTTTTTCCTTCTTTTCCTGAGTTGGTGGTAATTAAAATAACACCGTTTGAACCACGTGATCCGTATATCGAAGTTGCGGATACTCCTTTCAAAACATCGATTGATGCAATGTCGGCCTGGTTCAACAGCGACAGAGGTGAACGTTCTTTGCCATAAATATTTTGCATGGGAATTCCATCGATAACAACCAGTGGTTGATTTCCTGCACCTATGGATCCTGCTCCCCTGATGGTCATTTCTGATCCTCCGCCAGGTGCCCCTGTGGTTTGCCTTACATTGAGACCTGCAATCTGACCTTCCAGTGATCTATCGATTGAACTTGTAACCTGAACCTTCACTTTCTCGGGATCGATGGATGCTATTGAAGTGGAAATTCTGTTTCTTTGAAGAGTACCATACCCCACAGCTACCACTTCATCAATCCCAATCGTTTCTTCTTCCATCATCACATCAATTTGTGTCTGGTTGCCCGCCAATATTTCCTGGGTTTTCATCCCCACAAACGAATACTGTAAAGTTGCATTTGCAGAAACATTGGATAACGAGTATTTTCCATCAGCATCCGTAACCGTACCCAGTGTTGTTCCTTTTACGACCACGGTAACACCGGGCAATGGCTGATTTCGGGTATCAGTTACGGTTCCGCTAATGGTTGCCTGTTGCCATACTGCCTGGGCGGTATTGTCGATAACGTCAGGAGTGGATAAAACTATTATTCTGTCTTTAATGGTGTAGGCCACATCGGTCCCGGCAAACAAGGC
>CAYWBV010000414.1:0-3501 GCA_964455785.1 uncultured Maribellus sp.
ACGGCGCTTTTGCCGAAACCATCGCCCTGATTATCGCCGAAAACAACGAAAATGTGAGACGCCGCACCCGGACCGAAGAACCCGAACCTGAACCCGAAGGCGGACAGTAAAAAAAACCGGCCGGCGGGATGTAACCTCCCGCCGGTTGGTTTTTTTGGGGAAGGCGGGGGGAAATGAATGTAGAAATGAGAAAAAAGTAGATTAACTTCGGGGTATTATTTAGTTAGGCGGCATACAAAAAAGACACTATACACATGAAAGATTATGAGTAAATATCAGACCATTGAGATTTCTGAAAAGCAATTAGAGGATTTGATACGTCAAACCCCTGATAACATTGAACCGGGATTAAAATATATCGACCACCAAAGATTTACGACTAGGGGACCACTTGATTTATTAATGATTGATAGTGGTAATGCTCTTGTCGTTGCCGAATTAAAAGTTGTAGAGGAAGATTCGATGCTGGTTCAAGGGATTGATTATTATGATTATATATCCAAAAACTTGGAAGGATTTGCTAGGATTTACAGGGATCATAGTATAGACCCTAAACAATCTATTAGATTAGTCCTGATTGCTCCAAGCTTTTCGATTTCATTGATTAATAGGTGTAAATGGATTGATATTCCAATATCGTTGTTTACGTTTAAAGCTATAAAACTTGAAAACAGTAAAGAGATTATTCCAGTATTTGCTGAAACAACAATTCCTTCAACACCTGAAATTTTAGAGTCATACAGTCTCGACGATAGGCTTAAATATATAACTGACAATGATTCGAGAAATAATGCAAAGAACTTACTAAAAGATATTCAAGATTGGGATAAGACCAATATATTAATTGAGCCGACAAAATATGATATTTCATTAAAGAGTTCTGGTCGAGTATTTGCCTATCTTTCTCCAAGACGACAATTCTATGTAATTTACACATATGATACTGAGAAAAAATGGACAGGCTACCCAATAAAAGATAAAAATGACCTCGAAAATGCAGTCCAACTAATGAAAATGAATATCGAAAGAATAAAATAATGCCAGTGCCTAATCGAGTAGATGGCCGGTGAGCTGTTAAGCCAACCAGGGCACCTCTACCGCTCAATCGTAGCGAGCTTCCGTAAAAAATACCTGCCGGTTATTCATTCTGAACCGTAAAAAATAAAAAGAGTTGCAGTGAATAACAGAAAAGGATTGGGAGAGAAGATACAACCGTGGCGGCAGCGGCGTTATCCAACCCTGTCAGGTTTTGGAAACCTGACAGGGTTAAAACACCGGGGAAAAATCAGATGTAGAAAAAAAGGAGATTAACTTCGGGGTATTATTTAGTTATGCCCAAACTTGAAAGACGCAACTAATTTGTATTTAAAGTCATCTAAGACTATGACTAACAATATAAAACCAAAAAAAATGAAAACATATAGAAGCATTGTCATTTGCATCCTGCTAATCAGTTTTTTCGGTTGCAATAAAAATGACCCCGAAGATTTAAGTAATGTAACTGTCGAAAAATACATTGAACTTTTAAAGGAGGGAAAATACAATTCTCTTGACTTACCAAATTTTAGTTACGAAGATATTTCTGCACTTCTTGAATATAGAAATGAAAATCAAATGATAACAGGTTTTCCAATTAACATGATTTCATCTCTTGGTACGCCTGAGTGTTCATTGGGAATGTATGTTTTATGGACAATTGAATCAATTCGTGCAGTAGCAATTGACAGCGAATATTTAATTGGCAGATTTCCATCTCAAAATCCGGTTGTACAACAACGGGAAGAACCGTTTGATTTAAAGTATGGAGTCGAAATTCAAGAAATTATTTCGTCAGCATATTATGACTGGTGGGAAGAAAATAAAAATAAGACCTTCAATGAATTCAAAAATATTGACCCTTTAGCAGAGACAGAATACAGATGGCATTAAAAAAATCTAAAAGCCAGGGCTCAGCTCCCGCGCCAAAAAAGACAGATTCGTGCATAATTTAAAATTTGTATCTTTGGATTTATGATTACCAGAAATGACATACTGAATAAGTTGAGCGACTTAAAGCCAATTTTAAACAAAGAATACGCTGTCAGGCAGATTGGATTATTTGGTTCTTTCTCTGATGATTCATACACTGATGATAGTGATATAGATTTACTTGTTGAATTTGAAAGACCTATCGGATGGAAATACTTTTCATTGGAAATTTACCTTGAGAATATTTTTGGTCGCAAAATCGACTTAGTGACCAAAAATGCACTAAAAGAACAAATCAGGGACAGAATTTTAAATCAGGTTCAATACGTGTAATGTGAAAAAGGAAGAGCGTAGCTACAAAATATTCCTTAATGATATTCAGACGGCGATGAGTCGTATTGCTGAATATATAGAAAGTTACGATTTTGAACATTTCAGAAAGGATTACAAAACAGTTGACGCGGTTATCCGGAACTTTGAGATTATAGGAGAAGCCTCCAAAAAACTGGATGAAAAAATAAAAGAAAAGTATCCTGATGTTCCATGGAAAGAAATGTACTATCTCAGAAACAGGGTTTTGCATGAATATTTTGGGGTTGACTATGAGATAATATGGGATGTTGCAACAAATTATTTACCCGAAAATAAAAAGCAGATTGACCTGATAATTGACCAGGAAAAATAAAGCACGACAGCACAGTCGCGCAAACAGGCGATTGTAACGGGCTTCCGTAAAAAGTACCTGCTTGGTTTTAATTCTAATCCGTAAAACATAAAAGGAGTTGACCGTGAATAACAGAAAAGGATTGGGTGAGACCCATGCTGACAAAAGAAGCATGCACAATTAAATTCCAAAGTGATTCAAAATGATTAAATTTGAAATATGAAATCAAGCTTCGAAATAGAGAATAAATTAAAGGAACTCAAGCCGGTTCTTCTTAGAAAATATTTTGTAGATAAAATTGGGTATTTTGGTTCCTATTCCCGAAACGAACAGAACGAGGACTCCGACATTGACATTTTAGTATCATTCAAGAAACCTTTAGGTTGGGAGTTTTTTGACCTTCAGGAATTATTGGAGAAAGAATTAAAACTTAAGGTTGACCTTGTTTCGGAAAAGGCGCTAAAAAAACAGTTAAGGCGAATCATTTTAAAAAAAGTAAAATACGTATGAGTCCTGTAAAAAGAGAATTCATTCTATATCTGGAAGATATGCTCCAATCAATGGAACGGATTGAGGAATATCTTGGCGAACTTGATTTCCGAAAATTTAAAATGAATTACCTTGTTGTTGACGCCATAATCAGGAATTTTGAGATTATTGGAGAAGCATCAAAAAATGTCCCGGGCGACATACAGGAAAAATACCCTGAAATTCCCTGGCGAAAAATTTACGGACTAAGGAATTTAATAGCCCACGAATACTTTGGTATTGACTACGAAATGATTTGGGAAATTGCAAAAAGTAACCTGAAAAATAAAACAGAACGAGATGAAAAAGAACATGTTCACCTTTCTTTTGCTTTTTCTGCT
>CAYWBV010000415.1:0-3495 GCA_964455785.1 uncultured Maribellus sp.
GTTTCAGCCGTATCGGGGTTAAAAGTTACCGGCTCCGACGTGGAAATTACACGCGACATCGACGGCGGAAAAGAACAGGTAATCGTTCAGGCCCCGCTGGTTGCCGTCGTACAGAAGGGGATTGCCAAAGAACCAAGGATTGCCGCCATGCGCGGAATTATGATGGCGCGCAAAAAACCGCTGACCGTGGTTCCGGCGGCTGCCGTTGAAAGCCTGACCGACTTTGTGAGTTTCGAACTTCCGAAACCCAAACCTCCCTGCAAAAAAATCGATGCCGGGAACGTGGCCGAACTGGTCAGTCTGTTACAAAACGAAGCAAAAGTGCTTTAATTCATTCACCTTGTAATAATTGAAAATATGTCAGTAATCGTATATACCGAGAATTGGGACGGCAAATTCAAAAAGTTATCGTTTGAATTGGTGTCGTACGCGACAAAAGTGGCCGAAATGATGGGAACAACCGTAACAGCGGTTTCCATTGGGAATGTTGAACCTTCGGAATTGGACAAACTGGGCCGTTACGGCGCGTCGAAAGTGATCAAGGTGGAGAATCCGGCTCTGAACGTTTTGGACAACCAGGCCTACACCCGGGTGATTGCCCAGGTTGCAGCGTCCGAAGGGGCAAAAGTAATCGTACTGTCGAACAACAACACAGGGAAAGCGCTCGCGCCGAGGCTCTCCGTAAGGTTAAAAGCTGCGGTGGGTTCGGCGTTGATAAAACTTCCGGTGTCGGTCGACCCGTTTACCGTGGTAAAAAAAGTGTTTTCAGGAAAAGCTTTTGCAACCCTAATATTAAAAACCGATATTAAAATATTGACACTTTCCCAGAACTCTTTCGAAGTGGTGGAAACCGGAGGATCGGCCGCCGTCGAAAGTTTTGCTGCCGAAGTGGGCGAAGTAAAAACCGTGGTGAAAGACGTTCAGAAACAAACCGGCAAAATTTTGCTGAACGATGCCGAGATTGTTGTTTCCGGCGGACGCGGAATGAAATCGCCCGACAACTGGGGCCCGATTGAAGAGCTGGCTGCACTGCTTGGCGCAGCAACGGCGTGCTCCCGCCCGGTTTCCGACGAAGGATGGCGTCCGCACGAAGAACATACCGGCCAGACCGGGAAAATTATTGCGCCGAACCTGTACATTGCCGCCGGTATCTCGGGAGCAATTCAGCACATGGCAGGCATCAGCTCGTCGAAATGTATCGTCGCCATCAATACCGACCCCGATGCGCCGGTATTTGAAAACGCCGATTACGGAATTGTCGGCGATGCAATGAAGGTGTTGCCGGCTTTTATCGAAGCGGTGAAAGACGCAAAAAACAAATAAACGGGCAGGGCGCTGTTGCCCTGTTCCTTTTTACTTAAATTAAACCAGATGATCAAACAAATTATTTTTGCCCTTTCATTGCTGGCAACCTTCGGCGTTTTTACCTACACCGTACGGAATCTCATCGCACTTTTTAAACTGACGCGACCTGCTTTCCCGGTAAAAGATATCGGAAAACGGATTACACTGACGCTGAAAGTGGCGTTCGGGCAGAGCAAAATTATGCGCCGCCCCGTGGTCGGGCTCATGCACGCCCTGGTATGGTGGGGGTTTCTTGTGATCCTCGTGGGCAGTATCGAGATGGTGATCGACGGGCTGGCCGGGACCGAACGGGCGTTGGGTTTCCTCGGAGTCGTTTATGATATTCTTTTTGCCTCAGGAGATGTTTTTGCCCTGATTATTGCCGTATTGATCGTTGCTTTCCTGTTTCGCCGTATTGCGATGCACATCAAACGTTTCAGCGGTGTTGAAATGAAACACAAATCGCATGTGGATGCCAACATCGCGTTGTCGCTTATCCTTTTTCTGATGATCACCTTACTGGGGATGAACACGTTTTATCTCGTTCAAGCCAACCTGACGGGCCACGAAGTGACCGGTGTTTTTCCGGTCAGCGCGGTTTTTTCCGGTTGGTTTGGCGGTTTAACGGCCGGGCAGGCGTTTGTTCTGCATGAAATCAACTGGTGGGGACACATCCTTGGCATTTTCTTTTTTGCCAACTACCTGCCTTATTCAAAACACTTCCATGTATTTATGTCGGTTCCCAATGTTTTTCTCAGCAACCTCAACCCGTTGGGAAAAATGACCAACATGGAAAGTATCACCAAAGAAGTAAAACTGATGCTCGACCCCGCCGCTGTACCTGCCGACGACGACCAGCCGGTGGAACGTTTCGGGGTGCTCGATGTGGAAGATATTACCTGGAAAAATTATATGGACTCGCTGGCCTGTACGCAGTGCGGCCGCTGTACTTCGGTGTGCCCGGCCAATATCACGGGGAAACTGCTTTCTCCGCGTAAAATTGTGATGAACGTACGCGAGCGGATGAAGGAAATAGGGCCAGAGCTGGTAAAAAATGGAAAAGAGTGGAGCGACGGCAAGTCGCTTCTCGGCGACTATATTACCCCGGAAGAATTGTGGGCCTGCACTACCTGTAACGCCTGTGCGCAGGAGTGTCCGATCAATATCAACCAGCCGGCTATTATTTTGTCCATGCGCCGCTACCTGGTGATGGAACAGTCGGCAGCCCCGGGCGAACTCAACCAGATCTTTTCAAACATCGAAAACAACGGCGCTCCGTGGCAGTTTTCGCAGGACGACCGTATGAACTGGGCCGAAGAGATTTATATGAACCAACCGGCCAATTAATTTCAGCATTTATGGAAACAACAAAAATAAAAGTGGAAGTGCCGGTAATGGCCGATTTGTTTGCCGCCGGACAAAAACCGGAATACCTGTTTTGGGTGGGCAGCGCAGGCGCTTTCGACGACCGTTATAAAAAGGTAACGCAGGCATTTGTAAAAATACTCACCTACCTCGGCGTCAGTTATGCCGTGCTCGGAACTGAAGAATCGTCGAGCGGCGATGTGGCGCGGCGTGCCGGCAACGAGATGCTATTCCAGATGCAGGCGCTGATGAACATCGAAATCCTGCAAGGTTACGAGGTAAAAAAGATCATCACCTGCGACCCGCATGTTTACAATACGTTCAAAAACGAATATCCCGATTACGGGGCAACGTTCGAGGTTGTACATCATTCGCAGTTTCTCCGAAAAGTGATAGAGGAAGGAAAACTCCGGCTCGATTCCAGCGTTTTCAGCGGAAAAAAGATAACCTACCACGATCCCTGTTACCTTGGCCGCGCCAATGGCGAATATTCGGCTCCCCGGAAAGTGTTAAAAGAGGTGACGCCGGAATTTGTGGAAATGAAACGGAATAAAAGTTTTGCCTTATGTTGCGGCGCCGGCGGCGGACAAATGTTCAAGGAAGCCGAAAAGGGGAACAAAGAGGTGTTTCTCGAACGTACGGAAGATGCGCTGGCAACCGGCGCCGATATTGTGGCCACTGCCTGCCCCTACTGTATGGTGATGATGACCGACGGCTTAAAATACAAAAACAAAAACGAAGAGATAAAAAACTACGACCTTGCCGAACTGGTGGCCATGTCGCTGA
>CAYWBV010000416.1:0-3491 GCA_964455785.1 uncultured Maribellus sp.
AAAATAAAAAAACGGGGAACGATTTGCGTCGGGTTTTGGCAGGCCTCTTTGCGCAAAAATCAGTATTTTCGCCTCCTGAAATTCAATCTTAAAAAATGCCAAAAATCAGGGTCACCAAAAGGTTTCATTTCGAAATGGCGCACGCACTGTACGAATACGACGGTTTGTGCCGAAACATTCACGGCCATTCCTACAACCTCGAAGTAACGCTCACCGGCCAGCCCCGCAACCAGCCGGGACATCCGAAAGACGGGATGGTCCTCGATTTCGGCGACCTGAAAGAGATCGTAAAAACCCACATCGTCAACCGCTTCGACCATGCGCTAATGGTCAACCGTTTAATTTCCGGCGCCCAGGCCGAACTGCTCGAAAAAACAACCGAACGGGTTATTATCGTTGACTTTCAACCTACTTCCGAAAATATTTCGGCCTACATTGCCGAAATTCTTCAACAACATTTGCCTTCCGATGTTTCATTATTTAGTGTGCGTTTGTACGAAACCGTAACCTCGTTTGCCGAGTGGTTTGCAGACGATAACCAGTAAAACAACAAAAATGACTGAAAACAATACAAAAAAACTTTTCCTGCTCGATGCTTTTGCGTTGATTTACCGCAGCTACTATGCCTTTATCCGCAACCCGAGGTTTAACTCGAAAGGCGTAAACACGTCGGCCATGCTGGGGTTTACCAACACGCTCGTACAGCTTTTGGAGACCGAAAACCCAAACTACATCGGGGTGGTTTTTGATGTTTCGGCGCCCACCTTCCGCCACGAAATGTACAAGGAGTACAAGGCCAACCGCGACGAAATGCCCGAGGATTTGCGGAAATCCATTCCGTACATCCGCAACATCATCAAAGCGTTTAACATTCCCATCATCGAAAAGGAAGGTTTTGAAGCCGACGACGTTATCGGCACCCTCGCCCAAAAAGCGGAAAACGAAGGTTTTACCACCTACATGATGACACCCGATAAAGACTACGCCCAACTGGTTTCCGATAATGTTTTTATGTATAAACCCGGAAAAGCGGGCGGCGAAAACGAAATCTGGGGATTAAAGGAGGTGCGCGAAAACTTCGGAATAGAAACCGCCGGACAGGTCATCGATATTCTCGGTCTTATGGGCGACACGGCCGACAACATTCCCGGATGCCCCGGCATCGGACCGAAAACAGCGGAAAAACTGATTGCCGACTTTGGCAGCATCGACGGGATTTATCAAAACATCGACAAACTGAAAGGGAAACAAAAGGAGAGCCTCATCGAATTTGAAAACCAGGTGCGCCTTTCGCGGATTCTGGCCACCATCATCCGGGATGTACCCATCGAATTCAACCAAAAAGAGCTTACCCGCGACGAAATCAACAAAGAAGCGCTAAAAGCGATTTTTGAAGATCTGGAATTCCGCACGTTTGCCGAACGCCTGAAATTAAAGGAGGCGCCCAAAACGGAAACCGCCTTGCAGGGAACCCTGTTCGGAGAAACGACGCCGGTGGAAACGGTGGCGCAAAAACGGAATACCATCCACACCGTTCCTCATCAGTACTACTGGATTGAAACCGAAATGCAACGCGCCAGCTTACGCGCCGAACTGTCGGTACAGCAGGAGTTTTGTTTCGACACCGAAACCACCGGGCTCGACACCCATTCCGCCGAAATCGTTTGTATGTCGTTTTCGTTCCGCAAACACGAAGCTTTTTGTGTGATAGTGCCTTCGAAGCGCGAAGAAGCGCAAAAAGTGATGGAAGAGTTCCGCGAAGTTTTTGCCGACGAAAACATTGTCAAAATCGGGCAGAACATTAAATACGACATGCTGATGCTGAGCAATTACGGCATCGAAGTGAAAGGCCCTTTGTTCGACACCATGCTGGCCCACTACCTCATTCAGCCCGAAATAAAACACAACCTCGACTATCTGTGTGAAATTTACCTGAACTACGAAAAAATCCCGACCGAAAACCTCATCGGTGAAAAAGGGAAAAACCAGATAACCATGCGTTCGGTTTCGTCCGAAAAGTTGCGCGACTATGCCTGCGAGGATGCCGATCTTACCTTCCAGTTAAAACAGGCTGTTGTTGCCGACCTGGATAAGTTTGCCGTGCGCGAACTTTTCGAGACGCTGGAAATGCCGCTGGTTCCGGTGCTGGTTCACATGGAAAATGCCGGGGTAAAAATCAATTCGCAGGAATTAAAAAATTACGCTGTTGTTTTGCGCGAACAGATTATCCAAATCGAAAAAGAGATTTATGAACTGGCCGGCGAAGAGTTTAATATTTCGTCGCCCAAACAAATGGGGC
This sequence comes from uncultured Maribellus sp., assembly GCA_964455785.1. Taxonomy (GTDB): domain Bacteria; phylum Bacteroidota; class Bacteroidia; order Bacteroidales; family Prolixibacteraceae; genus Draconibacterium. Next base: position 2,300 of record CAYWBV010000416.1, read on the forward strand.
CCATCCTGTACGAAAAGTTAAAGATTGACCAGAATGTAAAACTGACCAAAACCAAACAGTATCCTACATCCGAAGACGTTTTGGTCCGGTTGGCCGACCGCCATCCCATTATCAATAAAATTCTGGAGTTCCGCGGGTTGAAAAAATTACTTTCAACGTATGTCGAGGCGCTGCCGCTGTTGGTCAACCCGAAAACCGGCAAATTGCACACCTCGTACAACCAGGCCGTGGCCGCCACCGGCAGGTTGAGTTCGGTGAACCCCAACCTGCAAAACATCCCCATCCGCGACGAAAGCGGGCGCGAAATCCGAAAGGCGTTTATCCCGTCGGATGACGAACATATTTTTCTGTCGGCCGACTACTCTCAAATCGAACTGCGTATTATGGCGGCAATGAGCGAAGACGAAGAGATGCAAAAAGCGTTTAACGAAGGGAAAGACATCCATTCGATAACCGCTGCAAAAATTTACCGGGTGCCGGAAAACGAAGTAACCTCCGATATGCGGAGAAAAGCCAAAACCGCCAACTTCGGGATCATTTACGGAATTTCGGCCTTCGGGCTGTCGCAACGATTAAACATCCCGAGGTCGGAAGCCAAGGAATTGATTGACGGTTATTTCGAAAATTTCCCAAAAATCAAAGGGTTTATGGATAAACAAATCGAACTGGCGAGAAATCAGGGATTTGTCCAAACAATTAAAGGGCGGAAACGTTATTTAAGTGATATCAATTCGGCAAATGCTGTGGTTCGCGGGGTGGCGGAACGAAATGCCATTAATGCGCCAATCCAGGGTTCGGCGGCTGATATTATTAAGATAGCGATGATACACATTTACAGGCAATTTGAAAAATTACAATTAAAGTCGAAAATGGTGCTGCAGGTGCACGACGAACTGAATTTTGATGTTTACCGTCCGGAACTGGAAAAGGTAAAGGAAATTGTAAAATCGGGGATGGAAAATGCTGTTGACACCGGTGTTCCGCTGACGATAGAAATGAACGCTGCTAATAACTGGCTCGATGCACATTAATCGTATGTTACATAAAATTGAAACGGAAGACGACTACCGGGACGCCCTGAAACGTTTCCTCGAAATCTGCAGTACGCAAAAAACCGATGATGACCTGAACGAGTTGCTTGTTTTAATGGATTTAATGGAAAAGTACGAACGCGAAAACTGTTCGTACAACT
>CAYWBV010000417.1:0-3486 GCA_964455785.1 uncultured Maribellus sp.
GGGGGATTCGAACCCCCGGTACCGTTTTGCAGTACACACGCTTTCCAGGCGTGCCAGTTAAACCACTCCTGCATCTCTCCAGTGTTTACACCGGCATGCCAAAAATAAGGGCTGCAAATTAATAAAAAATTGCGAAAAAAAAATAAAGCTATTCACTAATTTCCCCCCGCAAACTTTTATTGAGATATATTTTGATTTCAGCCCCGGGCAAGCCCTGCCCCAAAAGAAACATCAGTTTGGTAATGGCGGCCTCTGTCGTCATATCCCGGCCTGAAACTACTCCGGCGTTTAGTAATTCCAAACTGGTTTCATATTGCCCCATAACTACCCTTCCCCCTTCACATTGGGTAACATTGAGAATTATTATATCTTTTTTTATCGCTTTTTTAATACAGTTTATCAACCAGGGAGTTGTTGGGACGTTACCTGAACCAAATGTCTCCAGCACAACTCCCTTTAATCCCGGAGTATTTAGGATTGACTGGAAAACACTCTGGTTTATTCCGGGGAACATTTTTAAAATTACCACATTATCATCGAACCGGGAATTTACCTTCAATATCCCTTTATTCTCCGGATAATAAATATATTCCGTACTAAACCGGATATCGACTCCGGCGGTTGCCAACTCGGGATAGTTAACTGAATGGAATGCGCTAAACTGCTCTGCGTCGCGTTTAACGGTGCGATTCCCCCGGTACAGTTTGAAATCAAAATAAATACAAACCTCCGGCACCATACTTTTGCCGTCTTTTTGAGCTGCTGCAATTTCAACCGAAGTGATCAAATTCTCTTTACCGTCAGTGCGAAGCATCCCAATTGGCAACTGCGAACCGGTCAGGATGATTGGTTTATCCAGATTTTCAAACATATAACTCAGCGCCGAGGCTGTATATGCCATCGTATCGGTTCCATGCAGAATGACAAACCCGTCGAATAAATTATAATTCTTTTCAATTGTCCGCGCAATTTTTATCCAAACAGAAGGTGTCATGTTCGAGGAATCGAGTGGCGGATTAAAAATAATAGTTTTGATATAGTAGTTAAACTTATTCAGTTCGGGGACCTCCTCCAGTATCCGATCGAATTTTACCGGCGCAAGTGTCCCGGTTTGCAGATGTTGTACCATGCCGATTGTACCCCCGGTATAAATAATGAGGATAGAAGTCTTTTTGTTTTCAGTGATGGACATATACATGGGCGCAAGTTATTAAAATACAAACAGACTGCGGGCATTAGCTGTTGTTATTTCGGCAACCTTCTCTACCGGGGTTTCATAAATTTCCGATAATTTTTGAGCTATATATATAAGGTATGAACTTTCATTCCGCCTTCCGCGTTTTGGAGCCGGCGCCAAATAAGGCGCATCGGTTTCGAGAACAAGATTTTTGAGTTCCACTTTTTGAATAACCTCTCCGAGATTGCTGTTTTTAAAAGTTATCACACCACCAATTCCAAGCAGAAACCCAACGTCTAAAATTTTTTGAGCTTCTGATTCATCTCCTGAAAAACAATGGAAAATACCTTTTAACGAACCGTCTTGTTCTTCCTTTACAATTTTATATACTTCTTTAAACGAATTTCTCAAATGAATGACCACCGGAAGTTGTTTTGATTTTGCCAGTTTTAACTGATATCTGAACACCTCTGCCTGTTCTTTCGCGAATGTCCTGTCCCAGTATAAATCGATGCCGATTTCTCCAATTCCGTAAAACTTACGTTTTTCGAGCCAGTACTCCACCGCCTGCAGTTCTTCACGGTAATCGGAAGAAACAGAAGTTGGATGAAGTCCCATTAACGGATAACATAAATGAGGATAAGAATCGGTTAAATCGAGCAGCCGTTTTACCGTTCCCGAATTGATATTCGGAAGAACAATCTTTTTTATACCGTTATTATATGCATTCTGAACAACGTCATCCACATCGTGGCTGAAATCTTCAGAATAAATATGAGAATGTGTATCAATAAGCATGTCAAAATCAAAAATTTCGACAAAAGTATAAAAGTGTTTTATCCCGGAATACTTTTCAATTTTATCAATTAATTAAATTTTGAAATTATTCCGGGATAAAATGATAATTGTCAATACTGTTTATACGATTCCCTGGGCAAGCATGGCGTCGGCGACTTTTACAAACCCTCCGATATTTGCTCCCTTCACATAATCGACCGGGGTTCCGTTTTTTCCGTAATAAACACAAGTCTCGTGGATATTTTTCATGATTACTTTTAAGCGGGCGTCCACTTCCTCACGAGGCCAGTTAATACGCATGCTGTTTTGCGACATCTCGAGGCCGGATACAGCTACACCACCTGCATTTACAGCTTTCCCTGGAGCATATTCAATATTGGCACCGAGGTATTCTACTGCTTCTGCCGTACAACCCATATTCGAAACTTCAGTCAGCATAGCACAACCATTTTTTACCAGTTCACGGGCGTCGTTTAAATTTACTTCGTTTTCGGTCGCGCAGGGCATTGCCAAATCAACCGGTACCTCCCACGGACGTTTGTCGGGAAAGAATTTTACACCAAATTCATTGGCGTAAGGCTCAACCACGTCGTTATTTGATGCACGTAATTCAAGCAGATAGTCAATCTTGTCCCCCTTAATTCCATCGGGGTCATAAATATAACCGTCGGGACCCGAAATTGTCACTACTTTCCCGCCTAATTCGCTGGCTTTGCTTATGGCTCCCCAGGCAACATTTCCGAACCCTGAAACTGCGATAGTCTGACCCTCTATATCTTTTCCCAGACGGTGAAACATGTGTTGTGCAAAATATACGGCGCCGAAACCGGTAGCTTCGGGTCGGATTAAACTACCTCCCCAGGCAAGGCCTTTCCCGGTTAACACTCCTGTAAATTCATTTTTTAACCTTTTGTATTGTCCGAAAAGATACCCGATTTCGCGGCCGCCTACACCGATATCACCTGCGGGGACATCGGTATTGGGTCCGATGTGGCGATACAGTTCGGTCATAAACGACTGGCAGAAGCGCATAATTTCAGTATCTGTTTTTCCTTTGGGACTAAAATCGGAGCCGCCTTTTCCTCCACCCATGGGTAAAGTAGTTAGACTATTTTTAAAGGTTTGTTCAAATCCCAAAAACTTCAAAATACTTAATGTAACACTGGCGTGGAAACGTAACCCGCCCTTGTAAGGCCCTAACGCCGAATTAAATTCGACACGATAACCTCTGTTTATCTGTACTTCGCCGCGGTCGTCAATCCACGGGACACGGAACATAATTACCCGTTCAGGTTCAACCATCCGTTCAAGGATTTTTGCACTTTGATACTTTGGGTTTTTCTGATAAAAATCCCAAACCGATCCGATCACTTCTTCAACAGCCTGATGAAACTCCTTTTCGCCGGGTGTTCTTTTTTCCAGGTTGGAAATGAACTCATTTATATTTGTACCCATCTCTTTTAAAATTTTAGGAATAATATCTCAAAGGTAGATAACTTACTATTGAAAAA
>CAYWBV010000418.1:0-3484 GCA_964455785.1 uncultured Maribellus sp.
CGGTTTTATTTCCTGCAAAAACCGAAGCTGTGCCCATTAAAAACAGGGCAACTGAACTTAAAACTTTTGTTTTCATCATTTTGAATTTTAAATGGTTAAAAAATAATTTTCTTTTGAACTTTTCCAAAGTTTTAAACTTTGGAAAAGGGCTTTAATATTTAAATCTCTCGTATAAGCAGCACTCCGGGAGGTTTTTGTAAACCTCGTCGGGAGCTTTAAATTTTTCTGTATCGTGGCCAGCTTTTGCAACGGCTTTTTGAATTTCGTCGGAATTGGTTTTGGAGGAATCGAAGTTCAAATGCAGCAATTGTTTTTCAATTTCCCAGTTGGCAGATTCCACTCCGGAAACAGCGAGTGCGGCAGTTTCAATCCGATCTTTGCACATTTCACAAAGGCCGCCAACTTTTACCATAACATGTGTGCTTGCCTTATTTTCCCGGGCAGACATCTCTTCCTGTTCATCGGCGCCGTGATTATGCCCGTTTAAAACCGTGCCTCCTACGGGATTCATCATACTTGTTTTACCGGCCAGCTGGGCTGCTGCATCCACACTAAATGTCCCGTTGCTGACGATTTCCTCTCCTTCTTCCAACCCATCCAGCACCACATAACTATTTTCCATTGAGCTGCCAAGGGTAATTTCCTTCATTTTGAATGTGGGATGGTCTGTGTCAGGTAATTTCACGTAAACAACCGACCGTGTTCCGGTCCATAAAACTGCCGATTTTGGTATAATCAGCTGGTCGCCGGAACCAGATTTCTGAGACTGAACAACACCATTCACAAACATTTCGGGTTTAAATTGCAGCCCGGAATTTGGTACTTCAACGCGTACTTTGGTAATTCGGGTGGAAGCGTCAACCACGGGGTCGATAAAGGTAATTTTTCCGCTGAACGTTTTACCGGGAAGTGCCTGGGCTGTAAATTCAACATTCTGCCCCGGTGAAATCCACGACAAATCCGATTCATAAGCATCGAACAGTACCCAAACCCTCGACAAATCTGCCATTTCATAAAGAACATCACCTCTTGAAACATAATCGCCTGTATTAACTTTCCGGCTGGTTACAATTCCCGACGTTGTTGCGAACACATCGAAAACTATTTTTGTGGTACCTGATTTTTCAATTTCTGAAATCTGTTCATCGGTGAATTTCCACAAACGTAGTTTTTCCCTTGCAGCATCGGGTAATGCCGGATATGTACCAGCCATTTCCAACGCTTCGAGGAGCTCTTTTTGAGCAGTAACCAACTCAGGTGAATAAATTTTGGCAATCGTTTGACCTGCCTTTACATTTTCGCCGGTAACATTCACCAGCAATTGTTCAATCCGCCCTGGAATGTGTGCGGTTTGTGATTTCAGCAAACGTTCGTCGGACTGAATTTTTCCGAAGAGACGCACTTCTTTTTTTGCGTTTCCCCGCGTGACAAACGAAGTCTGTACTTCGGCAAGTTTTATGGCCGATTCACTCATTTCAATAGCCTGATCATCAATGGACACATCTGAATTTTGCAATGGGATCAGATCCATACCGCAAATAGGGCAGTCGCCCGGTTCATCTTTTCTGATTTGCGGGTGCATGGAGCAGGTCCAAACATCGTGTCCTTCGGCTGAATGATCGTGAACTTCAGCCGTTGTTCCTGTCTTTTCAGGTGCTGAATTATGGAAGAAAATCCATCCCAGAAACAAGCCTGACGCAAGCAGCAAACCACCTTTCAGGTATTTGTTTGAAATTATATTCGTTGTTTTCATTGTTATTTATTAATTGTTAACCGCATTCATTAGTTTCTCAGCTTTTGCCACCGCCGTATTGTAGTCGGCAACCGCCTCAACATGTTTTAATCCGTATTCAAGAATTTTATATTGTAAGCGTAAAATTTCTTCAAAACCGGTTCCCGCTGCGGTAAATTCAGCCAGCAACAGATTTGCTGTCCGGTTTGCCAAAACCATCTGTTCCCGGTAAAGTTCCACACGCCGTGCTGCGTCGCTGTAATCCCGGATCAATTGACGGAGCTCTACCAAAAGCATGTTTTTCATTTCCTCCGATTTTTGCAAAGTTGATTCCCGTAAATACCTGGCTTCATTTTGTTTGGCCGTGTATTTTTTACGGTAAACCGGAATGGTAAAATTCAACATGGGCATTACCATATCTTTCCCGTTCATCATCGACGGATTGCCCGCCTGTTCTTTAATAACCATGTAATTCAGTCCGACACCCACCATTGGCAAACCCATTTTACGCGCCTTTTCTTCCATGGCAGAATATGATTGTTGTTCGGCTTCAAACATCGCCAACATCGGATTATTGCGGAGAATACTGTCAGCGATAGCCAACTCTGCTACGGAAAGCGTTTCCATTTCCAGCGAATCGGGAATTTCAATATCACTGTCCAGATCACGGTTTAACAGGGAATTAAAATTTGCTTCCTCGGTTTTTAACTGATCTTTCAACAGCAATAACTGATTTTTCTGATCGAGGATTTCCATCCGAATCCGAAGCACATCGGCCAATCCTGTTGATTCAGATCCCATTCCTGCGGAAGATGCAGATGACATACTGGAAACCGGTTGTGGTTGTCCCGAAGCGGCAGACTGATTGTTCATGCCACTCATTCCACCGGCATTTCCAGTTACAGACGGTGTTCCCTGCATTCCTGAGCCGGAAGAAGCTCCCGAAGAACTTCCTGAAGGCGACTGAAACTTCACCAGGGCTAGTTTTTCAATCGATTCAAGCAGTACAATATTCTGATTTATGAGTTTTATCTCGTTTTTGTATTTTACCATTTGGTACCAGCTTGACTTCACATTAAAGAAAAGTCCGGCCTTGTTTTCCTGAAACAATTGGAACTGAGCTTTGACCATCAGGGAAGCTTCATCTTTGGCTGATTTTGAAGTTCCGAACCAGGGAAACATCTGCATCACACTGATATTTCCGATCTGATTTCCGCTGACCAGTTCCATGGGTTTCAGATAAAACCCCAAAGCAGCCTGAGGGTCGGGGAGTGAACCAACCTGCGGGACCTTTTCCAATGCAGCCAGATATTGGCTAAATGCAGCTTTTACCCCCGGATTGTTTTTGGCAGCCAGCTCCAAATATACTGACAGCGAATCCTGTGGATAGCTGTTTAAACTTAATATTAGCAGGCTTATGAATATGAATAGTGTTTTCATTTTTACTATTTTTTTGAACCACATAGGCACATTAGAACACATTAGGTTTAAAATCTATGTGTCCTATGTGTCTATGTGGTTTGTTTTTAATTCGTTTTCCCTCCAGAAGCACTGTAAAATCGGCACCACAAACATGGTCATGGTCTGGATGATCATACCCCCAAACGTTGGGATCGCCATTGGGATCATAATATCCGCGCCTTTCCCGGTTGATGAAAGAACCGGTAAAAGGGCAATAATAGCCACAGCTGAGGTCATCATGGCAGGACGGACACGTTTACTTCCGGCAATTACAACCGCCTCCCGAACTTC
>CAYWBV010000419.1:0-3474 GCA_964455785.1 uncultured Maribellus sp.
TTTGGGCAAACTCCCAAAGGTCAAAATGAATATTTTCTTTTGGGCAAACTCCCAAAACTTAAAATGAATTTGACCTTTTGGACAAAAATCCAAAGGTGGTTCCTGAACTACCCGTTATTTACTGCGGTGAACCGGCTGTTTATTATAGGAATGTGGCCGATTTTGGAAAGTGAACTAAACCACTTCTCCGTAGAGGTCGTAATCTTCGGCGCCGGTGATTTTTACGGTCACAAAATCACCTTTATTGAGTTGATTTTCCGAAGAAATCAGCACCTCGCCGTCCACTTCGGGCGAATCGTATTCGGTGCGGCCAATAAAAAACTCCCCCTCTTCGCGGTCGATAATCACATGAAAAGTCCGGCCGATTTTCTGCAGGTTGAGTTCTGCCGAAATCTCCTGCTGTATTTCCATAATTTCGTCGGCGCGCGCCTGTTTAACCTCTTCGGGCACATTGTCTTCAAACATTTTGGAAGCGTAGGTCCCCTCCTCGTGAGAATAGGTAAAAACGCCCAGCCGTTCGAACTTTGTATCCCTGACAAACTGTTTCAGCTCCTCAAAATCGGCTTCTGTTTCGCCGGGAAACCCGACCAGCATGGTGGTGCGCAAAATCACCCCGGGAACCTCTTGCTTTATTTTTTTGATGAGCGCTTCGGTTTCTTCGCGGGTAACGTGGCGCAGCATATTTTTCAGAACGGGATTGGCGATGTGCTGCAGCGGCATGTCGAGGTATTTGCACACTTTCGGGTTTTCGCGCATCACGGGCAGAATTTCGTAAGGGAATTTGGTAGGATAGAGATAGTGCAGCCGAATCCATTCAATTCCTTCGATTTCCGAAATGCGGCCGATTAAGTCGGTGAGGCGGCCTTTGCCGTAAATATCGATACCGTAGTAGGAAAGTTCCTGGGCAATGAGCAGAATTTCCCTGACTCCCTTTTTGGCGAGATAACGCGCTTCGGTTACCAGGCTTTCGATGGTGCGCGAGTTATGGCGGCCGGTCATCATCGGAATTGCACAAAACGAACACGAACGGTTGCAGCCTTCCGAAACCTTCAGGTAGGCAAAATGAGAGGGAGTAGTGATTTTGCGTTCGTAAATATATTCGGGCTGAAAGGTCACTTTCAGCTCATCGACCATCGCTTTCAGGTCGAACTTGCCAAAGTAGCGGTCCACCTCCGGAATTTCGGTTTCCAAATCCTTCTGATACCGTTCCGAAAGGCAACCCATCACGTACAACTTCCCGATGTCGCCTCGTTTTTTGGCTTCGGCATAATCGAGAATCATATCGATGGATTCCTGTTTGGCATCGTGAATAAAACCGCAGGTATTTACAAAAACGGCGTCGAAATTCAACTCGTCGGAATCGTGTTTCACTTCATACTTTCCGCGTTCCAACTGGTTGAGCAACACCTCCGAATCGACCAGGTTTTTCGAACAACCCATTGTAACCACATTGACCCTTTTTTTTGCCATGTTTTCAAAAATTTTGTGCAAAGAAAAGATTTTTTCGTCTGAAATAGAAATGTGAATCATCAAGTCGTGATATTGTGTAACCTTTAAAAGGGTGCACCGGTAAAATATATCAATTTTACACAAGTCTCACTGTCTGAAAAAACCAATATTATGAAAAAGAACCGTATTATCAGGGCCTGCGGGTCGATTATCAAAAGAGAGTCATTGGTCCCGCTTGAAGTCAATCATCTGGAAAACACCGTAGTTGCCGAAGCCAACCTTCCTTATTCCAACTATTACGGTAATGTTCCGCAAAATCCAAAACCCAACTCGCTGTTTTTGTTTACGGCCTGCTTTTACACGTTGGAGGAAGTTTTACATTTTGCACAAAAAACCGACTCCTGCCTGATGCAGAACATCAACCTGGCCACCGCCATTATCAACTTTAAAAACAACCGGTATCCGGCTATCCGTATTAAAAATTTCCCCGATTACGAACACCTTCCCGAAATTCAAAAATGCCTGATGAAACAAGGGGTTGAATTTGCCAAAAAAGTGCAGTTGGAGAAGGAAGCCGAAATGCGTATCAACAAATGTTTTGTTCTGGAAAAAGTAAAAAAGAGAATTTATATTGACCAGATAGAAAAGGATAAAGGTTATGTTTTGATTGATCAACTGCTGACAAAAGAAGAATTTGAAGAACTGGACAACAAAATCAAAAACAACGGCCGCTGTCATTTATTCGATGCTGTAAAATGCGGAATAATCCATCATTCAGAAGTGAAGGAACTGATGAGGGTTTATGCCGAAAATCTGGATATTTCGCTGTTAAAGTGTATCAGGGAAGAGATTCAAAAAATTATTCCCGGAAAGATTAAAACGAAATCCAAAGGTTAAACTGAAATAAATCCATTTTTCCACCCCTGCCTGTTGTTTGATTTTTTACGGTTTTGCTTTACCTTTGAGAACCGTAACTTAAACTACAGTTCTTATGAATACTACCCGTCGTTCGTTTATCCGCCATTCGGCGCTTACCGCCGCTGGTGTTGGTCTGGCACTTTCTGCCGGTGCAAATTATCAGGGGTTATCCGAAAACAAAGCCGCCCCCCAAAAGAGAAGAAGAAATAAAATCGGGGTTTCCACCTATTCATTCTGGCAGTTTAACGGGCCAAAGGAAAACTCGCCTATCGAAGATTGTATTGAAAAAGCGGCCGAAATGGGGTTCGACGGAATCGAGTTCCTGCTGATGCAAATGCAGTCGGAAGAAAACAGCTATCTGCAAAAATTAAAACGGCAGGCTTTTCACGCCGGTTTGGATATTATGGGATTTTCTACCCACCAGGGTTTTGTTTTCCCCGACAAGACCAAACGCGACGAAGAAATCAAAAAAACAATCCACCAGATTGAATTGGCCTACCAACTGGGAATCCCAACCATGCGCCTGAACACCGGGCGATGGGGAACTTCCGGATCGTTTGACGAACTGATGGCCAACAAAGGGATTGAACCGGTACTGCAAGGATATACCGACGACGAAGGGTTTAAATGGGTTATCGACGCGATTGAACAATGTATCCCGACAGCCGAAAAATGCGGCGTGGTTCTGGGTCTGGAAAACCACTGGGGATTAGGCCGTACAGCCGAAGGCGTTTTGCGTATTGTTAATGCGGTGGATTCGCCGTGGCTGCAAATTACTTCCGACACGGGCAACTTTCTGGAACGGCAATATGAACAGCTGGAAATGATGGCGCCAAAAACCTTTCTGGTTCAGGCCAAAACCTATTTTGGCGGCGGAAAATGGTACACCCTCGATATCGATTATCCGCGGGTGGCCGAGATTTTCAGAAAAGTAAACTACCGCGGTTATGTTTCTGTTGAATTTGAAGGAAATGCCGACCCGATGACGGCGATACCCCAAAGTCTTGAAATGATACGGAATGCTTTCACCTGGGAAACAACAGATTTTTAGATGGATGGATTTTCAGATGGGTTGAATATCGTTTCAATTTTACATCAAACCACAAC
>CAYWBV010000420.1:0-3470 GCA_964455785.1 uncultured Maribellus sp.
CTGTTTCGCTCAGTGGAAATAATTTAATTTTTGAATTTGGCAAAACCGGTGTTAAAGCCAAAATCAGGATTTCAAAAGCTAGTGGTTATTTTGAGATGGAAGTGGTGAAAGTTTCCGGACAGCCGGAATCGCTGACATTTTTAAATGTTCCGCTGAAACTGGAAGGTTTGTCCCACGAATCTTTTGCCGCTTGTTTGCTGTCGATGAACCTTACTACACATGTCAGCCAGATTCCGGCTCTGCAAACGCACCTCCATGCCAGTTGTTACCAGCGTTTTGGTTTGAACGGTGCAAAAATTGCTTTGGTTGGCGTCCCTCAAAAACAAATTCTGCCGGTAATCCGGAGTATTATGGAACACGCGGAAGACATTCCCCTTTCAACCAAAGGTGGCGCCTGGGCTCAAATGAGTAAAGAAGGCTATGGTTCGTACCTGATGAATTTCGGAACGCTGACGGAAGAAACCATTCCGGAATGGATTGAGATGTGTTCAAACCTGGGGTTCAATCAAATTGACAGTCATGGCGGTGGCAGCGACTTTTTCAAGTTTGGCGATTTTGAACTGAACCCCGAACACTGGCCCGACGGCTGGCAGCATTTCAAACGGATTAATGACCGGCTTCACGATGCAGGTATTTCTTCCATTTTTCATACGTATGCTTTTTTTATCGACAAAAACTCGAAATACGTAACGCCGGTCCCCAGTTCCGATTTGGGCTATTTTAACACTTTTACCCTCGCAAAACCAATTGGCCCCGAAGATACTGAAATTGAAGTTTTGGAACCGACAACCAACATATCAACCATCACCGGTTTTTTTGTCCGAAACAGCGTTATTCTCCGGATTGGGGACGAATTGATAAGTTTCAACGGCGTTACCAACTCGCCTCCCTACAAATTTACAGAGTGTAAACGAGGAATAAACGGGACAAAAAAATCTTCACACGTTGTTCATGAAAAAGCGTTCCACTTGCGCGAAATGTTCGGACGGTTTGTTCCGGGTGTTGAAACGCCGCTTTTTGATGAAATCGCCCGGAGTACAGCCGAAATTGTGAATCGGTGTGGTTTCGACGGCATTTATTTCGATGCCATCGACGGGAGTGATATTTTGGGAGGCACTGAAAATGCCTGGTATTACGGGACCCGATTTATATTCGAAGTGGTCAAAAACCTGGAGCGCCCTGTGGGTATGGAAATGAGTACCATGTTTCATCACTGGTGGCATTACCGCTCGCGGTGGCAGGCCTGGGACCGGCCGGTCCGCGGTTACAAACGGTTCATCGACATTCATACCGCGGCCATAAAAACCAATGAATATGATCATGGGCTCTGGAATGGACACCGGCAACTCATTGAAAAATATGCATCAGCCGAAGGTGGCGGATTGCTTCTCCCGCTTCACCTGGGGTGGTGGGGAAACCAAACCTGGAACCCGCCGCAGGTGGAACCCACTTTCCCGGATGACATTGAATACCTGTGCTGTAAAATGATTGGGAACAATGCCGGATTGTCGATGCTGGGCGGTGCCGATAAAAAAACACTGGAAGAAAATCCTTTGTTTGCACGGTTGATGCCCATCATCAAACAATACGAGGAACTGCGGCACCAAAATTATTTCAGTGATTCGGTGCGGGCGCTTTTACGCCAGCCCGGGAAAGAGTTTACCCTTTTTCAGGAAAAAAACGGGGAATGGAATTTTAAACCGGTTACCTTTCATAAACACAAGGTAGCCGGGTTGAATCATCCATCAGCATCGTGGACGGTTGCGAACGAATTCGCATCGCAGCCGCTTCGGTTGCGCATTGAGCCGCTCATGTCGGTGAAACCGTTTGATGATCCTGAGAATGTCATCATCGCCGGTTTTTCGGAATATGAAATTCTTTTGGACGAAGGGGTAGCGGCAGGCGTGTCGGGCAGAATTAAATATTTGGACGAAAAAACAGAAAATGGAGAAACCGCCGCAGTTTTTTCGGCATTCAGTTCCGGTGAATCGCCCCGCGAAGGTTCGTGGATAAAAATGGAGAAAGCGTTTGAACCGTGGCTGAACCTTGAAAAAAACCAGGCGCTCGGTGTCTGGGTTTATGGCGACGGGAAAGGAGAACTGCTCAATCTCAGGCTCACAAGCCCGGAACATATTTCGCACGGCGCGCGGGGCGACCACTTTGTGAAAATCGACTTTACCGGCTGGAAATATTTTGAACTGGTGGAAATCGAATCGTCGGAGTTCAGCAATTATCAGTGGCCGGAGAAAGGTTTTTACGTGTACGATTCGTACCGGCATACTATCGATTTTAAAAATGTGGACAAACTTCAGTTATGGTATAACAACCTGCCCGCAGGAGAAAACGTGGCGTGTAAAATCGGGCCCGTCAAAGCTATCCCGATGGTGCCTGTTACTATCGAAAATCCGGAAATTACCGTCAACGGACAGAAAATCGTTTTCCCGGTGAAGATGGAATCCGGGATGTGGCTCGAATTGAATTCAGCGACCGACTGTAAACTGTATGGACCCAAAGGTGAACTCCTGCAGGAAGTTAAAATTGAAGGAGAAATCCCGATATTGGTTGCTGGTGACAATGAAATCACATTTTCGGGGAAAGGCCCGCAGGATGTCAACTCCAGGGTACAGGTAACTGTCATCAGCGAGGGGAAACCGTTGGAAAATAGATAATTGGAATCAGTATGATTGATGAATAAATTATGATATAAAATTAGAGCAACTGATTACGATAAAAATGTTGTAAAATGAAGAAAATAATTCCTTTAATCCTTCTTGTAGTTATCGAAGCGATTTTAAATCAGTGTCATTCTCCTGTGGACAACAAACAAAAAACCGACTGGCTGATTGACAACAGCCGGTACGTGGCAAAGATTGATGTTTCCGGGGACGGGAAAGACATTGTACTTTGCAACGGTCTGGTCGAAAGGATTTTTCGGATTGAACCCAATGTAGCCTGTACCGGTTACAAGAATCTGGTAAACGGGCAACAGTTGTTGCGTGCTGTAAAACCCGAAGCAGAGCTGGTGATTGACGGCAAAAAACACAACATCGGGGGATTGTACGGTCAAAAGGAATATGCCTATTTACTGCCGGAATGGATCGATAGTTTTACTTCTGACGAAAATGATTTCCAGTATATTTCTTATTCTGAATCGGAAATAAAACCATTCATAAACTGGAAACAAACCTTTTGGGCCGGCAAAAACAATCAGCCTTCCGGAAAAACGTTGACCTTCCTTTTTTATTCCAAAACTCTAAAAGGCATTGAAGTGGCTGTTCATTATGAATTGTACGATGGGCTGCCATTGATCGTGAAATGGCTGTCCATAAAAAACACAAGCGATATACCGGTTGAAATTGGAAAGGTTGTTAACGAGAAACTGGCTTTGGTTGAAGAAGAGAGTGCAGTGGTTGGCTCTTCCGAAGAAATGAAAAAGCAACATGGTATTTATGTGGAAACCAATTATGCTT
>CAYWBV010000421.1:0-3468 GCA_964455785.1 uncultured Maribellus sp.
GCTTGTTGTTCATTTTCGGTGGTTAAAATCCCAAAAATAAAAGGTTTATTGTATTTCAAATTCAATTCAACTGTTCCCTGCGTAACTCCCTGGCAAATAAAATCAAAATGACGGGTTTCGCCCTGAATAACACATCCCAGCAATATTACTGCATCAACATTTTCCATTTCAGCAAAATATTGGGCGCCAAGCGGCAGTTCAAAACTTCCGGGCACATATTTTACCAGGACGTCTTCGTCCCGAACGCCATGTTTTTTTAATGTTCTGACGGCTCCTTCGGCCAACGCCGAAGTAATTTGAAAGTTCCATTCCGAAACTACAATTCCGAACCGCATGTTGTCGCCCGAAGGCACTGAATGAGTATCGTAATCTGAAAGATCTCTGGTTGCCATTTTTCTGAAATAAAAAGCCCCTCAAAAAGAGGGGCTGAAATTATAAATCGAGTTTATTTGTTTATCCTAATTTTATTTTTACCCGTGCAATGTAACGATCTACATTTGAACCTTCTGCCGATTCCGGATATTTTGTTTTCAAACTTTCATACAAGGCCAGCGCTTCTTCGAGCTCGTCCATCGATTCAAGAAGATTGGCGGCTTTCATCATATAAAGCGGAGACGTAAGTTCATTTTCGGTCAGCGTGTACGCTTTTTTGTATTGTTTTAAGGCCTTTTCATTATCGCCCATTTCAAGATAGGCATCGCCTTTGGCGCCTTCGGCAACCGGTCCTAAAAGTAAATCTTTGGTTTTAAAACTGTTCAGGTAATCCAAAGCTTCTTCAAACTGTCCGAGGTGGAGGTACGAAATACCGGTGTAATATTTTGCACGATTTGCCGATTTGGTAATTCCATAATCGTCGATAACATCGAGGAACCCCAAATAGTTTCCGTCGCCATTAATGGCAAGGTTGAAAGAATCTTTTTCAAAATAGCTTTCGGCCATAAACATTTGCGACCTTGCTTCGTCTTCCCTCGGCTGCAAATAAAATTTGTTAAACCCCAGATAACCGGCAACCGCCAAAACAACAGCCCCAATGACATAAGTAATGGTTTTTTGATTGTCTTCGATAAATTGCTCCGTTCTGGTTAGCGCACTTTCAAGTTCCTGCAAATTATCCGCTTGCGGATTTTTTTTGTTTGCCATTTTATTCGTTTTCAAAATTGTGTCGCAAAAATAGTTTTTTTTTCAAAACCGAACGGTAAATAGTGCTTTAAAATTGAATATTAATCAACATAAACTTGTTATTAATACGAAATTACCAAAGCGTGGACTTCGTCAACTCTTTTTCATTAGTTTTGTTGAAAAGAAACAAATTTACACTTTATGCATATTGAAGAAATTTCAATTGTTAATTACAAGAATATCAGGGAATGTCAGGTTCAGTTTTCGCCAAAACTAAATTGTTTTATTGGAAACAACGGGGCCGGAAAAACCAATCTTCTCGATGCGGTTTATTACCTTTCGTTTTGTAAAAGTTTCTTCAATCCAATCGATTACCTTAACATCAATCACCTGGAAAACTATTTTATGCTGCAGGGAAATTACAGACGCCTCGATTCAGGTGAAATCATTTCCTGCGGACTGCAAAAAGGACATAAAAAACAGTTTAAACGAAATTCGAAAGTTTATAAAAAGCTGATGGAACATATCGGGCTTTTGCCACTGGTGATGATAACTCCATCGGATGACAACCTGATTCTCGGCGGAAGCGATGAACGACGAAAGTTTATGGATGGCGTAATTTCGCAATACAACCAAAATTACCTCGACGATTTGATGAAATACAACCGCGCGCTGTTGCAGCGAAATAATCTGTTGAAGCAGTTTTCGTCGGAGCGCTATTTTGATGGCGAACTCCTGTCGATTTGGGACGGGCAACTTGTAGAATACGGAAACCGGATTCATTTGCAGCGGATGGAGTTTGTGGAAAAGCTCATTCCGGTTTTTCAACAATACTATTCGTTTATTTCGCAGGGATACGAAGTAGTGGGTATGATACATCAATCTGATTTATATGAAAGCAGTTTCGAACAATTATTAAAAGAATCGTTACCAAAAGATAAGGCGCTTCAGTTTACGACAACCGGGATCCACAAAGACGATCTTATTTTAAATATTGGCGATTATCCAATTCGAAAGTTAGGTTCGCAGGGACAAAAAAAAACCTACCTTGTGGCCCTGAAACTGGCGCAGTTTAATTTTATCAAACAGATTTCGGGGCTAAAACCCATCCTGCTCCTTGACGATATTTTTGATAAACTCGATCAGCACCGTGTGGAGCAGATTGTTAAGGTTGTAGCCGGCGAAGATTTTGGTCAGATTTTTATTACTGATACCAATCGCGAACACCTCGATACAATACTTGAAAAAATGAGCGCCGATTCACGTATTTTTAATGTCGATTCAGGAATCATTAACCGGATAAAATGAGAAGGAGCAATACACAACCATTGAGCGATATTTTACGCGAATACATCGGGGAATTAAAAATTGAACGTAAACTAAAAGAGGTTGATGTCATCGGTGCATGGGAGCCGCTTCTCGGGAAAACCATAGCGCGTTATACCCGCAACCTGCGTATCTCCAACCGGATTTTGTATGTCGAAATCAGTTCGGCCGTGGTAAAGAACGAATTGATAATGATGCGCGAAGAAATCTGCAGAAAACTAAATGAAAGTGTGGGTGGCGATGTAATCGAAAGAATTGTTTTCAAATAAAAAGGTTGCCCCTGATTTGCGGCAACCTTTCTGAATATCATTTTTTCAATCAGAACCTTTCCACTTTCGAAAAGAAAAAATCGGCTTCGATAATGGCATTTTCATCGCTGTCAGAACCATGTACAGCATTTTCCTGCAAACTGGTAGCGTATAATTTCCGGATGGTCCCTTCGGCAGCATTGGCCGGATTGGTGGCGCCAATCAATGTGCGGTAATCTTCCACAGCATTTTCTTTTTCAAGGACAGCAGCAATAATAGGGCCCGAGCTCATAAATTCAACCAGCGACCCGTAAAATGGTCTTTCTTTGTGCACTGCATAAAAAGCGCCCGCCTGTTCTGTTGATAACCGGGTAAGTTTTATCGCCCTGATAACAAAACCGGCTTCATTAATCATTTTCAAAATTGCGCCGGCATGGTTATTTTTAAAAGCCGTTGGTTTAATCATTGTGAACGTCAGATTTCCAGCCATTTTATTCGATTTTATTTATGTTATTATTGCGCAATAATACAAAAATTTGAAAAAATTAACCTTAACTGCAAGTCCAGATTTCTTATATTTGTCGGTTCAAATAAATATGGTTTTGAAAAACACTGGAAATGAGATTTTTACATCGGTGAAGGAATTGCTGGCCCCACCAGGCAAAAAGATAATTGTTATTCCTCACGAAAATCCCGACGGCGATGCGATCGGCTCTTCCATTGGTCTATCTGAAATTTTAAAAAATTACGGGCACGAGGTAAAAATAATTTCCCC
>CAYWBV010000422.1:0-3466 GCA_964455785.1 uncultured Maribellus sp.
CCAACCGATTCATATGGGTTTAAATTTCTCAGGATAAGTGTTTTGAGCGGAAAAATATGGTCTCCTTTTCATGTCAGGCTAAAGGAAATTGATTTGATTGACCGACGATATCCCTATCTGGAAACCGGCAGTTTTGAATGCGACGATCCGTTTCTGAATGACCTTTGGAAACGTTCGGCATTGACCATGAAAGTAAATTGCGAAGACGGTTATATGGATTGTGCTTTGCGTGAAAAGTCGGAGTGGATGGGCGACGGGGCCGTGGTTCAGTACCCGCTCAGCCGGACGATTTTCGCTATCGCCGACAGCTCCGGGATTCAGCGCAGCGATGCAGGGTTGATTATTTCCATGCTCCGGCATATCGCCCAAAGCCAGAACGACAGCGGTTTGTTTAAGGCCCACCACCCGTCCGATCGTTTTGATATTCACGGTTATATTGAGGATTACAGTTGCCTTTGGGTGCAGGCGCTGAGGGATGTGTATGAACACACCGGGAACACCGATTTGGTCCGCGAACTTTGGGAACCGTTGAAAAAGCAAATGAATTGGTATGAAGATCATCTTACTCCAAACGGGTTGGTGTATGGCCGCGAATTTACCTTTATTGATAATCCGCTGGTGTATGCCCGGTGCGAAGGCACCACGCTGGATGCCTTTGTTTACAAAGCTTTCCGCGATGCGGCATTTCTTGCTTCCGTTGTCGGAGACTCAAATGCGGAGAAAAAATTTGAAAAGCTGGCTGCCGGACTGTCTGAAAATTTTAATAAACATCTTTGGATACCTTCCAAACAAACTTACTCATCGGGTCTTTCGGCTGGCAAACAAATGATGCCCACATCGCATGCTGCTTTACTGGCACTCAATCGTGGCATTGTCCCGGAAAGCAGAAAACAGCAGGTGAAAAATTATTTGTTCAGCCATTATAATGACGGGGGCAAAAATGTTTCGCAAAACGGTGTAATTCCTGATCATTTTTTCGATTTAAACCTTGCTGTCAGGGGAATCGATCATCCCTATACCGCTTTCTGGTTATTCGAAGAAATGTATAAGGACGGCAGGGATTCGGAAGCCCTTGACTTTATGCACAAAAAATGGGAGCAGATGATGCGGGATACCGTGATTGGGACTTTATGGGAAGCTTTTGGAGGCGGCGATTTGTGTCATAACATGGGTGCAGCGCCTGCTTATTTTCTGAGTACCAAAGTCCTTGGCGTTTCCGAAAAATTACCCGTCTCGTCAAAAATTATCGAAATCAAACCACAATTGGGCAACCTGACTCGGGCAGAGGGAACAGTGGTTACCGTTTACGGCCCGGTTCATGTGAAATGGGAAAAACAGGATAAAGGATTGTCGTTCGTCGTGGATATTCCGGAAAATACGCAGGCAGAAGTTGTTTTGCCTTACATCGAGTCAGCCCAAAAGATTTTGGCTGGCAAAAAGGAAATTACAGCTAAACGAATAGGCAACAATATCGCTTTCATGATTAATTCAGATGTATCCGATGGAAAATATAGGTAAAAAGAATTTATTATTTCATTTAATTCTTGCTGTTTGTTTACCGGGGTTTATTTCCTGTTCATTAAGAGATAATGCTGCTGATGGCAAACTTATAACAAGTTTCGATTGTACGCAGGATTACCCGGACGATACCTATTTTTCGTATGGCGATGTTCAGGTTGTTTCTTCGGAAGCCGGGAAATACAGGGAGGCTGAAGCCAAACCTTTGTCGCGTTTCGGGTATCGTTTTGTCGTAAAAAATGTGGGCAAACCCCATTTGGCTGTTGTAAGGTACCCCGACGACAAACGCCGGTTTATGTGTATGATGGACGGAACCAGTTACGACCTGACCATCGGCACATTTACCGGAGTCAAACAACCGCTCACCAATAAAATGCAGGAAATCAGGAAAGTTTTCTGGCCCCGCTGGAACGATTGCAGTATTGTATTTATGACCTGGGGAAACGGCGAGCCTGCTGCTGTCGCCGATATTAAAATTTACGAGTTGGATGAACTTCAGTCTTTAAAAATAAAGGATGAAGACCCTGCTGTTCCAAAACGTGAACTGGGTTTACAATTTGAAGACCCGTGCGGGATGACTTTCAGCATGGGGGCATATACCGAACGGGAATGGCTCGAAAGGACAATCAGTTACATGAAGTACACCGGGCAGAACCTGCTTACTTATCCCATCGTCTGGTACCACGGCCCGTTTTACCCTTCCGAAAGCGAACCTTCGGGATTATTTGAAGGCGTGGCAGCTCCCGACCGGAAAATTTATACGCGTTGGACAGCACACCCTGAAGACTGGGTCGATATCCTTTTAAAAAGGTTTGAAGAAAAAGACCTCGGATTCCAGGGGGCGCTTACTTTATTGCGCTTAGGCAGCCTGATGAAATATATGAATATCGACCTCGATTCGATAAAATCGGGCAAAGAAACCTACAATAACATGCTTGCAAACAACCAGGTACAGTCCTCAACCAGAGACTGGACAATGGAATATAATGTCCTCAATTTTGAAAAACAGACAAACGGGACTTTAGATGGTTGGGCGTATGGCGAGAAGAATGGCCCGTTCGGCAAAGGCCCGATGTTTAACCCGCTCCACCCGACTGTACAAAAAGCCATTTTAAATCTGGCCGGCGAAATTGCAACCCGTTATGGGAAATCGCCGGCGTTTAAGGGAATATCCATCAATATGTGGCATGCAACTATTTTGTGGTACTTTTCGCTCAAATCGGGGTATGATGACTATACTATCCGGCTTTTTGAAAAAGAAACCGGAATTAAGGTTCCTGTAAAAGATAAGGATCCTGAACGTTTTTCAAAACGGTATCAGTTTTTGACCGAAAACCATTCGGAAGAATGGATCAACTGGCGCTGCCTGAAAATCAAAGATCTGTTCTGCCAAATTCGCGACACCATTACATCTGTCCGCCCCGACCTGCGGCTGACCGTTACGATGTGGACGGAAACAACTATTCCCGGCTGGTTTGGCACTCCGGATCAACCATCGCAACAGATTCTTGCCCGGAAGTCATTGTTTGAACTTTATCGAGAGGGAGGTTTCGATGTAAACCTTTACCAGAATGAACCCGGTATTCAGATTGATTATTCCATGGTGCCCTCACGCGACCGCGATGGCTGGGGAACATCGGGCGCTGAAATGCCACTTGAAAAAACCTGTTCTTTTCACGACCATGATTTTTTAGACAAGGAAACCCTGAGTGCAGTTGCAAAACAACAATACCCGGGGGCATTTATTTTCGACTGCTGGGTTGAAGCATGGGGCGAATATTCGCATGCCCCCTGCGACCCAGATGACCAGCAGGCTAAAAGGCTGTCTGTAATCTGGGGTGAGCCGGCCGATGGAATCCGCCTGGATAATGCCAGGTATCCCAAAGATGGTTTCTGGTGGAACTCACAACTTCGGATTACGCCCCATTTCCAGGGAGGAAATTATTAC
>CAYWBV010000423.1:0-3462 GCA_964455785.1 uncultured Maribellus sp.
TGAGCGACACTTAACTGCGATTCAAAAAAAATTTCCCTGATGGTTCCAGTCTCTCCGCTTTTTAAATCCAGACAGTAAAAATAATTGTCAGTTTTTGTAATCCAATACAAAAACTGAGTTTCATTTTTGTATTCCGATCCCGTTTTTTGCTTTTGGAAAAAGAACATACAGGCTGCGTTTCAGGTTTCCTTTGATTTTTTTGTAAATTACACCGGTTTAATCAAAGCTTTTTTTTTTACATAAAATTCAACTAAAATTCAGTAAAATGAACAAATCAGAACTGAGCCGGCGAAATTTTCTTGCCAAAACATCGCTGGGAACCATTGGCGCTATCAGCGCTGCCGGATTTTTAACCTCCTGTTCCACATCAAAACCCAAAAAAGAAGAGATACAGTTGCCGGAGTTATTGGCTCAGGCGCCCGACGGAAAAGTGTTAAAAGCCGGGTTGATTGGCTGTGGAGGTCGCGGGACCGGAGCTGCCATTAACTTCCTCGATGCCGGACCAAATCTGCAGATTACGGCGTTGGGCGATGTGTTCCAGGATAAAATCGATAATTGCCGGGCCAAATTAAAAGAAGAAAAAAACGTGGAGATTGCCGACGAAAATTGTTTTATCGGATTCGACAGTTACCAGAAAGTGATCGACTCGGGGGTTGATATGGTTCTGCTTTGTACACCACCGCATTTTCGCCCGGCTCACGTAGAAGCCGCGGTAAATGCGCGCAAACATATTTTTATGGAAAAACCGATTGCTGTCGATCCCGTTGGAGCACGTTCGGTGCTGGCATCGGCAAAAAAAGCAGAAGCCATTGGTTTGAATATGGTAAGCGGAACCATCCGGAGGGTACAAAAAGATTATATGGAAACCTGGCGCCGGGTGGCTAACGGTGAAATTGGCGAAATTACCGGCGCAAACATTATCCGTAACGGAGGTGCGTTGTGGTACAGAAACCGTCAACCCGAATGGACCGACATGGAATATATGCTGCGTAACTGGGTCAATTTCTGCTGGCTTTCGGGCGACCATATTACCGAGCAGTTTATTCACGAAATCGATGTAATGAACTGGCATATCGGCCAAAACCCGGTTAGCGCCATTGGCTGGGGTGGGCGGCAACGGCGTGTTACCGGCGACCAGTACGACTTTTTCAGTGTCGAATATGTGTATGAAAACGGGATGAGGGCGCATTGCGCGGCACGACAAATCAATGGCTGCTCCAACCGTAAAGTGGAACAGATAAACGGGACAAAAGGTTATGCCAATGCAGCCGGAATTCTATATGATTTACAAGGAAATGAAATCTGGAAATATCCGACCCCGGAGGAAAGCGACACTACCTCGCCCTGGAAAGTTACCAACCCTTTTGTGCAGGAACACATTAACCTGGTGACCGGGATACGTACCGGGAAAACCGTAAATGACGCTGAAGCACAGGTAAATTCAACCCTGGTGACCATCATGGGAAGGATTGCCGCTTATACCGGCAAGGAAATTACCTGGGATGAACTAATGAATTCTGATTTATATCTTGGGCCAAAAACATATATGTTGGGACCTGTTCCTGAAATAAAAGAAGAAATCCCTGTGGTTGGTGTGGAGAACCAGGCAGTTTAGAGTTTAAGATTGAGTCCACTCCGAAAAACAAAAATAAGAAAATGCCACAAAATCAAAAAAAGGTACCAGGCTCCACAAAATATTGAAATCTATATTATTCCAGGTTGGTGAAAGTTGGTGTTTTAAAGACTTGGTGACAAAAAGTTTTTTCGGAGTGGACTCAAGGTTTAAAATTTAAAGTATATAAAGATGAGATTGTTACTACAAATACTGATTTTGGTTTTTTTTGCAGGGATTACGAATGCTCAAAAACCGTTGTTTCAATTTGGCGAAGAAGTTCGTTTCGAAAAAATAACTTCGCAACAAAAAACAAAAGGACAACCTGTCCGGTGGATCCAGGTAAATACTGAAGACACCACCTGGAAGGCACAAGGCAAGGAGCTGGTTTGTACAGGGCACCCGATTGGAGTAGTTCGTTCGGAAAACAAATATGAAAATTTTATCCTTCATGTGGAATGGAAACACATGGAAGCGGGTGGAAATTCAGGGACATTTGTTTGGAGCGACGCCGAACCCGGCGAAAACAGGCTGCCCAACGGAGTAGAGGTTCAGATGCTCGAACTCGACTGGGTAAACCTGAATGTCAGGGACGGCGTAAAACCACCGGTTGCGTATGTTCACGGAGAACTTTTTGGCGTTGGAGGAGTAGAGATTGTCCCCGACAATCCACGCGGGAAACGCAGTAAATCAGTTGAAAACCGGTGCCTGGGAAAAGGCGAGTGGAACACCTATGAAGTGGTTTGTGTGGATGGCACCATCAAACTTTCGGTAAACGGAAAGTTTGTCAATGGCATCAGCCAGTCATCGAAAAAAAGCGGCTACATTTGCCTCGAATCCGAAGGGGCTGAAATCCATTTCAGAAATTTAAAAATTGTTGAATTGCCTTAATCCAGGCTGATTTTGGCCTGGTGGCCTAAAGTCCACCTGCCCAATAAAGCCAACAATTCACCGGTTGAACCCGAGTCAGCAGGTGAAAAACTACCATTCAATCGGTTCAGGATGTACCGTTGAAATGTACCCGAACTTTTCTTTTATGGCTATTTCTACTTTTGTACAAATTTCGTGGGCTTCTTCCAGCGGCATCTGAGGGGGTAATTTGATGTGGCAGCTCAGTTCGGTATGCTGTCCGTAATTATGGATGTGAATGTGGTGCAGGTATAATGGTTGTTTACTAGTCTTCTGCGCTTCTTCCCTTATTTCCAGAAGATGCGTTTCCGAAGGGCTTTCGCCTAGAAGCGATGTAATTTCTTTCGATAAAATTTCGAAACTGGCCCAGCCAATCATTAAAGCCACAATAATACTTAACAAAGCATCGGTCCACCAAAACTGGCTGCCAACAACAATACCAATTAATATTACCACCGATGAAAGAGCATCGGTACGGTGATGCCATCCGTCGGCTTTTAATATCGAAGATTTTACCTTTTTCGCTGCCCAAAACGCATATTGCGCCATCATTTCTTTTGTAATAATCGAGACAATCGTAGCGATCAACGCAATAGTTCCAAAAACCGTTTTTTCTTTGGTACCGAATTTTTCGATAGCGCCCACCACAAAATCGAAAGCAATAATGGCCAGCATCACTCCAATAATAATGGCCGCGATGTGTTCTGCCCTACCATGTCCGAACGGATGATCATCATCGGCGGGTTTACGCGAAATCCGCCCGGCAATAAGAACAATTACCGACGAAATGGTATCGCTCATTGTGTGCCAGGCATCGGCAATTAAAGCCAGCGACCCGGTTACAATACCTGCCCAGTATTTTAATACAAACAAAAGTGTATTTCCGATAATGGAAACCCATCCTTCGCGAACGATATATTTATTTCTGTCAGGCATCCGGC
>CAYWBV010000424.1:0-3456 GCA_964455785.1 uncultured Maribellus sp.
CTTTCTGCAAATTCCTTTTTGTTTTTGGGATGAACATCGTAAGGATCGCCGATGTCTGCTGAAACCACCATCCCGGTGTTGGGCAACTCCAGCGCTTTTTGCTGCGCCAGGCGAATGAGGCACCGCGAATCGTCAAAAACTTCGAAATGGTGCGAAAGTTCGATGTTGGAAACCTGGATAAACAAAAACGGCAAATTGCCCAATTGCCAACGCCGGCGCCAATCCGTGATTAACTGCTGAAACATTTTTTCATACAGAAACGGCCGGACGGCGTCGGATTCTCCCTGAAACCAGATAAAACCTTTTATACCATAAGGAATAACCGGCGCAACCATTCCGTTAAAAAGAAATGCCGGGTTATTCTGAAAACTCTCCTCAACCGCATTTACCGGTTCCTGTTCTGTATTTATTTTCCAGCCTTCTTCAAGACTGATATAAAATGAATCATCGGTGTTGGTAATAAAAAACTGCTCTTTTTCTCCCATTGTTTGAACGGAGCCAAACGGTTGCGCCAGCCGAATCGTGAGCGCATTTTCTCCCGGTTTTATTATTTCTCCCGGAATTTCGGTTTTTACCGGTTCAGGGTACTGGAAATAGCCAAGTTCTGTTCCGTTAAAAAACACCTGGCTTTGGCGGTTGAGAAACCCCAGTGAAAGTTGTAACGGCTGGTTAACGATTTTTTCGGGAATAACTATTTTTTTGCGAAGCCAGGCTACATTACTGTTCTTTTCGAAGGGAAAACCAGTCTCAGTCCAGGCCGAATCGTCGTACCCCGGCACAGTAATTTGTTCAGCCAGATCTTTTTTCGGGTAACTGATTTGGTTCCGGCGGATGCGGTGTTTTTCGATGGAAACGGCAGCGGTTTTTTCCCACTCTTCCGGGTTAAGATTTTGAGGAATGAGCGGGAGGTTTATGGAGTCGCTGAAAAGTTCCAGCGATTCCCTGTCGAGCCAGGTGCGGATGGCTGTGCCTCCCCACGAAGTATGAATAATTCCGATGGGAATGTTTAAGTCGGCATTCAGCTTTTTGGCAAAAAACCAGCCGATGGCCGAAAATCCGGCTACCGATTCGGCGCTCGCCGTTTTCCATTCGCCACCCATTAAATTTTCCTGTTCCACCGGCGAAGGGAACTTTGGAACATCGAACAACCGTATTTCCGGAAATTCTGTATCCTGAAGTTCAGCTTCGAAATTTTCCACTTCGGAGTGGGGAATCCATTCCCAGCCTTTTACCGGGTGTTCCATGTTGGACTGCCCGGATGCAAACCATACATCGCCCACCAAAATATTCCTGAAAATAATAGTGTCAGAGCTTCCCGTTATTTTTAAATCAAAAGGTCCGCCCGCGTTACACCCGGGAAGAAAAACTTTCCATTTTCCGGATTTACCGGTTGCACCTGAAACTGTTTTTTCGCCGAACAAAACGGCGACCACTTCACCAGGCGCCGCTGTTCCCCACACCGGAATTTTTATGTCGCGCTGAAGTACCATATTGTCGGAGAAAATCCGGGCCGGTTGGATTTGGGCAAAACTTTCGTAACAAAAAATGAAAAAAAGGGAGAAAGCTGCTGCTGAAAAAAATGGTTTCATTTTACTTATTTAGAACTTAGAATCAAAGACATATTGAAGATTGTTTGAAGATTTGAAAGTTTGAAATTGTTCGAACCTTCAAACTCTCGAACCTTCATTTTTTTATTACTACCGGTATAACCGTCCGGATGGTTACGGGCCCTAACAAACCCGATTCGATGAGCGGAACTTCGGCCCACGGAATACGTTTTTGATTGCCGGGTTCGATGGTTGGAACCGGAATGATCGTATTGGTAATGTTGGTGTTGGTAAATTTCTGCCCGGTCAGCGCATCGCCTTTTAACCGGTTTGACCACACATTGGCAACTTCCGCTGTTATGGCGTTTTCACCTTGTTTTAGCAGGTTTGTTACTTCAAAACGATGGGGTTTAGCCCAGCTTATTCCAAGGTGTTCCCCGTTTAACCAAACATCGGCTACTTTCGAGATTTCACCCAAATCAAGATAGATTTTTTCTTTTTTTGCCGGGTCCGGTTCCCCGTTGTACAAAAAGGTTTTTTTGTAGGTGGCCGTTCCTGAGTAGTATTTTATCCCTTCTGTTTCCGACTCGGTCCACGAAATTAGTTTTGGGAAAACGGTTTTTTCCGGGGCGCCCCAATCTTTTGTAAACGAAACTTCCCACTCGCCGTCAACCGTTAATGTTGGGATTTTGTTGTTCACAGAAACGGATTGTGTTGAACCTGCCAGTTCGAAATTTCCCTCCTCCAGAATCGTAATTCCATCAGCGGTAAACTCCAGCAGCGGTGGATGCTGCCCGTTTCCGGAAATGCTGACATATTCGGGCACAACCGATGATTCTTTGAAAACGACCAAAACAGATCCATAAGGTGGAAGGGTAACCGGGAGGTTTACATATTCGCTATCGCTGTTAAAAATGGGGACCGGGATAATTTCCCCTGAAACCGGGTTCCAGATTTCGGGAGATTTGTTGTGTTGCCGAAACCCGACATTACGCGAAAGCCATTCGTTCCGGGTATTCCGGATAAAATAAAAATCGTTTTCGTTTTTGCTGAAGTGGATAAAATCCAGCAGTTCCGACTCTTTCCCGGGATAAACAATATCCGGCTGAACGCGGAGGACCTGTAACATTTCGAGGGGAGTAATTCCCGAATAAATTTTACCGTTTTTATCCAATACCACTTTGGAAGGATTATCGATATTTGTCCACAGTTGCATTATCAGGTTGTTTTCATTTGAACCGGATGCAGGATAGTTGGCTAATTGATTCATTTTTTTTGGTCTTTCGCCAATAATTACTGCGCCTTGTTTGGCCAGTTCCTCCAGTTTTTTTAATACCGCCGGGTTGATGCTGCCTTCATCTTCCAGCGCCAGCAATCTGAACTCAGCTCCGTTCGATAAAACCAGTTTCCCATTTTTTACGAAAAGATTGTTCAATAAAATTTCGGTGTTGATGACTTCATAATCGTAACCCGGGCCGACTTTAAAATGGGTGTTTTTGGGTGTGGCCGAGTTGGGAACCTTGTCGCCGTAATACCAAAGTACATCTGCCACAAAATCGGTTTTTTGAAAAACAGCAGAAATGCGCGCATGGTAATCAATGAAAGGTTTGACCTTGGGCCACCAAACGCGTTTGTCGTTAAAATGGGTGCCGGCGCCATATACAAATCCGGGGAATCCCGAGCCGGTTATGTTGTGGCTAAACCCGTGAAAAACCACGCGGTTCATTCCTTCGCAGAAAGCGCGGTCGCCCAGTGGTTTCATGTCGAAGGGGCCTTCCTGCCAGTGTTGGAACGACGTGTACGCTTCTTCTTCCACAATTCCTTTTTCGTAGATGTGCGATGCGGCCGAAGCTTCTTTCACCACCCGCAAAATGTCGATGCTGTCGTTTCCGTCTTTGTAAAACCGGGG
>CAYWBV010000425.1:0-3453 GCA_964455785.1 uncultured Maribellus sp.
CAAACGGCGGCGCAGGCGATTTACCGTTTGGGAAGTTTTTATTTAGGCACCCGGTTCAACCACGTCTCAAACAATGACGGCTCAACCGTAAACCGCACCAATTTGGGAGGCGGATGGAATATGACCAAAAATGTATTAGTTAAACTTGACTACGTTACGCAAAAATATGAAGGGCCCGCACATGGTGATATCGATGGCGGTAAATTCAACGGAGTAGTACTCGAAGCAGGTATTTCATTCTAAAGTTTTAAGAGGCTAACAAACGGGGTTGCCTGATATTTACGCAGGCAACCCTCTTTTTTCAAGGGTGATAAAGTGAACATAAAAACTAAATATTATTTTTTTGCCATTGTCCTTGCTTTTTTTTTATCGACCGATGTTTCTGCCTCGGACAAAGACAAATCAAAAGCCGGGGCAGGTTGTACCGATTATGTTCTGATTCAGGGATCTTCGAACATCAATAAATTTGAATTTATAAACTACAGCCCGGAAGTAACCCACACCGCTTTTAAACCCAGGGACAATGAACCTTACCAGAATATTCAGATTCCGGTCCATAAATTTTCGGGAAGTAACAGTATGATGCTTGACGATTTTTATAAAATGCTGAGAGCTTCTGAATATCCGTTTATTAAAATTACAATCGAACCCCGCGAGCTTGCAGATTTTGACGAAGGTTCAGGTTTGACCAATTTTAGAACCGAAATTTCGATAGCCGGAAAATCACGCAGCTATGTAATTCCCTGTGAAATCGTTTTTTGCGAAGAACCGGGTTTTATTCTGAAAGGCGATTTGGCGCTTGAACTTTCCGACTTTGAGATTGACCCCCCGAAAAAAGTGTTTGGAACTGTTAAAGTTGATAATGAGGTTTTTATTACATTTGCGTTCAGATTTGCTGTAACAGAAACATAACAACTAACCACTTTGAAGTTTAGTACAAAAACCAGGTACGGTGTCCGTGCGATTCTCGAAATTGCACTGAATGAATCGGAGAGTGGAATCTTGCAAAAAGATATTTCCAAAAATCAGAGTATTTCCTACAAGTACCTCGATCACATTATCAATTCGTTGAAAGTGGCCGGGTTGGTTACCAAAGCGTCGGGCCGAAAAAGCGGCTATATTTTAACCCGCAAGCCTTCCGAAATTACCATTAACGATATTCACAATGCTTTTGAACCCGGCGTTTGCGTAGTCGATTGTTTGTCGAGAAATCACACCTGCAAAAGAGAAGGCGCGTGCGCGTCGCGGGGATTCTGGGGACAGCTAAACAATCATATTATCGAATACCTGAAATCGACGACATTGCAGGATCTTATTGAAAATCAAACAAAACTCGACGATTTTGTAAATTAACCCGGCAATTCAATATCCTCCGTTTTTTTTACTTTCCGTTTTTCCATCCAGTAATAAATGATGGGCAACACCAAAAGTGTTAAAAATGTTGAGGTAATCAACCCTCCAATTACCACAGTTGCCAAAGGCCGCTGCACTTCAGATCCGGGGCCGGTGTTAAAAGCCATCGGGATAAAACCTAAACTCGCTACCAGAGCGGTCATTAAAACGGGGCGCAACCGGTCTGCCGACCCTTCCACAATCAGGTTTTTCAGCCTTCCTTTTTTCTCTTTTCGAAGTTCGTTAATATGGTCGATTAAAACAATCCCGTTCAAAACCGCCACACCAAACAGCGCCACAAACCCGATGCTTGCCGAAACCGAAAGGTACATTCCGCGAATCCATAACAGGAAAATACCGCCCGACAACGCAAATGGCAGGTTCAGCAAAATTAAAACGGCATATTTCATTTTTCCGAAATTCAGGTAGAGCAGACCAATAATGATAAAAATGGAAAGCGGGACTACCAGCATCAAATGCCGCATCGCACGCCGCTGGTTTTCAAATGTTCCGCCATAATCGATAAAATAACCCGACGGAATATCGGCCTTTTGAATGATTTCATTTTGAAGGTTGGCTACATAAGTTCCCAGGTCGATGTTTTTGATGTTGATCCCGACAATCAGCCTTCGCCAGCCATTTTCGCGCTGAATTTCGCGCGGGCCTTCCTGCAAAATAATTTTTGCCACCCGTTTTAGCGGAACATAGTCACCGTTTGGAATATGAACCGGCACATCCTGAATTTTGTGCAACTGGTCGCGGACGTCTTCCGGATAACGGACAGCAATGCCAAACCGCCGCTGGCCTTCGTACATCTGGCTCACTTCCTGTCCTCCAATTCCGGCTTCAATTACTTTCTGAACATCGTCAACATTTAATCCGAACGAAGCAACCGCTTCGCGATCGATTTCAATGGTCAGGTACGGTTGGCCGACGGTTTGTTCCACGTAAAAATTGTCAGTTCCCTGCAAATGGGGCAACAACGAGGAAATATTTTCTCCAATCCTGCTCAGCATGTCCAAATCTTCACCATAAATCTTTACGGCCAGGTCCGATTTTACCCCGCTGGTCAGTTCATCAACCCGCATGGCGATGGGCTGTGTAAAGTTGTAGGCCAATCCGGGTTCGGTTTGCAAATAGGGTTCAATCTGCGTGACAATATCATTTTTTGTTATTCCCTTTCGCCACTCGTCAGTGGGTTTTAGTACCACCCACACATCGGTTTGATGAACCCCCATCCAGTCGTTTGCCAAATCCGATCGTCCGGTTTTGGGGACCACGGTTTGAATTTCAGGAATATTCTGAACTAATTTTCCAGCAAGCCAGTTGGCATTCTCAATCGATTCGTCGAGTGTTACCGAGGGCATCCGCACCTGTTCGATCAGGATGGAACCCTCGTCTAACTCGGGAATAAACTCGGTTCCCAAACGGGTCATCAGAAATAGGGAAACTGCAAAAATGGCGCCCGCCACCGAAACAACAAACCATTTTCGGTCCATATATTTTCCGAGTTGGCTCACATAACGCGGTCGCATCCAGTTTATCAAACGGTTTTTTCTGACTTTCACGCCCTTTCTGAAAACTATCGATGAAATGGCCGGAACAAAAATCAGCGCCAGCAGCAACGAACCAAAAACCGCCGCTGCCACGGTTATTGCCATGGGCCGGAACAAAATTCCCTCCATCCCGCTGAAAGTCATGATGGGGACATAAACCATCAGAATGATTAAAACGCCAAAAAATATGGGGCGGACAACCTGCTGCGCCGAGTTGCGGATAATTTCATCCTTGTTTTTTCCCTTTTCTTTTTGAAGGCCGTGTACGATGTTTTCAATCATCACGACGGAGCCGTCAACCACCATACCGAAGTCGATGGCGCCCAAACTCATCAGGTTGGCGGCAAGGCCAAATTCGCGCATCCCGATAAAAGCAAACAACATGGATAACGGGATGACCATGGCAACAATCAGGGCCCCTGAAATCTCGCCTAATAAAAGCAAAAGAACAACAATCACCAGAAAACCGCCTTCAACCAGGTTGGTGGAAATCGTTTCTGTGGTC
>CAYWBV010000426.1:0-3446 GCA_964455785.1 uncultured Maribellus sp.
TTATAACCTGCTTTGTTGAGTTTCCCTACTAAATAACTGCCGATGAAGCCGGCTGCTCCTGTAACAACTATCATTATCCAAGCGGTTAGTTTGGTAAATACTCTAAGTTGTTTCCTGAACGTCGTGGTCTGTACTTAGAACTATTGTACCATTTAATTATTGCACAAATCATCAATTATTTTTTAATTTTTCCTTCAAAAAATAATTTTCTGCTGAAGAGATGCAATAATTGTCTTTTGGGTTGCTTCTAAAATTTACTTTTATCTGTTGCAATTTCTGTTGGAATTAATTTCGCACAAAAGTAACAAAATCAATTTACAGGGACGGGAAGTTTTGCCAAAACCTCGTAAACGGCGGTTGTAAGATTTTCAAGCGCAAGAGGAATGTTCCATCGGGAGGAATCCCGGGGTTCGACAAAATTGGAAATGGCTCTGATTTGGTAACACTCGATTCCGAACCAGTTGCATACGTAAAAAACGGCTGCTCCTTCCATCGTTTCCACGTGAGCGGAAAATTTTTGCCTGATTTCGTCGATACTTGCACTTCGTCCGTGGCTTTTATTGGTAGTAATCCCGCGGACTTTTTTCAGATCTGAAAATCCGTTTATATTGTTGGCCCTTAGTAATCCCCTTTCAAAAGGAAATTCATTACTATCGATATAACCCGATTCAAACAATGTTAAAAAATCTTCATTTTTTTCAATCCCCAAATCGGCAAACTCCTCCGTTACTACGTTTACAACATCGCCGATTTCGATTTCCGGCGATAAACTTCCGGCAATACCAAGATTGATTACCAACTGGTATTTATCGGTTTGAAGGGCATTGGTTAAATGAAATGCAGCAAGTGTAGTTCCCATCCCGGTAATGAGAATATCGATTTCGTTATCAGACAGGTGGTATTCTTTAAAATTATGGCTTTTCTCTCCCCGAAATTCCAGTTCATCAGCCAGTAGTTTTACTTCCATCCAGGTTGCAGCAACAATCAATATCTTCATGTCCTAAATTTTCTTGTTCCCCAAAACCATTACTACCTTTCATACTGTTTTTATGAAAAAAAGTTAATCTTTGTACCAACTTTAACAACAGCTGTCATGTATGCTCCAAAAATAAATATCCCGGGCGGGTACGAAAAGATTGAGAACTTCGATGAAACAATCACCCGTGAACTTTCAGAAAATTACAAAAACATATTAACGCTGGTCGGAGAGGATGTCTCCCGCGAGGGACTCGACAAAACCCCCGAGCGGGTGGCCAAGGCGATGCAGTTTTTATTGCAGGGTTATAAAACCGACCCGGTAGAAATCTTAAAATCTGCTATGTTCCGGGAAGATTACCGGCAGATGGTAATTGTAAAAGATATTGAAATTTATTCGATGTGCGAACATCACTTACTCCCTTTTTTCGGGAAAGCACATGTGGCCTACATTCCTAACGGCACGATAACCGGACTGAGTAAAATTGCGCGCGTGGTCGATGTTTTCGCGCGCCGCCTACAGGTACAGGAGCGACTAACATCGCAGATTAAAGATTGTATCCAGGATACGCTCAAACCGCTCGGCGTTGCCGTTGTAATTGAAGCTCAGCACCTTTGTATGCAAATGCGCGGAATTCAGAAACAGCATTCCATCACCACTACATCCGACTTTACCGGAGCATTTCAGAAAACAGCAACACGCGACGAGTTTATTAAACTCATCAGCACCAAATTCAGTTAGAAAACCGGAAACTATAAAAATTCGAGGCAGACCGGAGCAGGCAATTTTATTTCATTACCGGTATATTCCGGCATGCCTGTTTCGGGATGAATTTTAAGAACAGTGATGTTTCCGCTCCGCTGATTGGCTACCAGCATAAACCGCCCATTGTCGCTAATCACAAAGTTACGGGGCCAGTCGCCCTCAACTTTAACAGTGCCCGCACCCGACAGTTGTTTTGTTAATCTGTCAATTACAGCAACAAAAATGGAGTTGTCGCCCCGGTTCGAACCATATAAAAACTTCCCGTTGGGCGAAAGATGAATATCGGCACAATAACTCTTCCCTGAAAAACCAGGGGGCAACGTTGAAATATTTTGAACCGCAAACCACTCGTTTTCTTTTTTTTCTAAAACAGTTATAGTCGAATTCAGCTCATTAATCACATAAATGATTTCATTGTCGGGGTGGAATACAAAATGGCGTGGGCCCGCGCCCGGTGCAAGTTTTACAAATTTCTGCCCGGCCGGTTTTAACTCTTTTCCTTCTATCCTGAAAATATTAAGTTGATCCGTTCCCAAATCGGCGCTAAAAACCAGTTTGCCGCTGGCCTCAAATTTTATAGAGTGTGCATGTGGCGACGATTGCCGCTGCGCATCGGGGCCGCTACCTTCATTTGCAATTACCGAGGAAGCAGGCGCCAGACTCCCGTTGGCTTCAACCGGGAACAGCGAGGTTGTCCCGCTTCCGTAATTGGCCACGGCAACAAACTTCCCGTCGGGCGAGACATCCACATGACACGGATCCTGCCCGTTGGAAACCTGCTTGTTCAAAAAATAAATTGAACCGTCCGTCCCGATTTTATAAGCTGAAACAAAACCGCCTGAAGGCTCGATGAAATTGGCAGCACGTGTAGCCACGTACAAATATTTTCTGTCGGGCGAAATTTTCAAAAACGAAGGATTGTCGATTCCCTTAAAAGTTTTACCGAGACTGATTTCTCCGGTTTCCTGGTTAAAATGGCATAAATAAATCCCTTCCGCCCCCTCGGATGTAAACGTACCGACATACAACTTCCGAATGGTATTATCCTGGCCTTTCCCAATAAAAAACGTCAGAAAAAGAAAAATGAACAGTGCTGTTTTTTTCATGATGACACTCTTTTTTAATGATATAATTTTATCAAAAACAAATTTCATTTGTTTAATGAATTGAATAGTGGTAACTTTTGGCTAAAAATAACGGGAATTCATTATGAAAACAATCTTAATCTTTTTTTTATTGGTTGCTGTGGCTGGAATTTTTCAGACGAATGCCCAGCGGTTACAAAAGGTATGGGAAACTGCCGAAGGATTAAAAACGCCGGAATCAGTGCTTTATGACGAACAAAAAGATGTGATTTATGTGGCTAACATCAATGAAAATCCGTCAGAAAAAGATGGAAATGGATTTATCAGTATATTAAATCCGGATGGCACAATTAAAACACTGGAATGGATAAAAAAGCTAAATGCACCGAAAGGAATGGCCATTTACGAAGGAAAACTTTATGTTGCCGACATTGACCAACTGGTGGAAATCGACATTGAAAAAGGTAAAATTTCAAAAAGATATGATGCTCCGGGCGCTGTTTTTCTGAATGATGTTACGGTTTGTATGAATGGAATGGTTTTCGTTTCGGACACCCGCACGGCAAAAATCCATGTTTTGCACCAGGGTGAATTTAAAGTTTGGATGGAAGGCGAACCCT
>CAYWBV010000427.1:0-3444 GCA_964455785.1 uncultured Maribellus sp.
GGAACAAAACTTTACCTTTTTTGGATTGGGCCGGGTAGCTGTATATCTTCCCCGAAACCAGATCCAGTTTCGACACCTGTTTCCCTTCGATTGTAATTTCGGCGCTGGCTTTTTCCGTGGGGTGCGAGTTGACCACAAAAAGGATCTGGCCGTCGTCCATAATCCTTCGCTGGTGGTACAACATTCCGTTGCGGGTTTTATCATCCATCGAAAATTCGTCGCGGGTAAGGCGGGCCAAAACCGTTGCGTCACCGAGGTTGTCTGCAATGACCCACTGTTTCGGGAATTTCGCGGCCATTTCGTTCACGGCCGGCGACACGGTTCCGTCAACCATTGGAATATTTTCGCGGAACGACAACACCTGTCCGCCCTGTTCAAGATATTTTTGTAAAAGATCGACCGTACTCTGGTCCAGGTTTTCCATTTCCGCCGGAATCACCACCAGCGAGTAATCGCGCTGGCCCACCCGCAGTTGGTCGCCTTGTACGCTTCCGAGCGTTTTTAACACATTTTCCGAGCCGAGGTCGTATTCCAGGTGGTGTTGTTCCATCTGGTAAACAAAGGTTTTAAAACCGTCGCGAATGGTATTGATGGCCGGATTTTTATCTTTCCTCGAGTAATACATCCACGCCGAAGTATTGGGCTGGAGCACCAGCGTTTCGTTTAACTGCTCTCCTGCCGACATGGCCATCGACATACGTCCGATGTAATCGCCCATTCGTTTGTAATGTTCCCACCAGGGTTCGTGGTACGAAAAAGAGGGCGGATAATCGAATTTGCGGACACCGTTCAGCGAATAATAGGAAAGGTGCTGGTTGACAAAATTTACGCCTAACACCCCTTGCCAGTCGGCCAGCCGTTTTTGGGTTTCGAAACTCATTTCCCAGCCGCCACCGCCATAGGTTTCGCTTAATGTACGTTTCCGGCCGGCCTGGTTGGCAGCGCTGCGCAATTCGCGTACCGCGCGGTCGTTCCCGAATTGCCCGCCCAGCCCGGCGGTATCCAGCCGGTTTCCTAACATATCCACACCCGGCATCTGGTGCCAGATGTAAAAGGCAGCCTCGTCGAATCCGTGGGTGGGTTCGGGCCAGCCATGTTCCCAGTAGTGCCCGGTCCATTGTAACCCTTTCTCGTCGCAGTAGGCGCTCCACGGTTTTGCCCAGCGGTCCACAAAAAGTTCCAGAACCAGTTCGTAGTAATCGTGCCGCACTTTTTTCCAGTCTCCGGTTTCTTCAATCAGCGAGGGGAGGTTTGTTTTCAGGTCGTAGCCCCAGCGTTGCTGAAAAGTTTCCCATAAATCGGGGGTCCAGCGCAGCATGGTCCCGCGCGGCATGGCCGCTTCCAGGTTGGGTTCGTCGGTAAAAATTCCGGGCAGCGTATTTCCAAAATCGGCGCTGTTTTTCTCGTAGCCGTTGGTCATGGTTACTTCCATAAACTTTTCGGTTACCCCTTTGTAAAGCAGATCGACATAGGTAAACCCGCCGTACCACTGCGATTTTCCCGGGTAAGTTTTCCTGAAAATATAATAGGTTCCCGGTTGTCCGGATTCCTGATCGGCTGTGGCCGTAATATCGGTAAATCCCTCTTCTGTTTTTTTAAGAATAACGGCAACGGTATCGGAAAGAGTCACATTTAATTTTTCCTGAATTTCGAGGCTGAGTCCGGCGCCATGCTGGTACGAATCGGGCATTTGCGCGGGAACGTGGCCCCCGGCAAACCCCGAAGGGTAGGAGTTTTCGTCGTAAATCCACACTTTCATTCCGAGTTCCTTTCCTTTTTGAACCGTATAATCAAAAAGGTGGAACCACTCTTCCGAAAGGTATTCGGTAAGTAATCCCGGCCGCGGATGGACAAATACGCCACCGATTCCGGCCTCCTTAAATTTTTTCATGTGAAAATCGATTCCTTCTTCCGAAATCTGCTCGTTCCAGTCCCAAAGTGGCGCACTGCGGTATTCCGCGGGCGGATCTTCAAACAGGGTTTTTAACCGGGCGCTGGTTTGGATGCCTTCTTTGGGTTCCGGTTGTGGGGTACATCCTGTGGTTATATAAACCAAAAGGACAATTCCGGAAAGTAAACAGGAATGATTTTTTTTCATCTGTATAAAATTTCAAAGTTACTGAATAACTGGCGGTTGAACTTTCTCTAATTGTTAAACTTTCTCACCCGATGGAACTCACATTGGGTTTGTTCTTTGTTGTTTGTCTCGCCTTGGCGTGATGTTCGTTTCATACTTGGTATTTTCAGTTGTTCCTGCCTTCATCTTCCGTTTTGTTTTTGTTCAGATGAAAGCGAAGTAAATGTACAATGTTTCCGTTTAAATTGTATGCTGTTTTGTCCTTTTGATGGCGGATAAAAATCAATCGTTGAGAATTTTTACGGGGTCGTGGTGTCAACCAGGCAGCAGAAAAGGCACTTGTTCGAAGCTCGTCCCTCTTTGGACACTAAGTTTGCCATAAAAGACATTTTTTTAATTCCAAAGGGGGAGACAGGGGGATTTGTATTTTTCCGGGTTTTTGGACATACTCTAATTTGTTACTGACCAGAATTTTGTGTATTCCGCCGGCATATTCCTCCCTCAACGGGAGTAATTTTGCGGAAGTTTCTGTTTCCCAGGGGAAAAAAATGAATAGGAATTCAATGATTTTTGAGCATGTTGAGGCCGGAATTAAACATCTAACCTGCTTTATATCATTTATATAACACAAAAAGGTTTATAAAATTTTATTATTTTTATTAACAAAATAAGCATTATTACTTGTTTGATAATTATTTTTGTTTAGGTGTTTCATATTGAGCGCCATAACATTTTTAAATTCATATTTTATGAAGGTTAAGAAGATTTTCAAAAAGAATCCTGGCGAGCCCGGCGAGGCTCCCAAGTTGTATGCGTCGGCGATTCACGGCGAGAAAGTGGATATTAACGGGTTGGCGACCGCGGTAGCCAACAGGTGTTCTCTCCGGCGTGCCGATGTGCATGGAGTGCTGGTCGCTCTGATGGATATTATTCCTGAGGAGTTGACGAATGGTAAAATTGTTGCCCTGGGCGATCTGGGAACTTTTTGCGTAAATGTAAAAAGCGACGGGGTTGTCACTCCCGAGGAGTTTACCGCTTCGGTAGTAAAAGGGACAAAAATCCTTTACCGTCCAACAAAAGAGCTTAAGAAAAAACTGCGGATGATTGACGTCACTGTCGCAAATTAATTCTTAAGCCCATTTCAAGGTCCCGGTTTGTGTTTCCGCACACTCCGGGGCTTTCTTTTACTAACATTTTTAAATCCGCGGTCAAATTACAACATCCCACCCGAAAAAACAATATTGTACAACCTAAAATCAAAAAAAATTAACCTTTTTCTTCCCCTGTATTTAGCAATATCAACCTTGCGGGAGAATACCGGCCCCCGGAAATAACAGCGGCGCCCGGGTCGGTTTTTACCGCTTTTC
>CAYWBV010000428.1:0-3436 GCA_964455785.1 uncultured Maribellus sp.
CGGGGAAAAGCGGTTTAAATAAATCGTTGGTAAATACACCGGCAGAGATATTCAGGGTCGCATTTAATGAACTTGCGGTGGCAAAAATCATTCCTCCCAGCATCAGTCCCAGCATTCCGACAGGAAGCGCCTCCTTACACATCAGCAGATAGGCTCCTTCGTCGGCAAGGCCGTCGAGCGACGGGTTATATACCCGGTAAATCATGGGAGGCAACATCCATAAAATGGGGCTAATCAGATAAAGGGAACCAAACAGCCACCCCACCTTTTTAGCCTCTTTGGGCGTTGAAACGCTGGTGTATCGTTGCACATAAGCCCAATTACCGCCCAGAAAGAAAAGGTTATAAACGGCGAACGCAAGTATAAAACCCCAGGTATATTCGCCGTTCACCATCTTAAAAAAGGTATCAGGCGCTGAATTGAACAGCGTCGAAACACCTCCTGCTCTGGCAAATGCCAGGGGAACTACAATAATAACTGCGGTGAATAAAATAATAAACTGAAGGACATCGGTTACAACCACCGCCCACAGTCCGCCAATGGTAACATAAATAATACTGGCTCCACCAAGAACCAGGATACAGTAACTTAACGGGAAGCCGGTAGCTACTTCTACCAGTTTGGCCACCGGATAAAGAAAAGATCCCGTTGTAAACAATGAAACAAAAAGGAAAAGATAGGTGTAGGCTTTTTGTACTTTTTTACCCAATCTGCGACTAATGTACTCTGCTGCTGTTAATGCTTTGTTTTTCCTCCAGGCTGGCGCAATAAAAACTCCCACAACAAAGCCGGCGAACGCCATCGACCATTGAATGGTAACAGAAACCCACCCGTGCGTGTAGGCAATCGAACCCCACACAACAAACGTACCGGCAGAGAAGAATCCCATAAAAAGTGATAATCCGTTGATGTACCAGGGAACTGCTCCTCCTGCTGCAAAAAAAGATGACATATTTTTTCCCGAGCCGGAAAACGAAATACCTGTGAGAATGACAATGAGCGAAAAGGCAAGAATGGTAACAATATCGATTATAGTCATCAGTTCAAAAGTTTATCACAAAATCTCCTCAAACATAATCACTTTCTACAGGTTCGTTCTTCCCTGCTCCCTAAAATCATTTCGGAAACGGTTTCGGAAACGGTTTCGTTTTTCGGAAACGGTTTCGGAAACGTTTCTGATTTTTAATTCAGAAAAACTCCTATCTTTGAACGCGATGTACCACGTTACCATAAAAGATATTGCCAGAAAGTTAAATGTTGCTGTTTCAACGGTTTCACGGGCTTTTAATGACAAATACGACATTAAAAAAGATACCCGTGAACTAATACTGAAAACAGCCGCAGAGATGGGTTACCGTCCCAATCCGATTGCAAAAAAACTTATTCAGCGCCGGACTTTTAATGTTGGGGTTATTGTCCCTGAATTTATCAATTCCTTTTTTCCTGAAGTAATCTCAGGAATTCAAAAAATACTGGTTGAAAAAAAGTATCAGGTGCTTATTATGTCTTCCAACGAATGTTTTGAAACTGAAAGGGAAAACCTGATGACCATGGAAGATAATATGGTTGACGGGCTGATTATTTCTCTTTCGTGTGAAACAAAAAACACAGATTATCTTTTAAAAATGATGAAGGAAGGATTTCCGATTATCATGTTCAACCGTGTAAACGAAGAAATTCCCATTTCGAAAGTTGTTTTTGACGATTACAAATGGGCCTTTTTTGCAACCGAACACTTAATAGAACAAGGATGCCGGAATATTTATCATTTTAGCGGGCCGCAATACTTAAACTTCGCCAAAAACAGGATGAGCGGGTTTCGTGACGCCATGAACAAACACAAGGTTCCGTTTGCCAGCGAACAAATTATTGAAACAGGATTATTGATTGAAGATGGCGAGCGGGTTATGGAAAGCCTTATAAAAAAGGGAACGCTGCCGGAAGCTATTTTTGCGGTGAATGATCCGACGGCTATCGGCGCCATGAAAATGCTAAAAAGATACAAGATTAAAATCCCAAATGATGTGGCGGTGGTGGGGTTTACCGAATGTACACTTGCACCCTTGGTTGAACCCGCGCTTACCAGCGTTGTACAACCGACTTTTGAAATGGGAAGACAAGTTGCCAACCTGCTGCTGAAGCAGATTGATGAAGAAGGCCATGTCGAAGTGGAAACCATTGTTTTAGGCGGCAAAATCAATGTCAGGGAATCATCGTTAAAAGCATAATATTTTTCAATCCCAGAGATTAAATTTATCTTCAGTTTTTTTTCATCCAAATTGGATAAAAAACTCCTTTTTTATTTTCAATACAAAGATGAGCATCAATTTCCTGCTGCATCTCTTTCACATGTGAGACAACTCCTACAATACGGTTCTCCTTACGTAACAATTTTAAGGTATCAAAAACAACTGTAAGAGATTCTTTGTCAAGCGAACCAAAACATTCATCCAAAAAGAAAAAATTCTGGTCCTATTCCGTAATTTTCTGAATACTGTCCGCAAGCGCCAGAGCCAGCGACAATACTGCCTGAAATGTCTGGCCTTCGGAAAGGGTTTTTACACTACGGATTTTGCCTCCATTTATAAAATCGTGTACCTGAAAATTGTTGTCAGGAGTGATTTCCAGGCTCAGCTTCTGGCGGGTGCTGGAATTGTATTCGCCTGAATTGTGAATTTGAAAGAAATATTGTGGTGGAGAATCAAAATCAGTTGCTGAATTTTGATGCATGTTTCTGTTTTCAGAATCTCAAAAAACAATTGTTAAATGTTTTACAAAATGTAGGCGTAAAAACGACATTATATTTTAAACATTACTTTGTGTAGTCTCACTATGCGAAATTGCATTAAAACAATAATTGCCAAAACAGATTTATGGCAGCAGTGACGCAAAGGCAGTCCATTACTTTTTTGAGTTTCCTCTTCGCCATTTTAGCATCCATAAACTTTATCACAGCACCAAAATTCTCAGCCAAAAAGTTCGATACTTCTCCGGGGTTCTCCACAAACAGAAATCATAACAATATAAAGACGAATACTTTAACAGTGTTCGTTTTTTGTTTAAGACAGACAACATTCCATTTTCCTTTTAGCAGCAATGAAGCGGTGATTCAAAATTCGTTCGGGATTGGTTTCCGTCGGTGTAAAATCCGTTTTGTGATGGAAAAAGGCAGTTATAAAGTTTCCGGGGGGACTATTCAGCAGGTTATCGAAAATGACCGATTTTCAGTTGTTGATGTTTATACTGAAGTAGCTGCAACCTCCGGCAAAAAAGTGATGATTTATCCGGCGAAATAACAGAATACGGGCTAAAAAAACTTCGCCAAAAAAGCATAAAAAAAGGACAGCCGTCCTGGCTATCCTTTTTTATCTGAATTTTACATTTTTTAAGCTTGTCCGGCTGAACCGAGTACATTTACGTTTTTGTGCTTGTAAAG
>CAYWBV010000429.1:0-3431 GCA_964455785.1 uncultured Maribellus sp.
AATTCGCCGCTTTGCCGGATTAAATCAACCACTTTTTCCTCTTCGGGCGATAATTCGACAAACAATGCGGGTTGTACCGCTTTTTCATTTTTACCGCTCTCCCACCCCATAAAATATTCGAGGTCGTCGATTCCTTCCATCAGGTTGGCGCCGCTGTTGCGGATGAGCTGGTTACAGCCCCGGGAAAAGGTATCGCCGGCGCGGCCCGGGAACGCAAACACATCGCGGTTGTACGAACCGGCAATGTCGGCAGTAACCAGCGCGCCCCCTTTTTCAGCCGACTCGACAACGATGGTGGCGTCGGCCAGCCCGGCAACAATACGGTTTCGGCGCAAAAAATTGGGCGCATCGATTTTGGTTCCGCTGGGAAAATCGGAAACCAACCCTCCGTTTTCCAGCATCTTTTTCGCCGTTTCGGTATGAAGCGAAGGATAAATCCTGTCCAATCCGTGGCCCAAAACCGCCACCGTAGGAATATTGTATTTCAGCGCCGACTTGTGCGCCTGGATATCGATTCCGTAAGCCAGTCCGCTCACTACCAGCACCGGGTATTTCCGATCCGAAAACTGCCGGATGAGTTCGTCGCAAACCTGTTTCCCGTATTCGGTGGCATTTCGTGTCCCCACAATACTAATCACACGCTGCTGGTCGAGGGTCATGTCTCCTTTGGTATAAATGAGTACCGGCGAATCGGGGCAGGACTTTAAACGCCTCGGGAAATTTTTGTCGGTATAAAAAAACGCACTGATGTTGTGTTTTTTCATAAATTCCATTTCCTTTTCCGCACGTTCAAAAACACTCTTCTCTTTTAAACGTTTGGCATTTGTTTCGCCGATTCCGGGAATTTTCATGAGCGATGGTAACGGTTCGGAAAAAATAGCTTCGACACTGCCAACATAAGCCACCAGGTTGCGCGCCAACACCCCGCCGATTCCGGGAACCAGCGAAAGTGCAATTTTATAGTTGATTGATTCGTCCATACCAGCCCGAGGGATAAAGGTTATTTTTCAAGGATTCGGTTTAACGCTGCTTTTATTTTATTTCTTTCTTCTTTTGAAAGGGCCGCCAGGCTCACCGAAGGATATTCGGCCACACCCCTTTTGGTTTTTACTATCAATGTCAAATCCGAATTCTGGCCGAAAACCGAATTTTCAAACCAGGCCTTTTTCAGAATACCCTGCGGAAACTCGATGGCGTTAAACTCTGTTTTCCCCAACTTAATGGCCTTGTAATAACGGAGCAGAACTTTGTTGTTCTCGTCGCTAAACTCGATATACTGGAAATCGGCCACCTGAAACCAGAGAAACCACAGCCCAAAAAGACCCGCGCAGGCTATCCCGTAAATGATAAGGTCAAACAGGAACAGCACAAGCGCCGCAATCGCAATCAGTACGCTCACCATATAAAACATCCGTTTCAGTCTTGCAATTTTCTTTTTATTATTGATCTTCATCTGTAACCTTTCCTATTTCCAAAAATCAGATACCCAACAGTCCTTCTGTTCCCAAAAACAAATTTATTGTAACTTTACCGCAATTTAACAGCAACGTATGGGAAATTCAGCAATTTATTCAAAAATAATTTACAGCCGCCAGCCGGAAACCGAACTTCTGCCGTGGATTGAGCAGTACCCGAAAGGGAAAGTTTTTCTGGCTACCGAAGACACTGTTAACCGGCTGTGGGTTTCAAAATACGATTCATTTTTTGAAAGACTGGGTATCCGGAAAGTGGTTGTCCCGTCGGGCGAAGACCATAAAAAAATCGGGTCGGTGGCTCAAATATGGGAAT
Organism: uncultured Maribellus sp.; assembly: GCA_964455785.1. GTDB lineage: Bacteria > Bacteroidota > Bacteroidia > Bacteroidales > Prolixibacteraceae > Draconibacterium. Next base: position 1,789 of record CAYWBV010000429.1, read on the forward strand.
TTCTTTCGCAGAACGGCGCCGACCGCAAATCGCTGCTCATCAATATTGGCGGGGGAATGCTCACCGATTTGGCCGGTTTTGCAGCCTCAACATTCAAACGTGGCATCGATTTTCTGAACATTCCCACCACGTTACTTTCGCAGGTTGACGCTTCGGTGGGCGGAAAAACCGGAATCAACTTTAACGGACTAAAAAACGAAATCGGCACGTTTAAAGAGCCGGTTGCCGTTATCATCAATACCGATTTTATCAAAACCATCGACCGCCCCAATTTTATTTCCGGTTTTGCCGAGATGATCAAACACGGGCTGATAAAAAGCCCGGAACATATCGAAGACCTTAAAATATTCGACTTCGAAACGATCAATTACGATCTTTTGCAGGAAAACATCCGTCATTCGGTAAATGTAAAAGAGTATTTTGTGGCGAACGACCCCACAGAAAAGAACATCCGGAAGGCGCTGAACTTTGGCCACACGGCAGGGCACGCGTTCGAAAGCCTGGCGATGGAACAAAACAGGCCCATTTTGCATGGTTTTGCGGTCGCTTATGGCATGATTGCCGAACTCTTCCTTTCGGTGGAAAAGTGCGGTTTCCCCAAAAACGATTTCGAAAACCTGACAGAATGGTTGTTAGGCATTTACGGTAAATTTACGATTGCGGAAAACGATTTTGAAAGGCTGTTCGAACTGATGACACACGACAAAAAAAACGAATTGGGAAGGATCAACTTTACGCTGCTCTCGGAACCCGGGAAAATAAAAATCAACCAAAACTGCGAAAAAGAATCCATCTTCAATGTTTTGGAATATTACAAAGGGTTAAACTGAACTGAAAGTTGAATCATGCAAAACATAGAACCGGTAACAGTGGTGAGGGGAATAGATTCCTCCTGTTCGTTCCTCACCGTCGGAATGACAATAAAAAAATTTAGCAGCCGGGTAGTTGCGGGCGGCTTTGCCGCCCGCAACTACTACCCAAAAACGCTACATTGTCATTCCGAATAAAGCAAAGCGGAATGAGGAATCTTATTTTTCTTTCAACCCAATTCTATAATTGTAAATCAGAACTTTGATGAAATACCAGGTTTCGGCAAAAAACAGAATCATTCACACCAACGTCAATTTACCCGCATCAAAAAGTATCAGCAACCGGGTATTGATTATCGACGCGCTGAGTTACAATCCTTTCCCGGTGAAAAATTTGTCGGACAGCGACGACACCCGCGTTTTGTCGGCGGCGTTACATTCGAACAACACCCGTTTTGATATAGGACATGCGGGCACGGCCATGCGTTTTCTCACGGCTTTCCTGGCAAAAATTGCGGGCGAGTGGGAAGTTACCGGCTCGGAACGCATGAAACAGCGGCCCATCAAAATCCTGGTGGATGCCCTGACCCAATTGGGGGCAAAAATCGAATACCTCGGGGATGAAGGTTTCCCGCCGCTGAAAATCTGCGGCTCGCACCTGAAAGGAAAAACCATTGAACTCGACGGCAGTATTTCGAGCCAGTATATTTCGGCGCTTTTGATGATTGCGCCCACGGTTGAAAACGGGCTGACCCTGCTACTAACCGGCGAGGTTACCTCGCGTTCGTACATCGAACTTACGTTGCGGCTGATGCAACAATTCGGCATTCAATA
>CAYWBV010000430.1:0-3384 GCA_964455785.1 uncultured Maribellus sp.
ATTGCTGAACTGCACCCAACCCCGGCAGTTTGCGGCTATCCAAAATCACGGGCAGCCCGTTTTATCCCGAAAATTGAAAAACATAACCGTAGATATTACACTGGCTATCTTGGTCCTTGGCGACTCAACGGCGAAGTCGGATTATTTGTAAATTTGCGTTGTATGGAGATAAAACCGGAACAATATATTTTATATTCAGGTGGCGGAATCACTGCCCGCTCCGTGCCTGAAGACGAGTGGGAAGAAACCAACAAAAAGGCTACAACACTTTTATCGGCCATTGAAACTGTTCAAAACAGATGATTTCAACAAAAAAACATATTCAGCAACTGGCAGCCATTTTACAGGCAAAAGGTATTCGCGACATTGTAATTTCGCCGGGTTCGCGCAGTGGTCCGCTGGTACACACGCTGGCAACAAACGAATTTTTCAACTGCCGGAATATTGTTGACGAACGCAGCGCCGGGTATTTTGCAATCGGGCTTTCACAGGTTTTACAAAAACCGGTGGCGCTGGTTTGCAGCTCCGGAACGTCAACGCTGAATTACGCGCCTGCCGTCGCCGAAGCATTTTACCAGAATATCCCGCTGGTTATCCTCACCGCCGACCGCCCAACTTACTGGATTAACCAGGGCGAAAACCAGTCGATAAATCAAAACAACATTTACCGCGATTTTATAAAAAAGGAAATTTCTCTCCCGATGGGCGAATCGGAAAAGGAACTCTGGTTTGCCGGGCGCGAAATCAACGAATGCCTGAATGTGACTGTTTCAGGAAATCCCGGGCCAGTGCACATCAATATTCCTTTGGAAGAACCGTTGCACGATTTATTAGATGAAAATTTGCCCGCGATAAAGAATATTGAAACAGCCGAAACAAATACCTTTCTTTCTGAAGAGGAGCTGAAAAAACTGGCCGGAGTTTTTAATCAGGCTAAAAATGTTTTGATTTTGGCCGGGCAGCAAAATCCAAATCCACCCCTTGAAAAACTTTTGGCTGAATTTGCCGAAAAAACCGGCGCGGTTGTTTTAAAGGAACAGCTTTCGAACCTGAATCATCCTGATTTTATTGAAAGTATTGATTTATTAACCACTTCGTTACTGTCTGAAAACATAACTGAATTTCAACCCGATTTACTCATCAGTTTTGGCGGGCAATTCGTTTCAAAACCGCTCAAACAGTTCCTGCGGAAAAACCGTCCGGAGAACCACTGGCACATCAACATTGGTAATGAACACACCGACACGTACCAGTCGTTAACCAAAGTAATCGGCACAAAACCGGAAACCTTTTTCAGCCAACTTTTACCGCTTGTAAAGGAAAAAGCCAACAAATTCTTCGCCCGCTGGAAAGAAAAGGAAAAGCAGGTAAACCGGTTGCGTGATGAATTTATTTCAAAAATTGATTTTTGTGACCTTTCGGTTTTCAGCCAAATTCAGAAACACATTCCTGAAAACTCGGTTTTGCACCTTGGAAACAGTTCGCCGGTGAGGTATACCTTACTTTTCGACACACTTCCGAAAGTCGAATATTTCAGCAACCGCGGCGTGAGCGGCATCGACGGACCGATGTCAACTACAGTCGGGTTTGCTTCGGAATCAGAAAAAATAAACACGCTCGTTTTGGGCGACCTTTCCTTTTTTTACGATTCAAACGCGCTTTGGAACAAATATATTGGCAATAATTTGCGGATAATTGTGATTCACAACGGTGGCGGAAATATTTTCAGTTTAATAAAAGGGCCGGGCGAATCTCCTGCTTTCCGGGAACATTTTTTCACCGAAAATAAATACAGCGCCGAAGGGATTGCCAAGACTTTCGGACTGGATTATTTCAAAGCAACTGGGAAAGATGAACTGAAAATCGCGCTTCAGAAATTTTATTCAACAGAACAGAAAGATGCAGCTATTCTTGAAGTTTTTACAGATGCTGAGTTGAATACAAAGATGTTCCGGGGGTTATTCAAAAAGGTAAAATCATAAAACAAGATATAATGGCTACAGCAAGAAACTGGGAAACCATCAAAACCTACGAAGACATAAGTTTCGATTATTTCGATGGAATTGGAAAAATCACCATTAATCGTGAACGATATCGGAATGCGTTTCGCCCGACAACGGTGAATGAAATGAGCGATGCATTGCGCATTTGCCGTGAAGACCAGCGCATAAATGTGGTTGTTTTAACCGGCGCCGGCGACAAAGCTTTTTGTGCAGGCGGCGACCAAACCGTAAAAGGCAAAGGCGGCTACATCGACAAAGATGGAATTCCGCGGTTGAATATCCTGGAAGTTCAGCGACAAATCCGCAGTATGCCAAAACCGGTAATTGCCATGGTTAACGGGTTTGCCATTGGCGGTGGTCACGTGTTGCATGTAGTTTGCGACATCAGCATTGCGAGCGAAAATGCCATTTTCGGGCAAACCGGCCCCAAAGTGGGTAGTTTTGATGCAGGTCTTGGTTCGTCGTACCTTGCCAGTATAGTGGGACAGAAAAAAGCCCGCGAAATCTGGTTCATGTGCCGCCAGTACTCAGCCGCCGAAGCATTGGAAATGGGATTGGTTAACAAAGTGGTTCCATTCGACCAACTGGAAGATGAAGTGGTTTCCTGGGCAGAAAAAATGCAGGAACACAGTCCGCTGGCGCTGCGAATGCTCAAACTTGGTTTAAACGCCGAACTTGACGGGCAGGTGGGAATCCAGGAATTTGCCGGAAATGCAACACTGCTTTATTACCTTACCGAGGAAGCGCAGGAAGGGAAACACGCCTTCCTTGAAAAACGGAAACCTAATTTTAAAAAATACCCTAAGTTCCCGTAGAACAATATTTTACACAACTTACACTTTTGTAACTTACATTTTAGTTAGTTACATATTAGTTAGTTACATATTAGTTAGTTAAAAAGTTATGGCAACAACAAAATCCTGGATAAAAGCAGCCCGTCCGCGAACGCTTCCCTTGGCGCTCTCCGGGATTATTATGGGTGGCGGACTGGCGTGGTTTTACGGCGCTGTTCATTTGGTTGTTAGTATGCTGGCCATTATTACGGCAACGCTAATCCAGGTTTTTTCGAACTTTGCCAACGATTACGGTGATAGCCAGCGCGGAACAGATAACCAGTTCCGACTTGGACCAACCCGAACGATACAAAGCGGAGAAATCAGCAAAAAAGAGATGGAAGCCGGGATGTTAATTGTCGGTGCCTTAAGTTTTATTTTTGGAATTTTTCTGGTTTATTTGGGAACCTGGCACCACTCGAAAACAGCCTTTTTCTGTTTTATCGGGTTTGGAATCCTTTCGCTGTTGGCAGCTTATTTTTATACGGCAGGGAAAAAATCGTACGGTTACATCGGGCTGGGCGATTTGTTTGTTTTCCTGTTTTTCG
>CAYWBV010000431.1:0-356 GCA_964455785.1 uncultured Maribellus sp.
TAGCAATTCCTTTTATTCCATCCTTATGAATAAAAATCTGAGCAGGTTTTCCATAAAGATCAGAATCAACAAATCCCTCGGTGTGTATCACTCTTTGAAAATCATTGAAATAGTTATTGTTGAACACTCCACTGGACAGCTTGTCGCTTCGGATAAAATCTTTCTCTTTCGGTGTTAACTGGTTTTTCCCGGAATCTTTCTGAAGGATAATCAAATCGCTGCCTACTTCGGTTCCGGCATAATTGCTGAAAAGGTTATTGGGTAAGCGAACTGATGAAATCAACCGGCTATTTTCCATCAGTCGTTGGCGCACGGGTTCGTTTTGTGGTGAGTTCATTACTCCCTGCGAAGTAATA
>CAYWBV010000431.1:366-3371 GCA_964455785.1 uncultured Maribellus sp.
CGGAGTGTTTCCATTCCCTTTAAAAAGAAATAGTTGTGGATAGTTCTGGACGCCTGTTGTTTTACTTTGTCCCTGTTTCTCAAAAATAAAATATCGAAAGTTGCCACGTCTCCAAATGGGATGTTTGAAGAAACCACATCGAAATGATTGTTATAGCGGCTTTCAATTTCTTCAAATCCGGCAACCCTGATTTTATCTTCGGGATAAAGTTTTGATAGTATTTTGCCGGTTAGCAGTTCCTTTTCGAAACCTGTTACAGAAAGCCCTTCATTCTGACTTTTAAACGCAGAAATGAATACGCCCGTTCCGGCAGAAGGGTCAAGAAAACTTACGGCAGATACCTGACTTTGCTTTAGCGCTTCAGCAAGAACCTGCACGATTTCCGAAGGTGTGTAAAAGGCAGACAGAATAGAGTTCTTCAGACTGCCCATGTATTGTTTGTACTCTTGCTCTGACCGGGAATTCCATTTCAGAACATCATGTAATTCGGTTACCAAAGGGAACAACCCGACTTCCGAGTTTGGCCAGTAAGCAATGTCGGATAGGTTTTCAACCGGATTGAGGATACATTTTAAAGCCCCGAATCCAGAGTACTGTTTCAGGGCTTCCTGCTCTTCATTCGTCGGACGCCGTTTCTCCCTTTCAAGCTGAAAGACAAGTTTTATCGCCTCAATGTTGGCTCGAAGATGTTCCTCTTTATTGAAGCTCATGGTCTTCCAGCCAGATTGAGATTGCTCCGGTCAACTCGTTGTATAATCCTCTAAACTCCGGGCTAAAAGCAAAGTCATCAGTCAACTGATATTTTGAAAAAACATACTCTACTTTCGGAAGTAGTTGGACGGCCAACTCTTTTGCCAGTCCCATGGGAACATCCCTGGAAAACTCATTCCAGAGAATGGTCACCAAAGTATCGTGTTTTGAAAAGTGGAGACCCCGATACAGGTCATTGAGTGCCAGTTCTTCGGCTTCCTGCTGATTGTGCCCATTTTTTATGGCTTCCGAGTAAGTCCTGGAAGCCAGGTCGCTGCGGGTATTAAGTAAATTCGTATCATCAATTAATTCCGGGTGGCTTTCGTATAAAAAGTGCAAAAGCGATGGTATACTTTTCAGTTGAAAGGTGGGGTACTTCTTTGTTGAAATAAACATTTTGATGTTAAAAACTAAATTTTGAAAAGACGTTCAGGTTATAAATCCTGAACGTCTTGTTTTTACATATAGGAACTTATTACATGGAATGTGTTTTTGAACGGTTTCGTTTGGCCGTTTGCTGCTCCGTCGGGTTGACCTGTTCCTTCATCAAAGATTCTTTTACATATTTGGTCGCTTCGTTGGTTTTACCCTCTGAATTCACAGCTACCTGTGTTTTGCTGTTTTTGTCGGGAGTAACTTCTGCTCCTTTGGTTTGCGCTTTGTCAGGGTTCCATTTGTAAAAATCGAGTTTCGCTTTTTCATCGTTTATTTTTACATAGGCGTTAAACTCCTGGCCTTCCTTGTCCTTCATCCCGGCAACATAAATGGTCTCCCTTTTTTCCAGTTTCTGTTGTTGTTCTTCGGTTAGCTCTTTTCCAAGCAGGGAATCAGGAATACGAACTTGTTTCTGGTCGTTTACAATTTGGGTTTGTTCCTGCCGTGTGTCGAAACGAAAACCAATGCCCCGTCTATCAGCATCAACCTGTAACCAGGCACTAAATTCATTTCCGTTGCGGGCTGTCATACCTTCTACAAAAACAGCCCGGCCTTCTGCCAATTCCTTTTGTTGGGTTTCGTTCAATTTTACCCCTTTTATCTCCTCCGGAATATTGATTTTGTCGGCGCGGGCGGCGACAAGCTCATTGGTCAGCTTGTCAATGGAAAGAAATACCGGTGTTGTTTCTCCTTCTTTGTATTGCGGACGAAGTATTCTTCCTGCATTGCCGGTTTGCAGCAGGTTCTTCTTGTCATCGTCGGTTAGCGTAACGCCGAAATAGGGACGGTCTAATTCAGGTTTACTTCGCACCGCGTGAACGGCCACCTTGAAGTTTCCGTCCTCATCCTGACGAAAGGCCAACCTTGCATCCGTTCGAATGGTCAGGTTATCGGTTTTGATGGTAATGGGGATTAAATCCGGCGACTTCTGAAAATTCAGCATGGGTTCCAGGTTCTTGGTGTTCTTCAGAAAGTCTTTCGATACACCTAATTTTTCTAATTGTGACCAGTCCACCTTACTTTCATCAATCAGATTTGCGGTCTTTTCCTGCTTTTCTTCTTTTTGAAGATACTGTTCTGGCTTGACTTCGTGCTTGTCCAGCATTTCTTTATTGGACGATACTTCAGGGTTTTGCAGCATCTTATCCAACACAACGGCAGTTTTTTCCACCAGGTCGGCAGGCACCTTAAAAAACCGAAAGTCACTTGGATTTTGATATTGCCGCTGAAAATTAGTGAAGAAGTTTTCCAGCGGGTTGCCATACCTGTCGATTTTCAAAAAGCTGGTGGCGTTGGCTTGATTGGGAAGTTCGGTCTGTAGCTTGCCGTTTTCATCAAAACCTTTAACTGCTTTCAGTTTACTCTCGTTTTTTTCTTTGACCAGTAATACATTTTGGTCGTTCATTTCTTGTTCCATAATACATTGCTTTTATTGATTGATAAGCTAATGTATTAGTGTTTTTAATGAATTCGTGGCTGGTGGTAGTGTTTGGCGGTAATGTGTATGTGTATGGCGTTTTGGACAATAAGGAAATTAATCGTCAGGTGGCTAAGTCAGATTTATATTTCTTCAGTTTCGCCCTTTGCCTCAAAGCTCTCCAACTCTTTATTTACTTCATCCAGTAATTGCTGTTCTGTCGGCAAGTAAAGTTTGTACTGGCTGGCAAAAATCTGCCGTTGTCCTTCCGGTAAAGTAAATCGTACGACTGCATCATTTTTGCTGGCGCAAAGCAAAATACCAATGGTTGGGTTTTCCTGTGGCAGTTTTTCAATACGGTCGTAATAATTGACGTACATCTGCAACTGGCCAATATCCTGAT
>CAYWBV010000432.1:0-3302 GCA_964455785.1 uncultured Maribellus sp.
CCCACTCCACTTTATCTTCAACCGGCCCTCTTCCCGGCGAAGGATAACTCATCGAAAGATGTCCGACGTAAAAAAACCCGAGCAGTTTCTGCCGCGGTTTTAGCTGAATAATATCGCCGAGGAAAGGAATAAACTCCGGCGTTGCCCAGAACGCCCCCATCCCCATTTCGGCAGCGGTGAGCCACATATTCTGCACCGCCATCGAAACAGCCGCAATTTCCTGCCACTCGGGAATCCTTTCGGCGGCGTCGCGCTCCATAATAATGGCCATAACCACCGGCACCCGTTCAAGATTTTCCTTCAGCTTTTTCACCTTCTCCCGGTTAATATTCTCCCCTTTTTGAATCTTTGCAAAAAGCCGGGACGAAATTTCATCGGCCAGTTTTAGCCTGGCCTCGCCGGTATAAACTTTAAACCTCCAGGGTTCGGTTTGTTTGTGTGTGGGCGCCCAGTTGGCATTTTCCAACAGTTGCACGATGGTTTCCTTCGCAACCTCTTTTTTGTCAATAAACCGCGGCGGTGTTGCCCGCCGGTTCTTTATTAGTTCTCCAATCATATTTAATTTTGCAGGATATGTTATTCACTAAAAAATGTTTATTTTGCTTTGCAATTTAAAAATCGGAACAGAAACGAAATTATAATCATTCCGGGAAAAGTTCAATTTTTTCCCGCTAAAATAACAAATAAAATGAGCAAAGTTATCATTATCGGGGCCGGGGGAGTTGGACGTGTAGTTGCCAGCAAGTGTGCCGACAATCCGGACGTATTTTCTGAAATTATGCTGGCCAGCCGTACACTTTCAAAATGCGAAACGATAGCGCGCGAAGTGGGAAAAGGCAGGATTCAAACGGCACAGGTAAACGCCGACAATGTGCAGGAAGTGGTAACGTTAATCAACCGCTTTCGTCCTGATCTGGTTATCAACGTTGCTTTGCCGTACCAGGACCTTCCGATTATGGACGCCTGTCTCGAAACCGGCGTCAACTATCTCGATACTGCCAACTACGAGCCCAAAGATGTAGCCAAGTTTGAATATAGCTGGCAGTGGGCCTACCACGACCGGTTTAAGGAAAAAGGAATTATGGCTGTTCTGGGCTGCGGTTTCGATCCCGGTGTAACCAGCATTTATACAGCTTACGCAGCAAAACATCATTTTGACGAGCTACATTATCTCGACATTGTTGATTGTAATGCCGGCGACCATGGTAAAGCATTTGCAACCAACTTTAATCCTGAAATTAACATCCGCGAGGTGACCCAGAAAGGAAAATACTGGGAAAACGGGCAGTGGGTGGAAACCGAACCACACCAAATCAAAAAGGCTTTAAATTATCCGAATATCGGTCCGAAAAATTCGTATGTAATTTACCACGAAGAACTGGAATCGCTGGTGAAAAATTTCCCCACGCTGAAACGTGCCCGTTTCTGGATGACTTTTGGCGATGAATATTTAACCCACTTAAGGGTGATTCAGAACATCGGGATGGCCAGAATCGATCCCGTCAAATACAAAGGGGTGGATATTATTCCGCTCGAGTTTCTGAAAGCCGTTCTTCCCGACCCGGGCGAACTGGGAGAAAACTACACCGGCGAAACATCCATCGGCTGCCGGATAAAGGGGCTCAAAAACGGCAAGGAACAAACCTATTATATCTGGAACAATTGCAGCCACCAGGTAGCCTACAAGGAAACCGGGACACAGGGCGTTTCCTACACCACGGGCGTTCCCTGCATGTTGGGCGCCATGATGGTCCTCACCGGAAAATGGAACGGCAAGGGAGTATTCAATGTTGAAGAATTTGATCCGGATCCGTTTATGGAAAAAATCGGCGAACACGGCCTGCCCTGGAACGAAGTTTTTAATGTTGATTTGGAAGTTTAATTGTATAGAGCACGGAGCGAAGTGCAAGGAGTTCTTTGCCCTTTGCTCTGTGAGATATACCTAAAGTTATACCGTTGGATTATTCAAAAATTCATTCTCCCGCTTTTGTTTTGGATGAAAAACTGTTACGCCGGAACCTGGAGTTAATCGATTCGGTACAAAAGGAAGCCGGCATCGAAATTATCCTTGCGTTTAAAGGTTTTGCCATGTGGAGCGCTTTTCCAATGGTCAGAGAGTACTTAACGGGCGCCACCGCCAGTTCGCTGAACGAAGCGCGGCTTTGTTTCGAGGAGATGAAAACCCGCGCCCACGTTTATTCGCCGGTTTATTTTGAGAATGAATTTGCAGAGCTGATGACCTACAGCAGTCATATTGTTTTTAATTCGTTCAACCAGTTCCATAAGTTTTACCCGGAAACAAAAAAAGCAGATCATCCTGTTTCGTGTGGGATCCGCGTGAATCCCGAGTTCTCTGATGTCGGTACAGATTTGTACAATCCCAGTGCTGCGGGTTCGCGGCTGGGGGTTGGCAGCGCCGAATTCCCCGACGAACTGCCCGAAGGAATTGAAGGAATCCATTTTCATGTGCTGTGCGAATCCGATTCGTACAGCCTCGAAAAAGTGCTTGAAAATCTGGAAACAAAATTCGGAAAATATCTTCACCGCGTAAAATGGGTCAACATGGGCGGCGGCCATCTGATGACTCGAAAAGGATATGATCACCAGCATTTGATTCAGTTGCTGAAGACTTTCCGGGAGAAATATCAGGTAAAAGTGATTCTGGAACCGGGCAGCGCCATTGCCTGGGATACCGGTGTGCTCGTTTCGAAGGTAATGGACATTGTGGAACACAAAGGTGTAAAGACAGCCATCCTCGATGTTTCGTTCACCGCGCATATGCCCGACACCCTGGAAATGCCTTACCGCCCGCGAATTGACGGTGCCTTCGAACCCAACAACAACAGCAAATACCTGTATCGTTTGGGAGGAGTAAGCTGCCTCGCCGGCGATTTTATGGAGGCTTACGATTTTGGCCGCGAACTTAGAATTGGCGACCCTGTTATTTTCCTCGACATGATTCATTACACAATGGTAAAAACCACCCTGTTTAACGGAGTAAATCACCCTGACATTGCCATTTGGAGAGAAAACGATCAACTGGATGTTATCCGGAAGTTTTCGTACGAAGACTTTAAGGGAAGGCTCTCATAGAATCAAATTTAAAAATTTGAACACCGGGTATTGAGCAATGAACAATCTTCCAAGGAGTTCCGAATATTTTTCAAAAAAGCAGGAAAAGACTTACATCATGAAACGAATTTTTATTCTCCTTTTTTTAATTGTTATCTCTGTTTCATCTTTTGGTCAGAGCCGGACCAACAAACGCGCACAATGGTTTACCGACGCACGGTTCGGCATGT
>CAYWBV010000433.1:0-3298 GCA_964455785.1 uncultured Maribellus sp.
TACCTGATTTTTGAAGACAACGTTGAGTTTTACTGGAGTCGCTCGCGGATTCTCGAAAAATTAAATTCATTACCTCCTGGAACTTTGCCACAGGGAGTTCAACCTACACTTGGTCCCGATGCTACCGCGCTTGGACAGGTTTTCTGGTACACGCTGGAAGGCCGCGACCCAAAAACCGGCAGCCCTGCCGGGGGTTGGGATCCTCAGGAGTTGCGCACCATTCAGGATTTTTATGTGAAATATTCCCTTTCATCGGCCAATGGAGTTTCAGAAGTGGCAAGCATTGGCGGTTACGTGAAAGAGTATCAGGTCGATGTCGATCCAAATGCACTGAAAGCTTTTAACGTTTCGGTAATGGATGTGATGAAAGCGGTTAGCAAAAGCAACCTGGACATCGGCGCCGAAACTATCGAATTAAACAAGGTGGAATATGTTATCCGCGGGTTGGGTTATATTAAAAACCTGGATGATTTGAATGAAGCGGTGGTTACGGTTCGCGACAATGTCCCTGTTCGGATTCGCGATGTGGCAAAAGTTACTTTCGGCCCGGCGCCACGGCGTGGAGGTCTCGACAAAGATGGCGTGGAAGCCGTCGGAGCGGTAGTTGTTGCCCGTTATGGATCAAATCCGTTGGAAGTAATCAACAATGTCAAAAAAAAAATCGGCGAGATTGAACCGGGTCTTCCTTCCAAAACCTTACCGGATGGTACAGTTTCAAAAGTTACAGTGGTTCCCTTTTACGATCGTACAGGGTTAATACAGGAAACCATTGGTACTTTGGAATCCGCTTTGTCGCACGAAATACTTATCTCCATTATCGTCATCATTGTACTGATTTACAATCTTAGGGCTTCTGTTATTGTTTCATTTTTGTTACCGGTTGGAGTGCTGATGACATTTATCGCCATGAAATGGATGGGTGTGGATGCCAACATTGTTGCGCTTTCGGGAATTGCCATCGCGATTGGTGTAATGGTCGATATTGGGATTGTGGATGTTGAAAATATCATCCGACATCTTGAAATGCCCGAAAACAAAAATGCCCGTGGGAAAGATTTGGTAAAAGTAATTTATGAAGCAACATCGGAAGTCAGGGGTGCCGTTACGGTTGCCCTTGCCACAACGGTGGTGAGTTTTCTTCCTGTTTTTGTAATGGAAGGCGCTGAAGGAAAACTTTTTACTCCACTGGCTTTTACAAAAACATTTGCATTGCTTGCCTCTTATCTGTTGGGAATGATAGTGCTGCCCACGTTGGCCTATTACTTTTTCAACTTCCGTATTAACACAAAAAAAACACGCCGGTTTTTTAACTGGATGCTGATTTTATCAGGTGTACTTATTGTAATCATCTGGCAAACCTGGCCGGCATTGGCGCTTACTGCAATTGGCATTAATAATCTGATGTCTTTCCTCTGGCCGGAACAAAGAAAAAATATTCCCAACTTAATTAATATCGGTATAACCCTTCTTTTTGCCGTTTATTTTCTTGCCGTTGAATGGTTGCCACTGGGCGCCCACAACAGCAACTTTTCTAATTTTCTATTTGTCGGGTTAATAATTGTTATTGTGCTGGCGGCCCTCTCTCTCATTGTATATTTCTACATTCCCATTCTGGAGTGGTCGCTGCGAAACAAATGGAAATTTATGGCGCTGCCGCTGATCACCATTCTTTTTGGAATATTAGCCTGGCAGGGTGTACCCCGTATTTTTGGATTTATGTCCGAGGGTATTCAGAAAACAGTTGCCTGGCAAAATTTCGCCAAAACATTTCCGGGACTGGGCAAGGAATTTATGCCGGCCCTCGATGAAGGCTCGTTTTTGCTGATGCCAACGAGTATGCCACATGCAGGAATAGAGATGAACCAGGAGTATGTTGAAATACTTGATAAACGACTGTCAGCCATCCCCGAAGTTGAAATTGCTGTTGGAAAGTGGGGACGTATTAATTCAGCGCTTGATCCGGCTCCGGTACAAATGTTTGAAAACACGATCAACTATCTGCCGGAATATATTCTGGATGAAAACGGGCACAGAATGAAGTTCAAGGTAGATAAAGAAGGCAACTTCCTGCTGCATGACAGCTCAACATACAACCGCGAACGCGATGGATACCGGAAATTAACCAGCGAAGAACTGATAGAGGATAAAAATGGCGATAATTTCCGGCAATGGCGGCCCGAAATAAAATCACCTGACGATATCTGGAATGAAATTGTAAAGGTTACCAATATCCCGGGATTAACATCTGCGCCCCGTTTACAACCCATTCAAACCCGTTTGGTAATGTTGTCAACCGGTATGCGGGCTCCAATGGGACTAAAGGTTTTTGGCCCGGATTTGGAAACTATCGAAAAAACAGGAATTGAACTGGAGGCTTTATTAAAGGAAGTTTCATCGATTAAAGCACCGTCTGTTTTTTACGATCGCGCTGTTGGCGCTCCGTATATCGAAATAAAACTGAACCGCCCGGCCATTTCCCGCTATGGCATGACGGTGGAAGATGTGCAGGAAATTTTGCAGGTCGCTGTGGGTGGGATGGCTTTAACAACATCGGTTGAAGGTCGCGAACGGTTCCCTGTCCGGGTGCGTTATGCACGCGAATTGCGTTCCGACCCGGAGAAAATTAAAAAAATCCTTGTTCCTTCCATGACCGGTGTTCAGGTTCCGCTTGAGGAACTTGCCGATATTACTTACACCCGCGGTCCGCAAATGATACGAAGCGAAAATACATTTCTGAACGGTTATGTAATTTTTGACAAGATTGAAGGCCGCGCTGAAGTGGATGTGGTGGAAGACGCACAAAAATTTCTGAAGGAAAAAATAGAGTCTGGCGAATTGGTTTTACCTGCAGGAGTAAGTTATACGTTTGCCGGAAATTACGAGAACCAAATCAGGGCAACCAAAAGGCTGGCCATCGTAATTCCCATCAGTTTGACAGTAGTTTTCCTTTTACTCTATTTTCAGTTTAAAACCCTGACCGCCTCGTCCATTCACTTTTCAGGAGTGTTTGTGGCCTTTGCCGGAGGTTTTATCGTGCTTTGGCTGTACAGTCAGCCCTGGTTCCTCAACTTTTCTGTTTCCGGAGTTGAACTGCGGGATATGTTCCAGATTCACACTATCAATTTAAGTGTTGCTGTGTGGGTAGGGTTTATTGCCCTTTTTGGTATTGCCACCGATGACGGGGTTTTGATGGGAACCTACATCCACCAGGTATTTGAAGAACGACAGCCGAAAACGGTAAATGAAGTTCGGGAGGCGGTTGTAATTGCCGGAAGTAAACGTGTCCGTCCTGCCATGA
>CAYWBV010000434.1:0-3283 GCA_964455785.1 uncultured Maribellus sp.
TCTTCGTTAACAAGAACATTTTCCGGAGCATAAAATGACAAAGGTTTCGGTTCCAGAAAACTCTCCGAGCAAGAACTTATCATTAACAGCGTGACCGAAATAAACACACTGAATCTTTTTATATTTTGAATTTTTCGTTTCATAATATTTTTCTTTTATGAATTGCAAATCAATTATATCGTCATATTTAAGCCTAAAGAAAATATTCGTTGAGCCCTTGTTCCGTCTTCCGGATCGCCAAATTTCCATTCGGGCGCCCACAATGCGGCATTTCGGATATTAAAAGAGGCCCTGCATGTTTTAATAAATGTGCGGTTCAACAAAGATTGCGGTAATCTGTAACTAACAGCGATGTTTTCAAGGCGGATATACGATCTGTCAAACCATACATTATAATTTACACCTTTGGCAGGAGCCGATCTCAGACGGGCATATTTGTCGGTTGGGTTTTCAGGTGTCCAGTAGGGAATTTTCCAGGTGTTTCGCCTGTCTTCGATGTGATCGTCGTGCTTTGCCTGAGCAAAAGAGGACATTTGCCCCCACAGCGAATACATAACAACAGAAGCTTCCCAATTTTTGTAAATGCTAAAATTATTGGTCATGGTCCATCTAAAGCGTGGGGCACGATCTCCCAAATATTGTTTATCGTCGTCGGTAAGCAAACCATCACCGTCAACATCTTCCAACCGAAAATCGCCAGGCGCCTGATTCCATTTGGCAGCCTCGGTTTCTTCTCCAATCTTCCACGTCCCTAAAATTTTATAATCCCATATCACATCTTTCGACTGGCCGATAAACCAGTTATTAGAAATATCATCCGGTTCTTTTTGCCCGATTACATTTCCATCATTGTCGAATACATCAAATTTTTCACCGGTTATTGAAACAATTTTATTCCTGTTCAACGAAAAAATAAAATTCGTACGCCATTCAAAATTATTTCGCTTTATGTTTTCACTGTTTAAGGTAATTTCGAAACCTTTGTTTTTCACTTCTCCAAGGTTAGCGTAAACGCGATTAAATCCGGTAATAGATGGAAGTTCCCGGTTTACCAAAACATCGGTGGTTGACATATTGTAAGCCTCGGCCGAACCCGACAAAACTCCTTCAAATAAATTAAAATCCACGCCGATATTAAATGACTGGGTTTGTTCCCATTTCAAATTCTTATTTTCCATAGTGTTGATTACCAGAGTAGGAATATTATAAGCCACACCGCTTTGTTCAGCATTGAGAGCTTTTCCGCTTGCGATTCGGGAAAGTGCAGCATAATTGGAAATAGCCCTGTTCCCGTTAGCTCCCCATGAGGCTCTAATTTTCAGATAATCAATAAAATTCGAAGAAAAGAAGTTTTCCTCAGAGACTACCCACCCTAATGCTACCGCAGGAAAAGTTGCACGTGGGTTTGAATAACCAAATAAGGACGAACCATCTCGCCTGACCGAAAGGGTGAGCATATATTTATTACTATACCCATAGTTCAATCTGGCCATCAAAGCATCAGCCGTTTCAACATCGTCATCTGACGAAAGTACGGGTAGCGTTCCGGTGGCAATATTGTGATAACCCAATAAATCATTGGGCGAAAAATAACGATTGCTCATCCCGTCAGAATCATACCTGTTTTTTTCGGCATTAGCCAGTAAAGTCACATCAACTTTATGGACATCGAAAAAAGTACGGTTCCAATTGATAATATTATCTATTTGCCACTCCCGTGTTAAGCTGTTGTCGCGTGATGCCGAACCTCCAAACAATCCCCAGGAAGGATGGGCAGAGGAATCATGCACATAGTTATGGAAGAAAACCAGTCGCGTGGTGTAATTCATTGTATAGGTAATTCCAAAAGGTAATTCTATAATGGAATAGATTTTTGGGAAAAATGTATAATATTGATTTTCCCTTGTGCGATAAGTACGCTCAAGCAGAGGATGTTGTGCTTGAATATCATCGTTCGGATATAAACGAAGTTGATCGCTATCGTCGGCATAGTACAAACTGTACGGGGTCAAATTTCTATATTGACTGTTGTTTGCAGGTACCGAACTTTCATCCCTGTAAGAAAATTGGGCATTTAATCCCACCTTCAAAAATTTGGCAGCCTGTCCTTCAATATTTACGCGGGACCGAATGGTCGAAAATTCATCTCCAATGGTTAGAGCTTTATTATCCATATAACCCAGCGACCAGTAATAGGTAAAATTCGGCTTCTGGCCCGACAGGCTAATGTTATAATCCTGTCGTAATCCATTTTGGTAAATATCTTTCTCCCAGTCCCGGGTTAATCCTGACTTGTAGTTCTCAATTTCAGTCCCGGTCAAACGCAATCCAGACAACCATGCATCTACCATATTGGCTTCGTTGGTGCTGTGATAAGCAAGCCACTCATCCAAATGCTGTGATTCAACCGTTCGCGGATCGTCAAACGGACTCCACTGGTCAGAAGGTATTGTCGCTGAAAATACGGACTTAAACATATCTGATCTCCACTGAATAAAACCTTCAGCATCATATGGTTTAACCCTGTCAGCAGCGGTCGCAAGGCCAATACTGCTGTTAAAAGTAATGGTTGGCTTATCTTCATCTCCTGATTTCGTTGTTGCTATTACAATTACTCCATTTGTGGCCCTTGATCCGTAAACAGCAGCAGAACTTGCGTCTTTTAATACGTCCATCCGTTCAATATCATTAGGGTTGATATCAGAAATATCCCCATTATAAATTACACCGTCCAACACAATTAACGGACTGGATCCGGCAGTAAGCGTGGTTTCACCCCTGATTTCAAATGAACTGTTCCCTTTTGCTGTAGTTGAGTATCCAACATTTAAACCTGGAACGCTCGTACGAAGAAGGTCGCTTACGTTTGATGGAGTAAACTTTCTCAATTCGTCTGTTTTCACCTGTGTAATTGCTCCGGTTAAATCCGATTTTTTGGCAACACCATAACCGATGGCCACTACTTCTTCAAGTCCAATAACATCAGATACCATTTGAACATCAACTGAGGTGCGGTTTTCCAACTGTATATCCTGTTTTTTTAAACCAATAAAAGAAAAAGTAATCACATCCGTGTTTTCAGGAACCTGTAAATTATAGATTCCTTCAACATCAGTTACCGTACCGCGGGTAGTCCCTTTCACAACCACAGTTACCCCCGGCAATGGTACGCCATTTTCATCCGTTACTTTCCCTGTGATGTTTTTGGTTTGCTGCTGCGCGAACAATTCTTCCCTGCCAGAATCCGATTTTTCACCTTTTGTTATTACAATATCTTTATTCA
>CAYWBV010000435.1:0-3269 GCA_964455785.1 uncultured Maribellus sp.
GCAGTAATCAGCGCATTGGTCCCGTCTTGCCCGATATAATCATAAATTGACGCCGAGCCGACTAAAACGGCCCCTTCTTCGAGATGAATGGTTACGTTCGATTTTAATTCGACACTGCCGGTGAGGTAGCGCCCGACATAAAACACCAGGCGACCGCCGCCTTTTTCGCTGATATAATCGATGGCTTTCTGGATAGAACCGGTATTCAGGGTTATCCCATCGGATTTAACCCCAAACAACGATGCTTTGTAATCTTTGGCGGAAAGCCCCAGTGTACTGGTCAGAAAGATAATAAGGATGTATATTTTACCTGTTTTCATTTTTATATTTTTTAGTTTCTCATTTCCAAACCGACATTTAATCCACAATTATTCCTTGTGATTTGTGCTGGAAGAATTGTCGTTTTCCCGCGCTTTCCGGTTCATTGTATTTCATTCCTTTGAAGGTAGCGCCGTTAACATCGTCAACGACTATCGCCGGACGATAATCTTTTTTCTCTGCTGTTAACGTAACATTTTCAAATTCAATTCCATCGGCATGGCGGATATAAAATCCCCAGGCAGGAAGTTCCTTAAACTGCGAAAATTCGGGATAGGCTGCTGCCATTTCAGGAATGCTGTCGAGGTCGGCAGGTTCCAGTCCGCGTTTTGCATACAGCGGGTTTCCGGCGCCGGGATAAACAATCTCGATATTTTTCAGTTTTACATCCTGAATTTTATATTCGGGCAACCCGATGATACTTGCCGGCGAGATGTTTCTGGGCAAATCTTCAATCGGGCCTTCGTAGTTGTAACCGGCGTCGGGTTTGCCAAACGGAACTTCGGCATACACATTTCTGATCTCGATATTTTTCATACTCGGTTTTTTGCCCTGGCTCCAGCGGTCGCCGATACGCAGGTAAATCACATTCCCGGTGTTGATGGAGCGGACGCCGTCAACCAAAATATTTTCAATCAACCCGCCATCGACAGCGGCAAAAGTGATTGCCGAGCGAAACGTATCGAAAATGGTGAGATTGGTTACTTTAAAATTGCGGAACCCGCCGCGCGAAACAGTCCCGAATTTCAGGCCATTGGCGCTCGAACGGCCCACGCAATTATCGACTACCACGTTCTGGCAAATGCTGTTAACATCGTGCGATTTAAAACAAATCACATCGTCGGCCGCATCGAAATAGGAGTTTTTAATGATAACGCTGTCACAATCCACAACGTCAATCCCGTCGTTGTTCCAGTACGATTTGCTGTCAACATAAATATTATCGACATACAGGTTTTTGCACTGATCGTAGGTTTGGTTCCAACTGGCCGGGTCGCGTAAAGTAATGTCGGTGATGGTTACATTCCGGCATTCGCGGAAATAAATATTCTGCGGACGGTTGGTTTCATTGGGACGGTCGAGTTTAAGCGGGTCGGTGTAAATTCCGCGGTGGATATAATTGACCATATTGTTCGCCGTAATAAATCCGCGCCCGTTGATGGTGCCTTTTCCAGTAATCCCGATATTTTCCTGGTTAACGGCAAAAATCATCGACATCCATTTAATTTTCGGGTCTTTTATGTAGTCGAACGGGTTGGTAGAGCCCAGCAGTGTCGAACCATATTCGAGGTGAAGCGTGACGTTCGATTTCAGATAAATACTTCCGGTTACATAGTTTCCGGCTTGAAAAACCAGTCGTCCGCCTCCGTTTTCATTGACAAAGTCAATAGCTTTCTGAATGATTCGGGTATTAAGGGTAATCCCGTCTGCTTTTGCGCCAAAATCGGAAACAAAGTAATCCTTTGCCGAAACGCTCATCGAAAAAAGCAGCAGAAAAACGGATATAAAGATTTTCATTTTGCTCATTGTTCTTATTTTTAATATTTTACAAATGCGTTAACTTATTTTTTCTGAACAATTCCGGTTGATTGATAAGAGTGAATCTTTTTCCCGCCGCCCGGAACGTTGTATTTCATTCCGGAGAAAGCTGCGTCTTTTACATCGTCCAACACAATTGCGGCGCGGTATTCTTTTTCTTTCGCTGTCAGCGTGATATTTTCGAATCTGAGATTTTTAGCATGGCGCACATAAAATCCCCAGGCGGGCAGTTCTTTAAACTGAGAGAATTCAGGATAAGCCGATTCCATTTCCGGGATGCTGTCCAAATCGGCCGGTTTGATACCGCGGTAAGCATAATTTGGATTACTGCCGCCGGGATACACAATTTCGATGTTGCGCAGCGTCACGTTGGTGATATCCTGTCCGGGAAGCCCGACAATGCTGGCCGGCGAAATATTGCGGGGCAAATCTTCAACCGGACCTTCGTATGAATAACCGGCATCGGGTTTGGTTGCCGGAATTTC
This sequence comes from uncultured Maribellus sp., assembly GCA_964455785.1. Classification (GTDB taxonomy): domain Bacteria; phylum Bacteroidota; class Bacteroidia; order Bacteroidales; family Prolixibacteraceae; genus Draconibacterium. The sequence goes on from CAYWBV010000435.1 coordinate 2,343, forward strand.
GGCATACATGTTCTGAATGGTGATGTTGCTCATTGTGCCGGTTCGTCCTTTATTCCAGCGGGCGCCAATGCGAAGATAAATGGCATTCCCGGTGTTGTAGGCGTACAGACTGTCAACCAAAATATTATCGATAACACCGCCGTCAGGCGTGGCAATGGTGATGGCCGAACGGTAGGTATCATAAACTTTGTTGTTGATAATTTTGAAATTTTTATACCCTCCGGATGTTACAGTTCCAAATTTGATTCCATTAGCGCTGGAACGTGCAACGCAATTACGCACTTCAACATTTTCGCACATTTTGGTGGCGTCGTGCGATTTAAAACAAATGGCGTCGTCGGTGGCATCGATAAATGAGTTGGTAACCAGCACATCTTTGCAATCGACAATGTCGAGGCCGTCGTTGTTCCAGAATGCTTTGCTGTCAACAGTTATATTATTGATTTTCAAGTTCTCGCACTGATCGTACACCTGAACCCAGTCAGCAGTATTCTTTATCACAATCCCGTCGATTTCCACGTTTTTACATTCCCTGAAATAAATTCCCCGCGGGCGTCGGCTTGCCGGGCGGTCATACTTTAATTCATCGCGAATAATTCCTTTATGAATCTGATCGATCAGGTTGTAAGCCACTTCCCTGCCCTGCCCGTCGATAACTCCTTTTCCAGTGATGGCAATATTTTCAGCATTTTTAGCATAAATAAACGAACTGTACGGCGTATCGATGTTGTAATCGTAAATACTGGTAGAACCTACCAGAATAGCCCCTTCGTTCAGTACGATTTGTACATTCGATTTTAGTTCGATGGTGCCGGTGAGATACCGCCCGACATAAAAAATCAGTTTTCCGCCGCCATTTTCATGAATAAAATTGATGGCTTTCTGGATGGCCGTGGTATTTAAAGTGGTCCCGTTCGACTTGATGCC
>CAYWBV010000436.1:0-3253 GCA_964455785.1 uncultured Maribellus sp.
CGGTGGATTGTAGCGAACAGGAAAAAGTTGTGCTGGATTACCTGTTTGAGAATGGTTCTATTAAATCCGGACGGGTTGAAGAATTGCTCACAATAAAGGACAGCAGGTCCCGGGAGCTGTTAAAACAAATGCTGGATAAAGGCTTTATTGAAAGGCACGGCCAGGGCAGAAGTACGTTCTACACGATTTTGGAAAAGAAAGGGAAGGATTGAGTTAGTTGAAAGACAGATATGAAACTCACAGAAAAACAGATAGAGGAAATTGCCGACAACCTGGATTGCGGGATGAGATGTTTTTATAACCTTAAAACGGGAGAGATTAGGACATTACTCAATTTTGACAACTGGATTGGAGTTGACGAAGAGCCATGGGAAGAAGAATCCAAAGAGATTGAGGGAAATTGGGATGATTATTTTGAGTTTGCAGGATTTGAGGCTCATGAATCTTTTCGGATAATGGTTGATTTTGCAGAGCGTATTGATGACCCGAAACTACAGGATCAATTGATAAAGGCGTTAAACAGGCCAAAACCGTTTAGGAACTTTAAATTGCAAATTGATAATTCAGGAGAGTACCGGCAACAGTGGTTTGACTATAAAAAAATGCGCTTTGTCCAGTGGGTTAAAGAGCAAATTGATTTAAACGAGCAGGATTTTAATGAATAACGTGGATTTGGAAAAAGAGGTTAAAAGGCTGGTACATTCAAATCGTTACGGGAAAGGATATGTTTGTGCTGTAGATGTTCTTTTGCAACTGGGCTACCTTACTAAAGATGATTACGAAGACTGGCGGTTTGGACGCATTGACTATCTTGAAAAAGTATGCAAAGTAAACCTGGGGAAACTGACTTTTATTAACAAGTTGATTGGAAAATACTCGGCCGAATTGGATTTAAAAAGCTCCCGGACTGCGTACAACCAATTCGGTAAAGGGATAAAACGCCGGTTACGGTTTAGCAAATCAGGGGAAAAAACAATTGAGGATAAATATGCAACTCATTATATTGATACAAAACGGATTAATGAGTTAAAAGAAAAGGCACCTGGTAATAAAGAATAACAGATTAAATTCAAGTTTACTTGGGAACTATAAAACTCATTCTATTTTTACATTTAATTTTATCGCATGGGGTAATTATTGCCCCAATTGTTTAAATTGTAAGTAATGCCAAGAACACATCATTCGGTGAATGAAAACAGGTACCAATCAGAATCTTAAGACTATTGGAAAAAAGGAATCCAAAATGTTGAATATGCAGAAATAAAACTGAGTACTAATCAATGACAGAAATTATATTTTTCTCAAACCATTCAAAGGCTTTGTCTTGGTCGTATTTTACATCAGGACTTAATAATCCTTCCATGTCTCCCAAAAACAATGGAGGTACTTGTTTCTCTTTTAAATTGTTGATAAACTCCTTTAGCGTAGGCGGTTTGCTTACAACAAACTTCATATATTCTTGGTAGCAGTAAATAATTTGATCCAATTCAGATCAGAATGTTGACTAGCGTAAAACAGGTCAAAAAGGTCTCGTCCTTTTTTGCGCTGATAAAGTGCCCTTAACTTGGTTCCCAAAAGTTCATCCAGATAATAAGTTGTTATATCACACTTACCTGAAAACCAGTCACTATTTACTTCAAAGGGAATATAATTCCACCCCAGAATATTAAAATGTTCCCGGCAATTAATTTCAATTTTTAGTTTTAATCGCTGTATCGGAGCGGTTTCCGATATAAACCGGTACAAAATGGTATTGTTATTTGCTTTAGGTTTTACAACGCGGGGTTCTTCAAAAAAAGTAATTTTATCTCCGATTCTTTGTAAGATTGGTTTGATAGGTCCTTCTTTTATCTGTACAAGGTCGATATCTTCAGAGTATCTTGGAGCCGGATTTAGATATAGTTTATACAGTGCTGTTCCACCACGAAAAGCCAGATTTTCACGTAAAAAATCATCAGAGAAAATTTCTACCAATGCCCTTGAGATAATCAAGTCCTGTTCAACCTGGGCATCTGATCGCCAAGCTACCTGATCTTTCCATTTGGCAATGTGTGGTCTTGGTATCATATGTCACTTTCCATTTCAATGTTAACATCAACTTTCCATATATTTTCGGTACTCCCCGGCCTTCTGTTTTTCTCAGGGCTTAACAAAACCGGATAATAATTTTTCCCTTTGAGATAATCACTTAAAAGGTTCACAATTGCAGGATTAGCTTGTAGTTCACTCAAAAGAAATCCAAGTCGCTGAATAGAACTTGTATGAGGATACCAGCTAAGTAAATCTTCAATATCATCTGGTTTTAATTCTTCGATCAACTCTTCAATGATGGCTAGCATCCGGTTAATCCCCCCAAGTTTTGATTGGTAATGAATTAAATCGATTACGGTAAGTGCAGGGGAAGAAATATTAAAATAACCAGCATCTGATTTCTTTTGCAAAATATTTTTGGAAGGCCAGAAACTGCTGGCAAGTACATTTAAGAAAATTACTCCTTTCTTAATATTGCGGATATTGGGAATCTGAGTGACTAAATAGTCCTTTTGTACCTGCTGATGACTGGCCCCATAAAAAGCAGCAGCAGAATACAAACCAATGTAATAAGGTTTATTTAATTGCTTGAAGAGTTTTTCTGAATAAAGTTCCAATGGGATTTTCTGATAACTTCGATATCGTGGTGGTAATATCAGATAAAACTCCTGTCGCAGAATAATAATCTCTCCCTTTTTTACAAAACGTGAAAGTTCATTTTTTAATGCCACATCAGTTTTTGAAGAATTGTTTTTTAATTCTTCCCAGGTAAAGGCATTTTCTTCATACTGCAATGACTTGGTAATATATTCTGCTACCCCTAACACTTTAGTAATTTTATGCGAAAGATATTAAAAAATGATAGTTAATGCATAAAAATACTAAATATTTTTGTTTTGAGAAATGGTTACGATGCCATTAAAAAGCTCAATCGGTTTCAAAGAATATTGATTGTATTAATTTTTATTATTTGTAGTTTCTTCTTCACTCAAATTTCCGACAAAGTTATTCATCGCTTCCCTGAACGGTAAAGGGGTTCCGATGAATCGGAATCCTTTGGATGCGTTCATTCCGATGCAATAGGAATGACATGTACCCCGTTGACCTCATCCAGGACAGCTCAATAGTGGTACGCCAAAAATTTAAGTTTAACGGCGTGCCAGAAACTCTCTTCACAGGGAAATGCCAAAACAAGTCCGCAGGCCCTATGTTTGCAAAATGA
>CAYWBV010000437.1:0-3236 GCA_964455785.1 uncultured Maribellus sp.
TGGTCGGCCACAGTAATAATATTCGATGCGGCAAGGCACCGCTGACCGGCACAACCATAAACACTGTCGGCCACAATCCGGGCAGCCATTTCGATATCGGCATCGGGCATAACAATCACCGGGTTTTTGGCGCCGCCCTGCGCCTGCACCCTTTTTCCGTTAGCTGCGCCACGCTGATAAATATACCGGGCCACATTTGTCGAACCCACAAAACTGACGGCTTTTACCACCGGGTGATCGAGCAGTGCGTCCACACTGTACTTCCCGCCGTGTACAAGGTTAATCAATCCTTTGGGTATGTCGAGCCGATCGATCAGTTCAAAAACTTTCATCATGGTTAAGGGCACTTTCTCCGAAGGTTTAATGATAAAACTGTTTCCGCAGGCAATTGCGTACGGCAAAAACCAGAACGGAATCATTCCCGGAAAATTAAAAGGAGAAATACAGGCGCAGACACCTACCGGCTGGCGAATCATAAATTCGTCGATACCGGTGGCCACATTTTCCGAAAATTCACTTTGAATGAGCATCGGAGTTCCACAGGCCGTTTCCACATTTTCGATAGCCCTCTGCATCTCGGCTTTCGACTCAATAAAACTTTTTCCGCACTCGAGGGTAATCAGTCGTGCAATTTCGCCGATGTTTTCTTCGAGCAACTGTTTCAGTTGATAAAGCGGCTGAACACGTTTCATTACCGGTGTTTCGCGCCATTCTGTTAAAGCTTCGGCTGCTGCGGCAACTGCTGCATTTACATCGGCAACAGTATTTCCGCCGTACGGAACTTTTGCCAGAATCTCCTGGTTTGCAGGGTTCACAACATTCGCGGTTTGCTGTTCCCTGCTTTCTGTCCAGCTTCCGTTGATATAATTTTTTAAGATTTCCATATAACTAATATTTTTTATTGATGTCCCAGCACGATATAAATTGTAATGGTTACAATCACAAGTACTGCTGATAAGTGATAAGCATATTTCCAACCGTGCATATCTACTTTTAGTGCATCGGCTTTGTCGTTGAAGGTGGTCCGGGGATAAAAATACGATACCACAAACATGATGATCATGTTCAAAACAAATTCGATTCCCCAAATGTGAATAAAATGAATATTGACTTTTAAAATAAAGGTGGTCAAAATATAAAAAGCCAACCCGAAAAACAAAGCGGCTTTTGCGCCTGCTGCCGAAATATTTTTGATAAAAAACCCGGCCAGCATTATCGACGCGATGGGAATAAAGAAAATTCCGTTGAGTTGCTGGAGCAACTGGTACAAACCGTCGGGGGCGCCGGCAACAAGTGGCGCCGACAGAATTGCAAATATAGCCAGCGATGATGAAGTGGCCCTTCCCACCCAAACGAGTCGTTTCTCTGAAGCATTTTTATTCATCAGCCGTTTGTAAACATCGATGCTGAAAATGGTGGCAGCGCTGTTTAACACACTGTTAAATGTACTGAGAACAGCGCCCATTACAACGGCAGCAAAAAAACCGACAAAACTTAAAGGCAACACTTTTTTGATCAACGCCGGGTAAATAAAATCCTGGGTTTCGTACAGCGAATCGCCGAAATAATAAAACCCGATTACTCCGGGAAGAACGATAATCAGCGGAATCAAAATTTTCAGGACGCCGGTAAAAAGCAGCCCCCGCTGGGCTTCTCTGAGGTTTTTGGCGCCAAGCGCCCGCTGAATTATAGTCTGGTTCATTCCCCAGAAATAAAGCTGATTGATAATTAACCCGGTAAATAAAACCCCAAAAGGCATCACCGAATCTTTTGCGCCGATTACATTAAATTTTTCCGGGGCATTTTCATATACTTTAACAAGACCGTCAAGGATATTTCCGTCACCAATACTGTAAAGCGCAAGCACCGGAACCAACAATCCGCCAATAAGCAGCCCGTAACCGTTGACAGTATCGGAAACGGCAACCGCTTTCAACCCGCCAAAAATGGCGTAACACGAACCAATCACTCCAATGGCGACAACGGTAATCCAAAGTCCCTCCGATTTACTTACTTCCAAAACTTCCGAGATATTAAAAATACTTTCGAGGTTGATGGCGCCCGTGTACAACACAATTGGCAACAGCGTAACCACAAATGAGACCACGAGAAACAGCGCTATCAGGCTGCGGGTGGTTCCGTCGAAACGTTTTTCCAGATATTCCGGAATGGTTGTCAGCCCCATACGAAGGTATTTCGGGATAAAGTATAACGCGGCAACCACCAGAGCAAGGGCGGATGTAACTTCCCATGCAATAACAATAAACCCGTTTTTGTAGGATGACCCGTTCATCCCGATCAAGTGTTCGGTAGATATGTTGGTCAGCAGCATCGAACCAGCAATAACAATACCGGTCAGGCTCCGTCCCCCGAGAAAATAATCGTCGGAGGAGTTCATTTTATCCTTTCTTAGTTTGAACCAGGCATAAAAAGCGACAAATGCCGTAAAGCCGATAAAGGTTAGTACTGTCAGCATCGTTTTGTTCCGTTTAATTTCATATGATTAGAAGTGTTTATTCAATAAGGTATCATCTGTAACTCGCATGGATTTTAATCATACTCTTGGGTGATAATTTTTACCATGCTCGTTTCATTTTAGTTTCTCTGGTTTAATTCATTTTTATAAGAAGTACCGTTGCTTTTTCTTTTGTTCCGAGTAGTTTTCAAATGCCTTTTGAACCGACTCCGATTCTGAAACTTCGGCTACCGGCACATCCCACCAGGCATATCCGTAACCGGCCATTTTCCGTTCAGGAACAGTTTTGATATAAATTACCGTTGTTCGATCTTCCTTTTTCGCATTTGCAAGCGCCTCGTTAAACGAAGCAATGTCGGTAGTTTTAAACACTTTTGCCCCGAGGCTCTGCGCATTCAAAGCCAAATCGACAGGCAGTGGTTCGCCTTCGAGGTAACCGGTTTCCTCGTTACGATAAGAATAACGGGTCCCGAAACCTTCACTTCCGATGGATTTCGACAACCCGCCAATACTGGCAAAGCCGTTGTTGTCGATCAGAATAACCGTTATTTTATATCGTTCCTGGAGGGAGGTAACAATTTCGGAAGGCATCATCAGATAACCGCCGTCGCCGAGAATCACATAAATCTCGCGATCGGGACACGCCATTTTTGCGCCCAACCCGCCCGAAATTTCATACCCCATACACGAATAACCATATTCCAAATGAAAACCTTTTGAATTTCGGGTCCGCCAGAGTTTGTGCAAATCTCCGGGGGCG
>CAYWBV010000438.1:0-3200 GCA_964455785.1 uncultured Maribellus sp.
TCACTTCGGCAACCGGCCCATTTTCTTTTGGCGAAGTAACGGCAAAAGCAAGCTGAACATTTTTCTGCCGGTTCCCCGATAATTGAATTTTGGCGCGCCGTGAAAACTCGCGGGAATTTTCTACCGTTAATCCGTTATTCCTGATTACACAGCCGCCAACAGCAAATGTGCCGGACGATAATTTTTGCGTAATAAAAACGCCGTTGTTGCCGGCCAGTGCTTCTGTCCCTTCCAACCCGATGGAAGCATCGCGGTTGATCTGGCTGTACCAGTGCGAAAATGTCCGGGAGCCAAAATGTTCGAGAGCGATTTCGACCGGTACATCTTCATTCAAATCGCTGTTCAGGCTACAAAATAATGTCCCGGTTTTGTGGTCAACAAAAGCTTTCAAACCGACTTTCCCAAACGGGCTTTCCGATTCCAGGCTTAAAGAAGCGTCGGCCAGGTTAAGTTTTGCTTTAAACCCGGAAATGTACAGGGCATTAAAAACCGGGAATTTAAAATCAATAATAATCCGGCAGGCATGGCGTTGCGTGGTGCTGTAATCTTCCTGCTCTTCGTCCCAGTTTTCGAACGGGCCAAACGCTGCATCTTCCCACAAGTCGCTTTTGTTGACAACGGCAATAATTTTTGAATCTTCGCACCAAAACAAGGCCCCGATTTCGCCATTTCCGAGCGGAATCCCCTGCATCGGGTCAACCGGCGGGCTGAGGTAGGCCAGGTTATATTGTGAAACCCGCCCGGGCCACGCAATTTCCCATTCCGCCGACTTCGGATTAAATGCCGATATCGTTTTATCCCTGTCTCCCTGGATTACAGTTTGAGAGCTGATATCCGGAGAAATGGAAACAAAAATCATAACGGACAGCAACTTCCCAAAAAGATAAAGTTTTTTCATTTCACTACTTTGATAAAATTAAAGGGCAGTAAAAATCATTGTTTGTAAAGGAGCCAGTTCTACCCCAATCTTTTCCCCGGATATTTTTTGCGGTGCAGAAACGGTTCCTGTCCGGGGATCAAGACCGATGTATTGTTCACTTCCGGCAAGTTCCAACTCTCCGTGATAATTCTCTTTTCCCGTATTCACCAGAATAAAAATCTCACGGCCTTCGCGCGTAAACTTTCCAAAAGCGATTTCCGGGCAGGAAGGGGCCAGTTTGTTTTCGCTGCCAACCAGTCCGGTCAATTGTCCGGGAGAGGGAGTTTCGCTGAAATCATCGGCAAAAACTACGGTAACGCCCTTGTTTCGGGCCTGTTCAACGAGAGCAGAAACAGATGGCGGGAAAACCACTCCACGGGGGAAAACAAGGGATGAATACTGATTCCGGCCAATCTGAATGGTTTTATTGTCGGTAACCAACGCTTTTTCAAGCGTAAGATAATCGCCCAGAACAAACTGGTTCTGGGCTTTTAACAGGTTTGCCCCCAAATCGCGAAATGAAATTTCAATGGTTTTGGATAATTCGCTTTGGGTGGCCCGGCTCATTTTTTCGGCTGCCGGAATATATTCCCGCTGTAAATCATAAACCGGATAGTAAAGCAACACGTTCCTGACCGGAGCAGCTTCCATTACGAGGGAGTTGATGCGGCCGACGAAATCGCAATACTCTCTGTATTCGGGTTCTTTCCGGTAAGGAAATTTATCTCCGTAACTGATGGTATAATAAAGGTTGAAGTCGGTTACTCCAAACGCCATTTGCCATGCCGTTGCGGCCTGCATTTCTTCCACGGGTACCGGTCCCTCGTTCCCCATGGTTTGTGAAAAATCGCTCATTTCGCACATCACCCGGCGCTGGTCAGTGAGCATCGCCGATGAATTGGGAAAAAAGGCGGCCATCCAGGCATCGCCGGTCCAAATGGAAGGATCAGAATTCAACTGGTCGAGGCCGGGAATATCGAATCCGGAAGTGACCAGCAGCTTGTTTCCATCAAGCGGGACATGGATAGCCGGATATTCTTCGCGCAGGCAGTGGCCCGAAGAAACAGGGCCTTTCCCTCCGTTTTTATCCCGCATGGTTTGACTCCAGTTGCGAATGGCATCATAATAATATTGCCGGTCCAGTTCAGCAAGCAGCGACCAGAACTTCTGTCTTACTACTTTGTCTTTTTCCTCATTCCCGGTAAAAAGGGAAGCAATTGATTCCATCAAATCTTCGCCATATTTTGCCTTATATTTTGCTGGCAAATCATCTGACCAGGATATCATTGGAAGGTTCTTCTTTTTCGGATCCAAAGGATCGGTTACCCTGACATTTTTCCTCACATCTTCAGCAAGTTCTCCCAGGTTGACGGCCATCATCGACGGTTCATCCGTAAAAAAGGCTTCCACTTTCCCATACAATTCAGGGCCGAGATGATTATAATAGGCCTGATGTGTCAATTCGATAAATTTTTCGGTGGATTTTGGGTTCAGCGGATTGGGATAACGCCGGGCGACATAATAATTGTTGCAGGCGTGTGTATATTCATAACAGGACCGAACAAAGTAAGGCTCCTGACTGTCTTTGTCATAAACCATTTCGAGGGCTTCCAAAGAAGAATCAGCTTCGAGTACCCTGCCCCCGGCGCCTAAACTGGGATAGCCGTCCTCATCATAAATCCACACCCTCAATCCATTGTCAATCATCTCATTAACTCCTTCTGTGAAAACATCCCATTCCTCTTCCGAATTCAGATAATTTTCACCAAACGGAACATTACAAACCACGCCTCCCAATCCGCAACTATCTTTGTAATAAGCTGCTTTACTGCGGATATCGGCCCCGTGAACAATCTGGAGCGGACGATTATCTGCAGAAGGAGACGACCAGTCAGCCAACCATTTTTCAGGCAGCACATTTTCATCCTTACATTGTGTAAACAACATGAAGAATACGATGGATGCACATACGGCTAACGGTTGGATTTTTCTTCTTTTCATCTTTTATTCATTATAGTTTATTGTTTTACTTTCCATCATTTAAACCTCAAAGAATACAAATCGGCATCCTTGATAAAAATCCGCAACCGGAGGGGCTGGGAAACCAGTCTTTGCAAATCGCTGTTATTGTTCCACCTGACAATACGGGCTATTTCGTTCCCGATAACCGGCTGCGAATCCTCGAGTGTAAAACCGGGAACCGGGACGCCGTTTACATCCTGAAATTCGAACCGTATTTCACCGGCTGCCGAAGTGGAATAATTGATCTCCAGTTCTTTCC
>CAYWBV010000439.1:0-3188 GCA_964455785.1 uncultured Maribellus sp.
AAACCTGTTCTTTATCCGGTTTTTACTTCGGCAGGAACTGAAATTACGCGAGGGTTTCCGTTAAATCCAAAGACCGGTGAACGGGCAGATCATCCTCACCAAATTGGTATGTGGCTGACCTATGGAAATGTAAACGGTCTGGATTTCTGGGGCAACGGCTCGCAGGGACTGGGAACGCGGAATACAAACGGCGGTGTAATCAAACACCTCAAAACAGAAAATATCATAGAAGGAGTCGGGGAAGGTTCGTTTGTTACTTTGGAGAGTTGGGTGGATTCTTCCGGTGTCGAACTTCTGAAAGAAAATACCGAATATCATTTTATTGCAGACGGGACCACAAGGATTGTCGACCGCATTACCACTCTGACCGCCGGCGAAAAAGAGGTGATTATGTCCGATACCAAGGAAGGAATGTTTGGCATCCGGGTTGCCCGGCAACTTGAATTACCTTCCGGAGGAGATGTTGTGGTGTTGAATGCTGACGGAACTACATCGAAGGTAAAAGATACACTAAATATGGATATATCAGGAAATTACATCAGCAGCGAAGGTATTGCCGGCGAAGAGGTTTGGGGTACCCGCGCCAAATGGATGAATCTGAGCGGTAGTATTGGCGACGAAAAAATTTCTCTCATCATTTGCGATCATCCGCAAAACCCGAATTATCCGACCTACTGGCACGCCCGCGGATACGGTCTTTTTGCCGCCAATCCTCTCGGTGTTAAAGATTTTACAAAAGAGAACGAGATAATGAATTTCTCTATCCAGCCAGGGAAATCAGCAACATTCAGGTACCGTGTGATTGTCGCTTCGGGGGCACATCTTACCAGCGATGAAATTAATGTTTTTGCCGAAGATTTTGCTGCTAAATATTGAGCTGATTTCAGATTGAATATTTTAACTGATTATTAAGCAGGACTTAGCAACATAAATTTATGGAAAGAAGAAATTTTATCAAAAAATCGGCGGCGGTTACGGCGGGGGTCGTGATTCTGCCCACCATTGTGCCTTCCTCTGTGTTTGGCAAAACTGCGCCCAGTAACCAGATCAATATTGGTATGGTTGGCACTGGCAGGCAAGCCATTAATGCCAATCTTAAAAATGGTTTTCTGAAACTGAATAATTGCAGAGTAATCGCTACGAACGATGTGGACTCGTGGCGAATGAAGCTGGCAACAAAAATCATTAACGATACTTATTCATCGGCAGGGAAAAACTATCATGGTGTAAAAGAATACGACGATTACCGAAAACTGATTGCCAATAAAGATGTAGATGCCGTTATGGTTTCGACTGCCGACCACTGGCATGCGCCTGCAACGGTTGCGGCAGCTTTGGCCGGAAAACATGTTTGTATGGAAAAAGCGTTTACCATAGCGCCAAAACACGGAAAAGCTTTAGTGGAAGCTGTAAAAGCAAAAGGTGTTACCGGCAGGCTCGACAGCGAATTTCGTTCTATCCGGGAATTTAACAGGGCCGTGGAACTGGTTCACAATAAAGTTATCGGCGACCTGACAGCCGTTGAAGTTGGCGTGCCGGGTGAATTGAATGGTAGTGCACTTGGTCCGCAGGAAACCACGCCGGTACCTAAGGAACTGAACTATGATATGTGGCTGGGGCCTGCTTTTCCGGCGCCTTACACCCTGCAACGGGTGCATGAACCGGGTACTATAAATTCGAGGCCGGGTTGGCTCCGTATTTCCGACTACTGTAATGGGATGATTACCAACTGGGGAGCTCACCTCAACGACATTGCGCTGTGGGGAATGAAAAAGGAATACGAAAACCCGGTTTCGGTGCAGGGGACCGGTTCATTTGACAAAGGTATCTGGAATACCATCAACGCTTTCGACCTGGAGTATGAATTTGCCGACGGAATAAAATTCAACTATAAAATTGATGTGCCGTTTGTAAAATTTGTTGGAAAGGATGGATGGGTCAGGGTGGAATATCCTGATAAAATCACGGCGAGTTCCGAAGAAATCCTGAAATTTGAGCCGAGCTCCAGCGATATTTCCTATAAAAATACGCTACCCGATAAAGCCGATTTTCTGAAAGGTATTGAAACAGGGAAACCTACACTCGAACCGCTGGAAGTGGGTTACAATGTCTATTTTTTAACGGTGATGGGGCTCTTTTCCGTAACGTTGGGCAGAAAACTGAACTGGGATCAAAAGGTCGGCCTTTTTATCGGCGACAATGCGGCAAATGCCATGTTAACAAGACCTTTTCGCGAAAAGTGGCTCGACAAAAATGTGATCGACTGGATGAATAAATTTCAGGAAATTCCATTAAAATAACAGATATGTATAAATTATTAATCCTGATCATTTTAATCCCTTTTTTGTTGGCCGGTTGTTCGCCGAAAAAAGAACTCGACAACACGTTTTACTGTTTTAACAACGGGGTGCGTACACTGCCTAATGCTCCGGTGGGTTTCAGGGCCCAGGCCGAACTGATAAAAAGACTGGGATACGATGGGTTGGCCGGCCATACCGAAGAGACATATTATAATCTTCGTGCTGCAATGGATACCGTGGGGCTCGAAATGCCTGAAATGTATATTGCCATGAACATCATCGACGGCAAAATTTCATACCATCCCGATTTGAAAAAAATCCTGGAAGATTCGAAAGACCGCAATTTGTTGGTGACATTACATCTTCACGCCGATGAATTGATGAATAACAAAACTGAAGGCGACAAAATTTTTGTGGAAGGTGTTCGCGGGTTGGCCGATTTTGCGGCTCCGTTACATATTCAGATTGCAATTTATCCGCATGTGAATTTTTATTGCGAAACGCTGGAACACGCAGTAAGACTGGCAAAAGCGGTTGAACGTGAAAACGTGGGTGCGGTGTTTAATTTGTGTCATTTTCTCAAGGTAGAAGGAGAATCGGGTCTTGAGGAGAAAGTGAAAGCCGCTTTGCCGCATCTGTATATGGTTTCCGTTAACGGCGCCGATTCCGGAAATACAAAGGAAATGGAGTGGAACCAACTGATACAACCGCTTGGCGAAGGAAGTTTTGATACCTACAATTTGGTAAAACTTCTGAAAGACAACGGCTACAACGGAAAATTCGGTTTACAGTGTTACAACATCAAACAGGATTGTGAAACAGCGCTCACAACATCGATCAATACCTGGAGAAAGTATCAGCAAAAATATGCCGGTTCCGGAAATTGAA
>CAYWBV010000440.1:0-3187 GCA_964455785.1 uncultured Maribellus sp.
TTTTCAGTAACTGTGCATGTCCGTGAATATCGCCGATGATGTCGTACATAACATGATTTTATTTTTCGAAAATAAAAAAATAGCTGCCAAAACCGACAGCTATTTTCAAATTATTTCGAAAAACGAATTACCAGAAGTAAGCGTAGAAAACCAAAATAATGGCAATGATGATCACCGAATTTATAATATCCCAGTAGTTGTACGATTCCCTGGTTTCGGCGCGCTGTGCGGCCGTTGCACTTCCAACCGTCAACCCGACAATGGAAGCCGGGTCCTTCTTTTTGGTAAAATAACTGATGATGACCATCGAAATAATGACGATGATAAACAAATATATTTCGTAATGGAGCCAGTTGTGCGACAGGAAAACGGTGTAAAGCAACGAATCGTCGGCAACAGAACCTTTGAAAATATTGAGCGCCAAACGTGTCATTCCCAGTGTAAAACCAATAACGAGCCCCCAGATACCGGCGGCAGGTGTTGTTCGTTTTGAAATAACCCCGAGAAGGAAAACCGCTGCAATACCCGGCGCCAGCAACGACTGTACATCCTGCAAATATTCGTAAAGTACTTTCCCTATTTTTTGCATAACCGGAATCCAGGCAATCCCAAGGATTACAATAACAACAGTTGCTATACGGCCAACAATAACATAGTGCCTTTCAGCCAGGTTGGGCCGGTATTTCTGGTAGAAATCGATCGTAAACAACATGGCCGACGAATTAAACAGCGAGGCCAGCGAACTCATTAAAGCCGCCAGGATACCGCCCACCACAATACCTGTAAACCCTTTGGGGAGCAAAACTTTTACAAGAGTAGAAAAGGCGGCGTCGTTGCTTGCGAGTGTCAGCATCGGCTCGCCGGTTGACGGATCGATTTTTTGTGTAAGGGCGTAGGCAATCATTCCGGGAATAAGAAAAATAAATACGGGTGTGAGTTTTAAATAGGCGCCGAAAATGGCCCCCCGCCTCGCCTGTTTCATATCGCGGCCCGAAAGTACGCGCTGAACGATAAACTGGTCGGTACACCAATACCAGAACCCAATAATGGCAGATCCGAGGATAACCCCCGTCCACGGAAATTTGGGATCCTGCGGCGAGCGCATCAGGTTTACCATTGAATCTCCCAGCCCGTTGACATCGGTCTTGCGGCAGATTTCAATCATCTCGTTCCATCCGCCAACCTGAATCAACCCGATAACCAGAATGGCGATGGAACCGAAAAGTAAAATCGGCGTTTGCAGTACCGATGTATAAAGAACGGCTTTCATCCCGCCAAACGTGGTATAAAGCCCGGTGAGCAGAACCAGTCCGATGGCGCTCACCCAGAAAAAGTCGATGTTGTATCCCCAGAACGAAATATATTCAATATTAAAAACATCTTTAAAAACAACACCTCCGGCATAAACCGTAACAGCAACTTTGGTCAGAATATAACTCACCAGCGAAATAACGGAAAGGAACGAACGCGCCTGCGGATTGTATCTCCGCTCGAGAAACTCGGGCATGGTAAACACTTTGCTCCTCGAATAAAACGGGACAAACAACCAACCCAGCATTAAAATCATCCAGCCGTGCATTTCCCAGTGCGCCATGGCCATTCCGCTTTCGGCCCCGGCGCCCGCCAGCCCCACAAGGTGTTCGGAGCCAATATTCGAAGCAAAAATAGATGCCCCGATAGCAATCCAGGTAGCATCGCGGCCGGCAAGAAAATAGTCGGCCGTGTTTTTGTCTTTTTTCCGGATGACCCAAACGACAATTCCTATCAGGGCAACAACAAAGGCCCCAAGAACAATCCAGTCTAACGTACTCATTTTTTAATTTTTTTTATTGGTTTAATATCGGTTTTAATAAGCGTTGAAAATAGTGTTATTTTTTTTGAAAAAACAAAAGTTTTCAAATTTGCCTTTTTTTTTTTACAGATAACGCCGGTTATACCGTACTTTTTTTGCCTTTTTTATGCTGTTGCCGGGTAAACTTCTTTTAAATGGTTCGGGTTTAGATTAAAAACACTTAACATCATTTAGATTTTTTTCAGCCAATTTAAGACGCAAAATCGCGAACTTGCGCAAAAACCTTGACGATGAAACGGTTTGCGACACTTTTGCTGACCCTGCTGGCGCTCCACGGTCTGGCGCAGGAGGAAAAAATACGCCTGGAAGCCCGGATTGTCGATGCGGATGTGAACCCGGTGGCCGATGCCTACATCATCAATTCGCGGAGCCTCGAAAAAGTGGTTACCAAAGGCAACGGCGTTTTCGAGGTTTGGGCGTTTCCGTCAGACACGCTGGTTTTTTCGCATGTTTCGTATCACCGGAAAGTATTTACCGTTTTCGATTTAATGGTTAACCCCATTGTAACCGTCGAGATATTTTCCACCGAGTTGCCCGGTGTTACGGTTTCGCCCGGCGAGAAAAACGACATGGACCGCGCCAACGAAAACCTGATGTTTCTGAATGATTTGAAGGTGCCCAAATTTGAAAAGATAAAAGCCGAAAACAACCCGGTTAAACAAACCGTAACCGAAAACGACCGACAGCAACGTACCGAAGCCTCGTCGTTAATCTTCACCAAGTTCTCCCCTTCCGAACAAATCGGGAAACTTTTTAAAAAAGCCAAACGGCGCAAAGCCGCCAGCGAATACTCGTCGCAAAAAAAACAGAAGCAACCATAAGATGTCCAACAACTTACCGAAGTCCAATCTCACTATTCAGATGCCTGATGACAGTCGTATAGGGCTCAAATGACAGTCGTATAGGGTCCAATTACACTCGTATTGGGTCAAATGACAGTCGTTTAGAGTCCAATTACAGTCGTATGGAGTGCAATTACACTCGTATATGGGTCAAATGACAGTCGTATATGGCATGATTACAGTCGTATAGGGCCCGATTACAGTCGTATGGAGTGCAATTACAGTCGTATATGGCTCAAATGACGGTCGTATATGGCATGATTACAGTCGTATAGGGCCCGATTACAGTCGTGTAGAGTGCAATTACAGTCGTATATGGCTCAAATGACGGTCGTATAGAGTGCAATTACAATCGTATATGGCTCAAATTACAGTCGTGTAGAGCCCGATTACAGTCGTATAGAGTGCAATTACATTCATCTTTTGCCAGTTGACGGCCATCTTATGCCCAATTACACTAATCTTTTGTCAGTTGACACTAATCTTTTGTCAG
>CAYWBV010000441.1:0-3170 GCA_964455785.1 uncultured Maribellus sp.
TGTAATGGGTAAAGTTTGAGTTTTGAAACCGATAAAAGAGAAGCTTAAATAACCGGCATTGTTTGGAAGGGTAACCGAATAATTTCCGTTCACATCTGTTACTACTCCAATTGTGGTTTCAGGAACCATAACCGTTGCACCAATTAATGGTTGGTTTTCCTGGTCTAAAACCTGACCGCTCACCGAATTTATTGTTTTGTTATAAACCGGTGGCAAACTGTAATAGTCCAGATAATACGTTTTAAGTTCCGGAGCAACTCCCGATGAATTTGGATTTGAGGAAGAAAATGAAAGTTTTACATTTTTCCAATCCACTTTGGTGTCTTGCCGTAAATTCGCTTTATAAATAATTTCCACAGGGTCATTAATGGTTTTTGCACGAATATCATAGGTCGGATACCATCCAGCATTGTCAACAATGTATGATAATTCGAAGGTTGGATTGGTTTTAATTTTACTTTGAACTTTTACTAAAATTTCACCCGAAGCAAATTCTTTTTTACTTGTTAATGTATTCAATTGGTTTTGAAGTTCGTTCTTTTGTTTTCTCAAACCCTCTAACGTTTTATTTCTTTCAATTTCTTTCAGTTTTAAAACAGTGAGTTTGGAACTGTAAAATTCAGATGCTTCTTTGAGTGTCGAAATATTTAATTCATTGTTTTTTCCGCCGATAATCCGGTTGTCGTTTAAAAAAGTCAGTTCTTCCTTTAAAATAGAAAGGTAGGTTTCTTCCAGTTTTATTTGACCGTTTAGGTCATCCAATTTTGATTCAATTTTTTTTACTTCTTCCGGCTTTTCAAGTTTATCCACAAAATTCTGCTGATGATTTACTGCTAAAACTGTCACGTCGCCGTTTGCTTTTACCTGAACACTTTTTGCGTCAATAAAAGGAGATAAATTTGTAAATTTTAAAATTGTGATTCCGGGAGAAAGTTCAACCGTTTTCTGTCGTGCAACCTGTGCTTTGTTGATAAAAACAGTTACTTCGTTAACCTCTGTTTTGATTTCTTTTTCCTGAATTTCCTGTCCGGAAATATTGCCAAAAAGCAGGCAGAATAAAATTAAATTGAAAGTTTTCATGTTTTTGATTTTATTATTTTTTAATACTGTCCGGTTAATTTTATGAGATTCCTCTCTCGCCTCAGGCGAGGCAAAACCACCCCTCCCAAATGCCCGTACCAACTTAACTTTCTGTCATTCTGAACGTAATGAAATGAAGTGAAGAATCTCATCTTTATTTTACTTTTTAACCGGACAACAGTGATTGTTTTTATTATCGTCGGTTTTGTCTTTTTCTATATATAAAACGGTTGCGTGTATGGTGTCGTTGCGGATTTCGAAAAGTGCCAGTGTCCGGTACATGACGGTCAGGAAAGAAGCGGTGACAACCCACCGCACGAACCCCGCAATACAATTTACAATTTATAAGCAACTGGCTTTATTTTTTTTAATCCAAACGCACTGCAGATGAACTATCTATTTCTAAAAACACTCCTCGACTGCATGCGTCGTTTGTTGGCAAATCATGTCCAACGATTGTTCCGCTTACTTTTAGTTTAACATGTCCTCCTACACTATTTTCCCTAATAAAATCGCTTATTTTGTCAAATACAGATTTGGTATCTCCCAAAATTGTTATTTCAGTATTAATACTCCCAACTTCAGGAGCATCATAAAATATAAACGTGTCGCCGGTAAGATTAAATCCGAGACTTGATATTCTGTAATAACCAATAACAGTCACAGATTCACCCTCATGATTTAAAGGTTCGCTGCAAGGATGTTTCCCATCTGTTTCACAATACGTGTAAAGGTCATTTACTGTTAATTCAGTGTCTGGATATTCATATTCGTTTTTGTCACACGAATAAAATAACAAGATTGTAATTACAAATAGCTTGTCAAGATTTTTCATGATTTTGATATTTTATGGATTCTTATTCACTGTGATGGTTTTTTAGTTTAAATGGTTGCGTCTTTAAGTTTGGCGTTGAGGGGTTGGTATGTGTTGTCGTTTCGGATTTCGGAGAGCCTGCCCGTCCCTGTCCGAATGGTTCATCCAGGCGGGCGGTCCGGAGCGCGTTCCTGTCCGAAGGACACGGAACTGCGAAACGAGAATCCGCAGTTGGCGTACCACCAAACCCCGCCCTGCAATATGTACATTGTTAACAACTGGCTTTTTTCATTTTTTTTAATTTCATTTCTATCAAAATATTTAAATAGCAAGTCAATGTTTTATTGCTTGTTCTTGGTATTCTTCGACAAATTTCTTTGCTTCATTCATGGTTTCTGGATACTTCACATAGTTTTGATAGCTGATTATTTCTCCTTTAGAATTTCTATTGATTGTTTCCCAAACATGGAAGTATGTAAAACCATTTTTTACTAAAAATTTTACTACTTCCCATTTCTTTATGTCAGTATGTTTAGGAGGTTGAAATAGGTGATACATCTCTGTCATTGGCTTTTTGCATTGAGGACAAGTCGATACGTGTCTCTCTTCCCAATTCATTGGGAGATTAAAAGCTTTTCTGCAATCTAAACACACTTTTTTAAATCCCATTTCTGTTTTTATTATTTCATTCTGACATTTTAGGAATCACTTTTATTTTTAATCCGATTGATGAATCCATTTATAAGTACCATTTTTAAACGTAATTATTCCTCCACCAGCTTCTTCCTTTCTAACAACTATTGATGGATTCTCAAGTCTGATAATTGTGTCTCCAAGAATATCTGTTTCATCAAATATCATTTCATAAGTTGTCGAGTCTTTAACAAGTCCCCAGAAGTCGACCCAATTGAAATCAGTTAAGTGTGCAAAATCATTTCCAAATCCAATTCTTACCGTTTCTTTAGTTCGTCCATGATTTATTATAATTCCTGAAGTTTTGTTTTCTTTTCTAAAAATAGCCGTGTCATTTGCTCCGTCACCATTGAAGTCAGCAATTATTGATTGGTCGATGGTGAAATGAATAGCATTCTCAAAGTCATACTTTAAAGACTTTTTTTGAAATTCAATGTCTTGAGCAAAAAGCTTTTGATTTAAGCCAATTGTAAAAACGAATATTGAGAAATATAAAACGTACTTCATTTCTTGATTTAAGCTTGTTGTTAACGGGAGTCTGTGCAAAAACCCGGTTTTAAAAGATATTTTGTTAAAAATAATC
>CAYWBV010000442.1:0-3147 GCA_964455785.1 uncultured Maribellus sp.
AATGGAACGAAGAAACTTTTTGAAAACATCGGTTGTGGGCGGAATTTCGTGGATGATATTGCCATCTTTTCTGAGTTCGGGAGGAACAACCCGTTACCGGCTCGGCTTGGATGTGGCGGCAAAACTTTTCGACGGCACAAAATGCTGGAGCCACCCGCGGGCCGGAATCATTCCTGCGACCGGAGAAAAAGGATTTCCGCGGGTAGTAATGACCATGAACAGCCTCGATTTGCAGGGCAGCGATGTTTTTCGGGGAATGTTTGGCCTCGAAACTGCCGATTTGGGTAAAACCTGGAGCAATCCTTCCGAAATCCATTCATTAAAACCCCGGTACGAAAAAATAGAGGGTGTGGAACGCCCCGTGGCGGTGAGCGATTTCTGGCCTGCCTGGCACGCGCCGTCCAAAACGCTGATCGGGACCGGCCACACCGTGGTTTACACCCCCGACTGGAAAGTAACCAGTCCGCGCCCGAGGCACACTTCGTATTCGTTTTACAATACAACCACGGGAACCTGGAACGACTGGAAAAAACTACAGATGCCCGATGAGGAAAAGTTTTACAACTCCGGCGCCGGGTGTGCGCAACGGTTCGATTTGGAAGACGGTTCCATCCTGTTGCCCGTTTCATTCAAACCCGACGGTAAAAATTCACAGGTGACGGTTTGTCGTTGCCGGATAGAAGAAGACAACCTGATTTACACAGAACATGGTACTGAACTGGAAATTAATGATAACTCGCGCGGCCTGGGCGAACCTTCGCTGACCCGTTTTGGCGGCCGGTTTTTTATGACCATCAGAAACGACAATCGCGGGTTTGTCGCCCGCAGTGACGATGGACTACATTTCGAAAAATATGTTCCGTGGACGTTTGACGACGGCAACGAGCTGGGCAGTTACAATACCCAGCAGCACTGGGTTACCCACAGCGACGCGCTATTTCTGGTATACACCCGGCGCGGCGCCGGCAACGACCATGTTTTTCGTCACCGGGCGCCGCTGTTTATGGCGCAGGTTGATCCCGAAAAGTTATGTGTTTTCCGCGAAACCGAACAAATCATTGTGCCGGAACGGGGAGCGAGACTTGGAAATTTTGGGGTAACAGAAATCAGTGAAAAAGAAACCTGGGTAACCGTTTCGGAATGGATGCAACCCAAAGGTGTGGAAAAATACGGCAGCGACGGCAGCGTTTTTGTCGCCCGCATCCGCTGGAAAAAACCGAATAAATCCTTTCGGTCGTAAAAAAAAATCATCTCTGAATACTTCATACTTTTTCTTCTCAAAAGCAATTCTGTCAGAAAAACGCTATTGTTTAAGCCAAATGAACCGGAATTAAAACATGGTTAAATTTTTGTTGACTCTTGTTTTTCAATTAATTTTGAACAAGAACAGTTGAACATGACAGAAAAGGAAATCAAAATAAAGTACAACGAAATTTGTCTCAACCTGGCCGGCCGGAAATTAAAACCGGCGTTTGACCAGTTGGAAAAAATCATCGTTGAAAACGGGCTGGGGAGTTTTTCGGACGAATATCACAACCTCGAACAGACATACCATTATATGCTGAAATACACCGTGGAAGGAATTCGCGACCCGGAACGCCAGAAAGTTTACCGACACCTGATTGTGTCGGCATTTGAGCTGGCCGACAAAATTTACGAAACGCTCAGATTGAAATATTCTCTTTCGGTGGAATATGAAAAAAAGCGCGCTTTTCGCGACCGGTATCTTTCGGAATTTGAACCATTCCTGGCAGAAGTGGAAGGTTTTTACCTCGCCAGAAAACTAAAATCGATGGCGGGCAGTGAAATGGCTGCTTTTGATGAAGAGACGGAACTAAAACAACATCAGCAAAATATAATA
Organism: uncultured Maribellus sp.; assembly: GCA_964455785.1. Lineage (GTDB taxonomy): Bacteria > Bacteroidota > Bacteroidia > Bacteroidales > Prolixibacteraceae > Draconibacterium. The sequence continues at coordinate 1,862 of CAYWBV010000442.1, forward strand.
CAATTATTTTATCATATCTGGTTTCGCGATAAATGGTTGGAGGAAGAAGCCGCTTTTCTGGAGAGTTTTTTTTCTTCCGCGCTTGTTCAAACTTCCTGGAAATCGCTGATGGTTTCGGGAGTTTTGCTCAGCCTTCAGCGTTATTTCGATGAAAAAAAGTTCACGCTGCTTTACCGGTTGTATGAGTCAGAAGAAAACGAAATCAACCAGAGGGCGCTTGTGGCGCTGCTCATCAATTTGTTCAGGTACGATTCGCGGATTCCTTTTTATCCCGAAATAACCGGCCGCCTGGAAATTCTGAACGAATCACCGGAATTTAAGCGGAACCTGGAGCGGGTGATCGTCCAGTTTATCCGGAGCAGGGAAACCGAAAAGATTCAGAAAAAAATAAAAGAGGAAATCATCCCCGAGATGATAAAAATAAGCCCTAACCTGAAAGATAAAATTAACCTCGACAGTTTAATGGACGAAGGCTGGAGCGACGATAAAAACCCCGAATGGGAAGAAATTTTTAAAGGTTCGCCGGGATTGATGGACAAGATGGAAGAGTTTTCGGAACTGCAGATGGAAGGCGCCGATGTGTTTATCGGTTCATTCTCGATGTTGAAAATGTTCCCTTTTTTCAGCGAACTCACCAACTGGTTTATCCCGTTTTTTCCCGAGAATCCGGAAATAGCCAAAGCCGTCGATACTTCGGTCCCGATAAACCTTCAGTTTATAAAAGCCATTGACAGCGCGCCGGTGTTGTGCAATTCCGATAAATATTCGTTTTGCCTGAGCATTCAAAGCCTGCCTGAAGAAAACCGTGAATTTATGGCGCAGGGAATGAAAGCCGAAATGGATCAGTTAAACGAACTGGAAAAAGATGAGGAAATTACAGCCCCGGGACGAAAGGCGGAATTTATCTCGAACCAGTATATACAGGATTTGTACCGGTTTTACAAATTACATCCGAGAAAAGAGGGTTTTGATGATATTTTCAACTGGCGTTTCGATTTTCACAATAAAATTGCACTCGGAAGTATTTTAAAAGAAGATATTAAAGTGCTGCGAAACATCGCGGAATATTACTTCTCTAAAAATTATTTTACCGAAGCTGCCGAAATTTTCAACTATTTGCTGAGTCTTGAAAAAAGCGGCGAGTTGTACCAGAAAACAGGGTTCTGCCATCAGGAGTCGGGCGATTATAAAATGGCGCTCGATGCTTATCTGAAAGCTGAATTGTATGAACTGAACCGTTCGTGGAACCTCAAAAAAATTGCCCTGTGTTACCGAAAGCTGAAGAT
>CAYWBV010000443.1:0-3146 GCA_964455785.1 uncultured Maribellus sp.
GCATGGCGCCAATGTAGGTGCGGCGGTGTCCGCGGATTTCCGATTCATCGTGAAGCCCGCCCAGGCTCACGCGCACATAATTGCGGTCGAGGGCGCGCGCCACCGATTTCCCCAGCGACGTTTTTCCAACGCCGGGAGGGCCGTACAAACAAAGGATGGGCGACTTCATGTCGTTTTTTAGTTTCAAAACCGCAAGGTGTTCCAGTATTCTTTCTTTTACCTTTTCCAGCCCGTAGTGATCTTCGTCCAACACCTTGCTGGCGTTTTTCATATCAAAATTGTCGGTGGTATATTCATTCCACGGCAGGTCGAGCAGGGTCTGACAGAAGGTGTATTGTACCGAATATTCTCCGGCAGCGGGGTTCAGCCGTCCCAGTTTTTCCACTTCTTTCTGGAAGAACTGGGCAACCTCCTCGTTCCACTTTTTGGTTTGCGCCTTTTCCTTTAACAGGTTGATTTCCTGTTCCGCCGGATTTCCGCCCAGCTCGTCCTGGATGGTTTTCATCTGCTGGTTGAGCATAAACTCGCGTTGCTGGCGGTCCATGTCAGTCCGTACCTTTTTCTGGATGTCGTTTTTTAATTCGAGCATCTGCACCTCTTTGACAAGAAAACTGATGGCCTGCACCCCGCGGTCCTTGATACTTTCAATTTCCAGCAGGTTTTGTTTGTCATCCACGTTAATATCGGTATTGGAACAGATAAAGTTGATGAGGAACGTGGAGTTTTCGATATTTTTGACGGCGAAGGTAGCCTCGGGCGGTACATTGGCCGAAAACTGGGCAATTTTGATGGAAAGATCTTTTAACGAGCCTACAATGGCGTTAAACTCGTTGTCGTTGCTCGGAATAAAATCGTTTAGCGGTTCAACCCGGGCTTTAAAATAGGGGTCTTCGGTGATAAACTCCCGGATTTGGTAACGCCTTTTCCCCTGTATAATCACCGAGGTGGAACCATCGGGCATTTCGAGGATTTTGAGTACTTCGGCCACGGTGCCAATCGAATACAAATCGCTGGTTTTGGGCTCGTCGATGGTATAATCTTTTTGTGCGATGGTACCCAGCAACCGGCTTCCCTGGTATACATCCCGGATCAGCCTCAGCGACTTTTCCCTTCCTACTGTGATTGGAAATACCACGCCCGGAAATAAAACCGTGTTGCGCAGCGGCAGAATGGGCAGGATGTCGGGGACTTCGGTATTTTTTAAATCGCGATCGTCGCCGTCGGCAATGATTGGAAGAAAATCCGAATCACTGTCCATGATGCCTGAAACCAAAATATTTTGAAATCCTGTATTTTTTCGTTTTCCCATGATGACTTAATTAATGACATTCTGTCGGATATTGGAAGTTAAAAACAACCGGGGTTAGGATTGGCAATTGCCGTGCCACCGGAAAGAAACATCAATTGCGCGGCAATGGCTGGCCTAAAAATCAAAAGATACCGACAAATTTACCGTATAACAAAAAAAAAGCCCCGTATTCCGGAGCCTTTCTATTATCGAAATCCACTGTTATTTTTTCCTGGTTTCCATGTGTTTGCCGTAGCGGCTCATAAACTTGTCCACACGTCCTGCTGTATCGACCAATTTTACCTTTCCGGTATAAAACGGGTGCGAAGTATTTGAAATTTCAATTTTGAAAACCGGGTATTCTACCCCGTCAATTACTTCCGTCTCCCTTGTATTTACAGTTGATCTGGTAATAAATACATGTCCGTTCGACATATCTCTGAAAGCGACCAGCCTGTATTCTTTTGGATGAATTCCTTTTTTCATTTTTTCTTTATTTTATTTGAATGGTTACATTTCAAAACTGTAATCCATTCCCGGTTATTTTATTTCCACTTTTTATTTTGGCCTGCAAAGATAAATATAGTTCCTTATTATCCAAAAAAAGAAAACTTAAATTTTGGCGGTTTTCGCCTTAACTTTTTCATTGAGTGCGTCGGGGCCGATAATGGGCGCGCGCGTAAACGGTTTTTTCCGGTCGAAAAGATAGCGCATGGTGTAGTGGGTTTTCGCTCTTTTGGCGCCCGTGGCTTCGTAAACGGCAATAATTTTAGGGTTAAAATCGCCGGCCCACGAGAGTTCCACTTCGGTGTATTGCGGTTTCTTTTTCATCAGTTGATTCTGGTGCCAGAAAACGGCCGATTCAACCCCCGAACGCTGGTAAGCCGGATCGATGCCCATAATAATAATCCGGGTGCGGGTGATGGTTTTTTTCCACTTCAGATACAGGAATTTCAGAATCCCCCAGACGTTTAACTTTCCGTTCATCTTCCGCAGGATTTGATTGATGTCGGGGATCATCACAAACAGGGCGATGGGCTTTTCGTCGTGGTAGGCAAACCAAATCATTTCCGGGTCGAGAATGGCTTTCGATGTGGTGATAAAGTCTTTGATGTCTTCCGGGTCGAGGGGTTTGTAATGTTCGTGAAAAGCCCAGGCCGCATCGTAAATGGTACAAAAGTCAGCAACAAACTTGTCGGTTTGTTTAAAATCGAAATGGCTAAAGTGGTATTGTGGTTTTTTTGCAATCCATTCGGCAATTTTCCAGAACCGCTCGGGGAAAGGTACGGTGTAGTCCAGATGGTAGCAGTACTGCTCGAAATACACCTCGAACCCGAAACTGCGGAAGAGTTTTTCGTAGTAGGACGGATTGTAAGGCATACCGTACCCCTGCGGTCTAAAACCTTCGACGAGCAGCCCCCAGTTGACATAGTTTTCGCCAAAATTCACCGGGCCGTCCATCGCTTCCATCCCATTCTGCCGGTTCCATTCTGCGGCGGCGTTAAAAAGCAGGTTGGCCGCTTCCTGGTTGTCCACACACTCGAAAAAGCCACAACCACCCGTAGGTTGTTCGTAGGTGTGCGCCGTATTTCCATTGATAAAAGCTGCAATCCGCCCCAGCAGTTTCCCCTCGTTGTCAACTAAAACCCAGCGGATTGCTTTCCCGTTTTTAAACGTTTTGTTTTTTTTCGGATTAAAAATATCGTCCACCATTCCTTCCAGCGGACAGGCCCAGTTGGGATCGTTTTTGTAAATCAGATGGGGAACCTGGTGAAAAAGTTTCCGGCTTTTTTTGTCATTTACTTCAATCAGTTGCATTTTCTTTTATTTATCAAGGTAGCGCAAATTTAACAATTGC
>CAYWBV010000444.1:0-3136 GCA_964455785.1 uncultured Maribellus sp.
ATATTTCCATGTTTTCCCCTCATTTTTTGAAACCGCTACAGTTATCGGCGTTCTTTTATCCTTGATTTCCGGATTTGAGCCGTCGTTGTTGTTCCACACCAGCAGCCAGTGGTTTGTTCCCGGAATTTTTTCGATGGTAGCGGGTGAAAGCGGTGAGGGAATGTTACTGGTTTCGATGGGACTCCAGGTTTCTCCCCGGTCGGACGAAAACGACAATTGCTGAAAGCCGCCGCTGGCCCTGATGTACATCATAATCCGGCCATCTTTCATCTCGATGAGGCCCGGCTCCTGCGTAACAATGTCGGTGGTATTCGGAACTTTGCCGCCGGGGTGCCAGGTTTTCCCGTTGTCATCCGAATAATAGCTGAACAAATCGGCCTGATTTTTCCATTTTCCTGCCGGAGTATTATGCAACGCTACGGCCATCATCAGTCTCCCGTCTTTCAACTGGATTACCCGGTCGTTGTTCAGCACAAAATAACCTTGTTTATCGGTAATAACAGGAACAGCATCACTCCACGATTTTGCCTCGTCGCCGGAAATCCGCATCATAGGAATACAGTCTTCCGTTGAGTTCTTCCGAAGGTAAAACAGTGCTATTTTGCCGTTTTGCAGCCGCAGAAGCGACACCGACATGACATTCATCCCACCTTCATTTTCAAGTATGATTTCGTCTTCTTTAGTCCAGGTTCTGCCGCGGTCAGAAGAATACCGCCCGGCCAGAAAAGCCGGGGCATGGTCGCTGGTCGAACTCCCGGTGTAACGGCTGTAAACAAACAGTATCCGCCCGTCGCCGAGGCTGATAAAATCTCCTTCGCTGTTGCGGGGATTGTTCTCTGACGGCGAAAGTTGTAAAACCGTTTTGGGCCCGCGTAACTTTGTGGCTTTTTTATCCCCGGGAAAACCGGCCACGGTTAATTCGACCAAAAGTAAAACACACAAGATTAAATATCTGGGTTGGCTGTTTCTGAAAGAAAATATTTTCATCATTGAATAATTAGGAAATAATCTGAAGTTTCTGTTTTTAAATAAACGTTTTGTATTATTTTTAACCATCTGAAAAAAATCATAAACTACAACGATTAATTAACAAATTAGAATAAAGATGATGAATATTTCGCAGAACAGAAGAAGATTTCTAAAAATTTCGACCGCCGGAGCCCTTGGAATGATTGCTTTGGGGCCATTGGCCTGCAAACCGGCAATGGACAGAAAAAGTTTTGGCGTGGGCCTTCAGCTTTATACCATTCGCGATGCTATGGCCGCAGATGTAACAGGGTCATTACAAAAATTATCGGATCTTGGGTATAAAAACCTCGAGCTTGCCAACTACTCAGAAGGCAAATTTTACGGATATGCACCTGCCGAGTTCAAAAAAATGGTGAACGATTTGGGAATGGAGGTAGTGAGCAGCCACACCCAGGTAGAAGCTGCCGGAATTACGCTGGACAATGCGCAAAAAATGGCAGACGACCACGCCGCTCTTGGTGTAAAATATTGTGTACAACCCTGGGTGAACGACGAAGACCGGAACATTGAGTCGTACAAAAAAATGATTGCCGACTGGAATGAAGTCGGGCGGATTATGAAAAACGTGGGGATTCAGTTTGCCTATCACAACCACAATTTCGAATTTGCCAGCATCGACGGAATCGTTCCTTATTACGATATTTTTATGCCCGAAATGGATGCCGACCTGATTACCATGGAAATCGACTTTTTCTGGGCATCGAAAGCCGGACAGGATCCGATTGAAATGTTTAACAAATACCCGGGCCGGTTCCAGCTTTTCCACTTCAAAGACATGTTTACCAACGAGGCGCCGTTTTTCGAAGTAATTAAAGACGATATTGCACCTGTGGGCGCCGGTGTTATCGATTTCAAAAAAATTCTGGAGTCGAAAGAAGTGGCCGGTATGAAATACCTGTTTGTTGAAGATGACAACCAGGGCAACGGGAAACCGTTCGAAGCGCTGGAAACAAGCATCAGCAACCTGACGACAAAGATTTTAGTATAGAAGAGTTTTTACGACTGTTCGAAGCAGTGTGTTGGGAAAAAGGGTCAATTCAAAAAGTTGGCCCTTTTTTTCGGTAAAAATCAGGGAACAAAAAAGAGCAGGCGAAATACTTTCTTTTTTAGGCCCCGGATGAGGAAGTTATAACGGTTTTGAGTTCAAACGGATGGAGTTATTTCAACTTCTCCTTAAAAAAATCAATGGTACGTTGCCAGGCCAGTTTGGCCGCTTCCTCGTCAAAACGCGGAGTGGTGTCGTTATGAAAACCGTGGTTTACGTCGGGGTAAATGTATGCCTGGTAACTTTTTTTGTTGGCTTTTAATGCCGCTTCGTAGGCGGGCCAGCCGGCATTTACACGTTCATCGAGACCGGCGTACTGGATTAAAAGCGACGCCTGGATGGCCGGGACTTCTTCCACCGCGGGCTGACCTCCGTAAAATGGCACCGCGGCTAATAAATCAGGAACCCTGACGGCCATCATATTGGCAATCCAACCTCCGAAACAAAAACCGACAACCCCAATTTTACCGTTACATTCAGGATGTAACTTCAGAAATCCGAAAGCGGCGATAAAATCCTCCAGCATTTCATTTCGGTCGCGTTTTGCCTGCAATGCCCGTCCATCGTCGTCATTGCCGGGGTAGCCTCCCAAAGGAGTAAGCGCATCGGGCGACAACGAAATAAATCCTTCGAGCGCTGCCCGACGCCCCACGTCTGCGATGTATGGATTTAATCCCCGGTTTTCATGAACAACGATAATTCCCGGCAATTTTTCGTTGTTATTCAGCGGTCGTGAAAGTTGCCCCTTCATTTTACCCCCTCCTTTTGGCGAGTGGTATTCAATAAATTCAGTTTTTAACCGCGGGTCATCGGCTCTCACCTGAATTTTGTCCTGGTAGTTGGGCATGATAAATCCCATCAGCGCCGGGACGGTCAGCCCGCCCACCGCATAGGCCGATAGTCTTTCTACAAATTGCCTCCTGTCGATTTTATTGTGTGCATATTCATCGTAGAGATCAAAAACTTCCTGTTTAACGTCTTCTTTTTTCATTCGTTTTGTCTTATTGATTTCTTATTCAACTGACAAAGAGAAGGTTTTGTTCATTTGGCGGGGAATAGTTT
>CAYWBV010000445.1:0-3130 GCA_964455785.1 uncultured Maribellus sp.
ACGTTACGATGGGCTGGGACCCGAGCCCGCGCTGCGACCTGAATTCGGAGTGGGCGCATGTTGGCTATCCGTTTATGAACACCATCGGGAACAACACCCCGGAGAATTTTAAAACCGCGTTGCAACTCACCAGGGAAAAACTGCTGGCCGACCCTGCCGGACCGCGAATTCTCAACATCAACTGCTGGAACGAATGGACTGAAGGCAGTTATCTCGAACCCGATACCATTTCAGGGATGAAATACCTGGAAGCAGTGAGGGAAGTTTTTAAATGAGTGTTTGTCCACATAAAATAAACAACAATTTTTAGGTGCGCCGCACCGCGATATTTGCAGAAAGAAACAATCCCGGAAAAGATTTCTTTTAACTTTATGCCCGGAAAAAACATTTTTTTTATGATTCAACCAGAACAGCTCAACCAGCTAAAGGCCCAGCTCGATGGCGACCTGTTTGCCGACAATGTACAACGGGTTTTATATTCGACCGACGCCTCGCAGTACAAGGAAAAACCGCTCGCCGTTACCCGCCCGAAAAACAAGGAAGACATCAAAAAGATCATCGCCTTTGCCCGTGAAAAAGGGACCTCAGTAATCCCGCGCGGCGCCGGGACTTCGCTGGCCGGGCAGGTGGTTGGCAGCGGAATTGTTGTCGACGTTTCGAAATACATGAATAAAATCCTGGAATTCGACAAAAAGGAAAAATATGTGATCGTTGAACCGGGTGTCGTTTTAGCGGAGCTGAATTTATTTCTGGCCCAATACGGGCTGCAGTTCGGCCCCGAAACGTCAACGGCCAACCGATGCGTGATCGGCGGCATGTTAGGCAACAACTCCTGCGGATTACATTCGCTGGCGTATGGCAGCGTGCGCGAACACATCCTCGAAGTGGACGCCATCCTTTCCGACGGCTCGGAAACCACGTTTAAACCGCTCACCAGAGAAGAGTTTTCGCAAAAACGAAACGGAAACCCCAACCGCCTCGAAAAGGCCATCTATCAAAATATTTTTGAAATCCTGTCCGACGCCGAAAACCAAAAGGAAATCCGCGAAAAATTCCCCGACCCGAAAGTGACCCGACGGAATATGGGATACGCCATCGATGTTTTATTAGACTCCGAAGTATTTTCGGAAGGAGGACAGCCGTTCAACTTCTGTAAACTGCTCGCCGGCTCGGAAGGAACGCTGGCTTTCTCCACCCGCATCAAACTAAATGTTATTGATCTCCCGCCCAGATTCAAAGGGCTGGTTTGTGCCCATTTTAACACGCTGGAAGAGTCGCTGCTTGGCAACCTGGTGGCGCTGAAACACAAGCCCACAGCCATTGAGCTGATGGACGACACCATTCTTCAGTGCACCAAAGAGAATATTGAGCAGAACAAGAACCGCTTTTTTGTCAAAGGCGACCCCGGCGCATTGCTGATGATTGAATTTTCATTCGAAACCGAAAAAGAACTCAACGAAAAGGCGGCAGCGCTCGAGAAAGACATGCGCGACGCCGGCCTGGGCTACCATTTTCCGCTGGTAACCGGCGCCGACAAAATCAAACGGGTGTGGGCACTGCGCACCGCCGGGCTCGGGCTCCTTGCCAACATCCCCGGCGACCGCAAAGGCGTACCTGGTATCGAAGATACGGCCGTTGCGCCCGACTACCTCCCCGATTATATCGCCGATCTGAAAAAAGTATTGGAAAAACTCGGCCTCACCAGCGTCTATTACGCCCACATTGCCACCGGCGAAATCCATTTCCGCCCCCTCATCAACTTTAAAGACCCCGCCGACGTGCAACTCTTCGACACGCTGATGAACGAAGTGGCCAAACTCGTCAAAAAATACCGCGGTTCGATGAGCGGGGAACACGGCGACGGACGTGTGCGCGGAAAATTTATCCCGTTTATGCTCGGCGAACACAATTATCAGTTGGTGAAACAGGTGAAAAGCGCCTGGGACCCCGATAACATCCTCAACCCCGGAAAAATCGTGGACACCCCGCCCATCACCGAAAGCTTGCGGGTGGTTCCAGGGAAAAAGTCGCCGGAGTTTTCCACCGTTTTCGACTTCTCGCGCTACCGCGGCTATTTCCGCAGTATCGAAAAGTGTAACGGATCGGGCGACTGCCGCAAAAGCGAAATCGTTGGCGGAACCATGTGCCCCACCTTTATGGCTTCCCGCGACGAAGACAAATCGACACGCGGCCGCGCCAACATCCTCCGCGAATTTTTGTACAACAACAGCAGCGAAAACCCGGATTCTTTCGATCACCGGGAAATATACGACATCCTCGACCTTTGTATTTCGTGTAAAGCGTGTAAAGCCGAGTGCCCCTCGAATGTGGACATGGCGAAACTGAAGGCCGAGTTCCTGCAACATTATTACGACATCCATGGTGTGCCGCTACGCTCGCGGCTTATCGGGTATTTGCCGCGTTTAAACAAACTGGCGGTGCTGGTGCGGCCGGTTTCCAACTTTTTTATGAACACCGCGCTGCTGAAACGCGCCATAGGCTTCTCTACCCGCCGCAGTGTGCCGAAACTTTCGAAGATTACGCTGAACCACTGGGTGAACAACGGCATACCCTTGCCGGAGGCCGGGCTCAAAGGAAAAATTTACCTGTTCAATGACGAGTTTACCAACTACAACGAAAGCGACATCGGGATAAAAGCCATTCTGCTGCTCACCCGGCTCGGTTACGAAGTAAAGATTCCCGTTCACCGCGAAAGCGGACGAACATTTCTCTCGAAAGGACTGGTGCGAACGGCCAAAAAAGTAGCTGTCGAAAATGTAAAGCTCCTCAAAGACATCATTTCAGAAAAAACACCGCTGGTAGGTATCGAGCCGTCGGCCATTCTCGCCTTCCGCGACGAATACCCCGAGCTGGTGGACAACGATTTGCAGCCGGCCGCCGGGAAGCTGGGCAAACAATCGTTGCTTTTCGAAGAATTTATCGTTGCGGAGATGGAAAAGGGGAACATTACCCCGGAAATGTTTACCGGCAACGAGAGGCAGATCCTCTTGCACGGCCATTGCCAGCAGAAAGCCGTGGCCTCTACCGAACCGACGAAAAAAATGCTTTCGCTCCCCAAAAACTATTCAGTAAAAGAAATCCCGTCGGGGTGCTGCGGAATGGCTGGTTC
>CAYWBV010000446.1:0-3110 GCA_964455785.1 uncultured Maribellus sp.
AACTGATATTCATATTCGAAATTGGGAGTAAAAACCCCCTGCCCCATTTGTTTTTCAATTTGATTTTTAGTCCAGAAGCGGATTTCCTCAACCTCTTCGGAACGAACACCGATGTTTTTTATATCAGACGTAACAAACAGGTAAACCAGTTCAGCTTCCACATCCGACTCCCAGCGATATATTTTTAAAAGCCTGGCCGAAAAATCCGTCAACCCGATTTCTTCAAAGGCTTCCTTTTTAAGCGCCTGTTCCAGAGTTTCGCCAGCCGAAATATGCCCTCCGACAGCAGTGTCCCATTTCCCGGGCTGAATTTGTTTCGATACCGGACGTTTCTGGAGCAAAAGGGTTTTGCCCCGATTAACCACATGTAAATGTACAACAGGGTGAAGCAACTTGCTTCCGTTGTGTACCCGGCTTCGCGGCACCTGCCCTGTAATTTTACCCTGTTCGTCAACCAGCGGAACCCATTCTTCGGTTGAAAGTTTTTTCTGAACCCTCTTCTGACGAACAAGTTCAAACAAAAAATAGGCGCCAAAAAGAATATAAAACAAACCGCCGCTGATAAACGCCCATGCGGCTTTGCTCATAAAAAAGGTAGAATAAAATACCAAAAGCGTGTGGACGATAAAAATGTAAAACAGCGATTTCAGACTTTTGCGCATCTGCACCAACTGGGCATCGTTAAAGGTAGCGCCTTTCAGATAACGCTGCCCCATCAAACCAATGATGTTTACCGGCGAAAAAGCCGAAACAGCCAGAACTGCAACCAGAACCAGTTCGATTAACCCCGGTTTCAGTTTGAAAAAAATATCGTTGTCGAGCAGAATGGAGACTGCCCCGAGAATCACCAGTAAAAGGGTATCGAAAAGGATAAACTTATCAAAACGTTTTTCCTGAATACCTACCCAGAGCATTTCAGCCAAACCAACACCTACCGCAACGAACAACCCGATTTTAGTCCCCCAGATTTCATCGGCAGCGATAAAAACAAAAAGAGGAATAAAACCGGGCAGTAATTTTTTTAGGAGTTCCAGCTTGTTCATCCAGGTCAGAAATTCTGTTTTTCAGCCAAGAAAGTAATTAATTACTTGCAGCCGGGTAAACTTTATATACTTCAACCTCCATCAAAAGTGTGGAGAAACCGGAAACGCCAGACGAACCATTCTGTCCGTAGGCAAGTTCCGAAGGGATGACAAGGTTGGCTTTGGTTCCCTTTTGCATGTAGGTAGATGCCTCTTCGAGCCCCGTAATAACGCTTCCCGCTCCCACAACATATTCCAAAGGTTCGTACCGATGCCCAAGTATATAACCGCTTGTTTGATCGATCAACGTACTGTCGATAAGCCTTGTGGCATAAAATATCTGTACCCTGTCTCCCACTTTGATGGTATCACCCGTTCCTTTTACCACCTCGAAATAATATAACCCTGATGATTTGGGCTTATCATCAGGATAATTTTTTTGAATATATTCTTTTAGTTTTTCCAACTCATACTGGCGTAACCTCTCCAGGCTGTTATCGTCCTTACACGAGAAAAATCCCGCTACCAGCACCAGGACAATAAATCCAAAAAATACCTTTCTATTCATCTATTTTATGTTTTACAATTTCAACTTAGTTCTGTTTGATTTTCAAACCAACTTTACAGTTTCAATACAATCCTTTAACGACTACGACGGTTCAATATTGACCATATCGACCACAAACAAAAGCGTATTGTTGGGTGGAATTTCGCCGCTGCCATAAATACCGTACGCCAGTTTCGATTGTATAATCAACTGCACTTGCGCCCCCTTGTTGATCACTTTCATTCCATCGTCCCAACCGGGAATCATTGCGGGGTTTCCAAGTTCAAACTCCCAGGTACTGTCGGCCTGTGTTAATTTCGAAGAATCGAACAAATAACCATCAATAAGATAACCGGAATAAATTACTTCCAACTGGTCACCGGCTTTTGGGAATTCACCTTCACCCTCTTCTATTGTTACATAGTAAACGCCCAGCGCTGTAGTATCAACATCATAACCTCTGGCTTCCAGGCTATCGAGATAGATATTTAATTTTGTTATTTCCTGTTCGTAGGTTTGCTCCACGTATTCATCATCCGAATTCATCTGGCATGAAAAAATCATCATTCCCAGCAAATATACCAACGCTAAATTGAATAACAGTTTTCGTCTCATTTTCCTTGTTTAAATAATTGTATTCTCTAATTGATGTTTATACTGTTGTAAAAGTTGCTTGAACAACCCGACTGCTTCCGTTAATTTTAGGTTCGACTCGCCGCCAGCCGCATTCAAATGCCCGCCGCCGCTGAAATGTTCACGTGAAAATTCATTGGCGGGGAAATCTCCTTTTGAACGAAATGATGCTTTTACAAAACCCTCTTTTTCAATAAACAGAGCGCTAAAAACAATATTGCTCACTGAAAGCGGATAATTTACAAAACCCTCAGAATCGCCCGGTTGAAAATCAAACCGTTGTAATTCCTCTTGCGTTAAACTGATGACTGCTGCACGAAACTCAGGGAAAACTTCCATTTTTTCAAACAAACAATACCCCAACAACTTCATCCGGCTGGCTGAAAAGTTGTGATAAACATTCGACTGTATCCGGCTGGTGTTTATCCCCAACTGCATCAGTTCCGAGACTACTTTAAATGTATTCGGGTTCGATGTATTATGGCTGAAAGAACCAGTGTCGGTCATAATTCCGGTATAAAGGGCTTCAGCCGCACTTGTCCCGATAAACTCCTTCAACCCCAGCCGGTTGGTCACATCAGCAATCAATTCGGCTGTAGAACTGTACGAAGGCTCTGATATGGTAAAATCGCAAAATTCAACCGGCCCCGGATGATGGTCGATCAATACTTTTGGTTTTTCGAAACGCAGAATTTTCTTCTCCAGATTACCGGCGCGTTTGGCTTCATTAAAATCGACACAAAATAAAATATCTGCTCCTTCAATCGCTTTTTTTGCCTTCTTTTTGTCTTTCCCGTAAACGATTAGCTTAATTTCCGATGAAAACCATTTCAGAAACTCAGGATAATCATTGGGGGAAATTATTTTTACCTCGTGCCCGTAATTTTTTAAAATTTCAGATAGACCAA
>CAYWBV010000447.1:0-3105 GCA_964455785.1 uncultured Maribellus sp.
GTTTTCTGGGGCGACGAAATTGAAGCCATCAAAGGTTTCGATCCGTCAACAGGTCACGAAATCAATTCGTTCGACAACATTAATATCTACCCGGCCAATATTTTTGTGACTACCAAAGACCGTATGAAGTCGGCTATCCGGAACATCCAGGACGACCTTGTGGCGCAGGTGGAATATTTTAAGGAAATAGGCAAACCGCTGGAGTCGAAACGTATCCTGGAACGGGTGGAATACGATATGGAGATGATGCGCGAACTGGGGTACTGCCCCGGCATTGAAAATTATTCGCGCTATTTCGACGGACGTTCGCCCGGCACCCGCCCGTTTTGCCTGCTCGACTATTTCCCCGGCGATTTTCTTTGTATCATCGACGAAAGCCATGTTACCCTTCCGCAAATCAGGGCCATGCACGGCGGCGACAATTCGCGGAAGACCACGCTGGTGGAATATGGTTTCCGTTTGCCCGCGGCGCTCGACAACCGTCCGTTGCGGTTCGAGGAATTTGAATCGCTGACCCCGCAGGTGGTGTATGTGAGCGCCACCCCCGCTGATTACGAACTGGCCAAATGCGAAGGCGTGGTTGTAGAACAGATTATTCGCCCCACAGGCCTGCTCGACCCGGTTATCGATGTGCGGCCCAGCGCCAACCAAATCGACGATTTGATGCACGAGATCAATCTCCGGATCAAAAAAAACGAACGCGTGCTGGTTACCACCCTCACCAAACGAATGGCCGAAGAGCTTTCAAAATATTTAGCCCGTATGGGCGTAAAAACGCGGTATATTCATTCTGATGTGGATACCCTGGAACGAATCGAGATTATGGAAGAGCTGCGAAAAGGCAGTTTCGACGTGCTGGTGGGGATTAACCTGCTGCGCGAAGGGCTCGATTTGCCCGAAGTCTCGCTGGTGGCCATCCTCGATGCCGACAAGGAAGGGTTTCTGCGGTCGGAGCGGTCGCTTACCCAAACCGCAGGACGCGCCGCACGTAACCTCAACGGAATGGTGATTATGTATGCCGACAAAATTACCGAGTCGATGCGCAAAACCATCGATTCGACCAACTACCGGCGCGAAAAACAATTAAAATACAACACCGAAAACAACATTACCCCGACCCAGATTGTAAAACCTACCCGCGAAATTATCGGGTACGAGTTCCGCAGCAACAAACAGCAGGAGTACTCGGGAGGAATGGGCCAGCCCGACATTGCCGCCGACCCGGTGGTGCAGTATATGAGTGCGGAAGGACTGGAAAAAGCCATCGAAAAAACAAAAAAACAGATGCAGGCAGCCGCCAAAGAGCTCGATTTTATCGAAGCCGCACGGCTGCGCGACGAAATGTTTGCACTGCAAAACCTGTTGTCGGAGCGGAGGCAGAAAAAGTAGCGGAGGAATTTTCTTTTTCCGAATCTGTGATTAAAATGTATTTTTGCGGGCAAATTCAGGAGATATGATATCCGGTATTTTTAATAAAATTGTATCGAGGGTAAAAAAAGTAATACTTCGGCCCCAAAGGTTCTGGAAAGAGCAAAAATCGAAAAAGCCAACCAAAGCGCAACTTCTGGGAGGTTATCTTATTCCTTTGATGTTGTTCGCGGCTTTTGGAGTTTTTCTTGGCGAATTCCTGAAAGGTTCCAATTTTTATTTCTCGTTTGCGGTGTTAAAAGCATTGCGGAAAATTTTGCTTTTCGGAATCATCTATTCCGTCACCCTCTTTTTTTCCGACGAACTGAGAAAAAATTTCGGCGGGGCAAAAAACATCGCGGAATCGCGGAAACTGGTGGTGTATTCCATGACCCCCCTGTTCCTGGTTTCGGCGGTTACGGGGCTGTTTCCTTTTTTTTATGTTCTCGACATCCTCGGTTTTTACGGTTTTTATCTTTTCTGGATCGGGGCAAAAGAGCTGGTGCCCCTTCCCGCAGAAAAACAAAGCAGTTACATTACCCTCACCCTAACCGTGACTTTGGTGTCGTTTATCATTTTTAGTATTATTCTTTCGAAACTTTTAACCACATTTGTGTGATGGCGCACAAGCAGGAAAATATCAGCATAAAAAACCGAAAGGCGACTTTCGAGTACGAACTTATCGAACGGTTTGTGGCCGGTATGCAACTGGTGGGCACCGAAATCAAGTCCATCCGCGGAGGGAAAGTCAACCTCACCGATTCGTACTGCCAGTTTAGCAGCCGCGAGCTGTATGTAAAAAACCTGCACATCTCGGAATACGAAATGGGCACGTGCAACAACCACATCGCCAAACGCGACCGTAAACTTTTGCTCAACCGCAAGGAACTCGTAAAACTGGAGAAAAAAGTAAAGGAATCGGGGTTTACCATTGTGCCGGTAAAATTGTTTGTTAACGAAACCGGGCTGGCAAAACTGGAGATTGCGCTGGCGCGGGGCAAAAAGGTGTACGACAAACGCGAAACGATAAAGGAAAAAGATTCGAAACGCGACATGGACCGCATGATGAAGTTCTGAAACACCCCCACCCCGTTGTTTTCCCTGCGTTTATTCTATAATTCCTTCACCCTGATGTTTCGTAAAGCGGCGGTGGTATTCCACGAGGCGATTCCGAAGGGGCGCGAAAGATCGACCTCGGGCCGGATGGACAGCCGGTGATCGCCGATAACAAAATCAACCAGCTTTTCGCCGTCAATCCAGGCTTCAATTTTTTCGGTTGTCACCTTCAGCCGGATGTTGTACCACCGGTTCTGTTCAAAATTTTTCAGCACTTTCGTGTCGTTGTCCGACGCATCGGCGCCGTCGATGGTGCTCAGCCCCACTACCGGGCCGCCCCATCCGCCCACAATCAGCGAACACCAGGTTTCGTTCACCGGGAACGTCATCCCGCAGAAAAAATCGTTCCCCGATACCTTTTTCGCCTCCAGCAAAACTTCGTAATTCATTTTCGGGAACTCCTTTTTGAAGGTTACGCCCGTGCAGCCGTCGCCAAAACCGAGTAGAATGTTGCCTTCGGAAACCGACACCGGGCCCTGGGTGCCAAAACCGGTAATTTCCCAGCCATCCAGTGTTTTTCCGTCGAAAAGCGAAGTACCGTCCGAAACGGTTTCCGCCGTGTTGGTTTGAGCCGGTTCAGCC
>CAYWBV010000448.1:0-3102 GCA_964455785.1 uncultured Maribellus sp.
TTATCAGCTCGATTATTTTAGCAAGGCTTCTTATATCGTCTTCATTTTGCATGGTTTATAGTTTTCTTTTTCTTCGTTTCTTTCTTTTCATTCTTCGGATAAAAGCTTCCTCCTCCGGGTTTTCTCCACGGCTGTTTATAGTCAATAAGCCGGATAAATTTTCAAGAGTATAGTCGGGAGTAAAAGTGGATTGGTGTGGTACAAATTCCGGTAACTTTTTCTGCTCTGAACGCTGTTCATTTTCATTGAATTTTTCCTGAAAAACATTAGCAGAAAACTCCTTTCCCAGACGAGAGCCATTAAAAACAAACTTTTGCCGGTAGTCGATAAAAGTCACTCCATAAATGCGTCCTGATTCGTTTTCGCGAAACAAAACTGAAATCTGGTTTTTCAGCAGTTGCTTTTCAAAATCCTTCCTGTTTTTGCATGTAGCCAGCGCTTTTGAAATATTTGCCTTCGGACTTTCTTTGAGGTTATTGGTTTTGATAATCTCTTTAGATTTTTCAATTCGTTTTTCAATCCCATTTTTCCCGACTTCTTTACCAAACCGTGAAGATTTTATGGGAATCGAAACTACTTTTCCGTTTTGGCCTGTTGCTGCATAAACAATTCCTTCGTATGCCTTTCCATTCTGAATGCCTTTAACTTCAATCAATTCCACGTTATATGCAGACAACAGGGCTTTGTATTCTTTTAACGATTGAAAATGCCAGTTTTCTGCTGCCGGACGAATTACATTGGCAATTTGTTGCTTAATATTTCCTTTCCTGACATCAACGGCTTTTAACGGAAAACCTTTCATTTTTTGATTTTCGTTGGCAGGAATTAATCCATACTTCTTTTCCAATTCACGGCATATTTGAACCGAACGATTGTTTTCAAAATTGTGGTCCAGTTTTTTGCCGTTTTCATCAATCCGAAGCGAAACAATATGAATATGATGACGATCAATATCTTCGTGTTTAAACACCAAAAATGGCTGATTCCCGTAGCCCATTCGTTCCATATACTCATGAGCTATTTCTGTTAACTGATCATCCCGGATTTTGTCTTCAGGGTTTGGATTTATGGAAATATGAAGTACTGGTTTCCGGGTTTGCTGGTTCGCCCAGAGATATGGATTAAACGTTTTTAAACAAACTCCAATTGTATAATTACCATCGGCAGGAACATACATCAGATTCTGTGAAATTACCTTTGCCTGCTTTTTTTCAACCTTATTCTGATTGTACAATAAAGCCTTCAAAATTGAGCTTCCCGATCCGATCTTTGCAACCATTTGTGTAATGTTTTCTCGTTCGACAAAATTAGCGAGCTTGTTTTTCGCTCATTTACTCAAATATTTCTCTTCAAATTCGCGGGTTAAATTCATCACCTTTTTGTTGATTGCAACCAACTCCAGTGTCGATTTTCCCAGTTGATTCAAAAATGCAAGGGCTTTTCTCTCCGAGAAATTGTTTTTTATGGCTTTGGTTACCTGGTTATAATTTACCCCGATAGCTCTAAATTGACTATAAAATTGGGTTAACTGTATACAATAGTCAATACTGCCTTTGTCAACTTTTACCACCTTAACCGGTTTATCGAAAATACAGGCTGTGATATAATGCGCCATGACTTTCATTCCAGTGGCTTCAAACTGCGCTAATAACTTTGCATTTTCTTCTCGTGTAAGGTTAATCGTATATCGAAATTCAGCAGGATTATCAGTTTTAGGGCGTCCTGCCTTTCCTTTTTTATGGGCTGTTTTTGTGTTGTCCATTGGTGTTAATATTTTTCAATTGTCTCCAAACGTTATCAAAATTTCTCTACCAGATACCCGACTTCGGAGGGATATCTCAAGTGATTCCACGCAGCCGAAAATATTTCGCGCTGCGCGGAATACAACTTGCCGTGTGCCTGTGCACACCCTCTTATCGTTGGTAATTTTTAATGCTTGTCCTACCATAAATTCAACTCATTTTTTCAGTAAGAATTTTTATTGATGGCAAAGGTATATGGAGCGTTTTGATTCATCATTATCTTAAAAAACGCCAAAAGCAGACAGTTAACGCCAAACAATTCCAGTCAGTTTAAAAACCGGATTTTCAATGGGTTTTATGCGTTTATTTGGGTGGTTAAATACTTGATTGAGAAAATGAAACAACGAGCCACAAAAGGATTATTTAAATAGAAAATTGAAGTATTGATTGTGCTTTCAAATGGAGAATTAAAGGTTCGGGTATTTATTGGTTCAGTTGTTCCACACGGAAAATAATTAGCGATTGGTTTACCGAAGCGTTTAAACGTTGGATCGATTAAACATTTAAACGTTTAAACAGGCATTAAACCGGAAGATTTTCATTCAACCCTATGCGGATTCCGGAGGTGAGAGAGTTTTGTTTTTCGTTACCCACATTTTCAAAATTGTTATTTCCATTTTTCTTTTCCATGACATTATCATTTAAAGTTATGCGTCTTTCCATCGGGTCGGTCGTTGTTGTTTTGGTGGCTCAAAAAGGGAGTGTTTGGGTGTGCAGGTTTTTTGCAGAAAATACGATTCGACGAAGGAGGTTGGAGATTTTCTGCAAAACCGCAGGCCTGAACTTGCATACCCTTGAAACACGGATTTACCTTTGTCACCGGAATAACAATGACCGAACGGAAAGGCTTGATTTTAAAATTGGAATCAGGAAAAGGAAAATCTGTAAAATGTGATTTGAAAATTAATATCGTCTCTTTTAAAAGCCTTTAAACATTCACAATATTTTTTTTTGTAGGCAAAGGCAAGTGTAGAAGCTGAATGTAAGGTAGCGAGGTCTGTCCTGAGTCAGGGCGAGCGAAGTGGAATGAAGCTTTTACTCTTGTGTGCGGTGCCAAAGGTTACTGAATGGAAGAAATGTTCCGAACGGGTTCGGGAAAATGCCTGAAATGAAGTTACCGGAGGCACGGGAACTTTATTTGAGATGTTGACGATTAAAACACCTTCACAATGGAATTTAAAAATTAAATAGGAGTTGATTGTGATTATAATTCATAAAAAATTATTTGGTTATTTAGTAATAATACAGACAAATGGAGACATAACAGGACACATTAGTCACTATTTTTCAATGTATTAAT
>CAYWBV010000449.1:0-3085 GCA_964455785.1 uncultured Maribellus sp.
TCCCCAAATCTCCGTCATACTTTGGAATTTCATATTCAAGAATCAGGTTATTTCTCCAGGTATTCCAGGTTAAGTCGCTAATCAGCCTGTGATCCTGATGCCGGTCATCGCGATAATGGGTAAAAATTATATCCGGAGAAATCCTGCTTTTAATTCTTTCAAACGATTCTTTTATCTCGGCTGCATAAAAAGGTAAAAATCCGTCGCGGTATGAATGGATTATTATTTCTTTAGTTTCAATATCTGTCATAAATTCTTCTGCGCTCTCCCTGGCTTCTTTTTCCCTGACTTTATCCGACGAGAAGACCACCCACGTTACCTTGTCAATTTTATACCCGGCGAACAATTTTAACAAAAAGCATCCCGCACCAATCTCAATATCGTCGCAATGCGCCCCCAGACAAAGTACTTTCAGGGGTTCATCTGTATTTAAATTAAAGGGTAGCATGGTTTACAACTGCTTCCATTATTTTAGCCGGTCTTTTTGGCCTTTTCCAGACTTCCCAAACAGGATTTCCTTTCTCGTATAAATCATCCAGCGTTTTTTTATCCTTGAAAGTATCCATACTGGCCCAAAAGCCTTTGTGTTCCCACGAGATTAACCGGTTCTTCTCAATTAGTCGTTGAAAGGGTTCCTGAACGAGCTCATCTCCATATTGGATGTAATCAAAAATGTCGTCCCTGAAAACAAAATAACCTACATTCATATGAAGTCCCGAATCCTTGATATGGATTATTTTATGTACCGTACCATCTTCTTCGCGATGAACAACATGTACACTCTGGTTGGGTTTGTAAACCACAAAAGCGGCTGTTTTGTCTTTTTTCTTTTCGAACCAGTTAATCATGTCGGGAAGATAAAGGTCGGTGAGCCCATCGCTATAATTGGCCAGAAACATTTTTTCTCCTTTCAGGTATTCCCTCACTCTCATTAAACGCATTCCAATGTTTGAGTGTAATCCGGTATCGACAAATGTAATTTTCCAATCGTGAATATCTGAGTTAAATAATTTGATGTTTTTTCCTCCTTTTTTGAAAATAAAATCGTTTGAAACAGTTTCATCGTAATTGATAAAATATTTTTTGATGACATCTTCTTTATAGCCCAGGCACAAAATAAAGTCGTTATGGCCAAAATTGGCATAATACTTCATCACGTTCCAAAGAATCGGACGATAACCAATGGGGACCATTGGTTTCGGAATTTGTTCCGAGTATTCTCTCAGGCGGATACCCTCTCCGCCACAAAACAATACTACTTTCATACTTTTTGGTTATGATAATCGGTTTTTTAATAAAATTCGGAAATACAGTTTACATTCAATCAGTTCATTATTATTGTCGTGTTTCAGAGGTAACCATCAAATAACTGTTGGCGAGGGGATAGGCACAACGAATTTACCGCCCCAGTCATAAATGTATTTGTGATAGTTAATAATTTCATCTTTTAAATTCCACGGAAGGATAAAAACGTATTCAGGCCTGGTTTTTTTTATCATATCCGGGTGATAGACCGGGATATGTGAGCCAGGCAAATAGGTTCCCTGTTTATGTGGGCTCCGGTCGACAGTATAATCCAAAAAGTCTGTTCTTACGCCGCAATAATTAAGCAGGGTGTTCCCCTTCCCGGGCGCCCCGTAACCAACAATGTGTTTTCCCTCTTTTTTCCCCTGAATTAAAAATTCCAATATTTTTCGTTTTGTCTCTTTAACCTTTTCGTTAAACGTGTCATAATAAGCCATACTGTTCATGCCCAAAGATTCTTCGCGGTCAACCAAATCTGTTACCCGGGTTTGAACCGGGATTGTACTATTTTCCAGATGACGGGCGTATATTCTGAGTGATCCTCCATGAGTCGGCAACTCGTCCACATCAAAAATTTCGAGATCATGTTTCCGAAATATTTTTCTGACCGTCGAGAACGAGAAATAGGAAAAATGTTCGTGGTAAATGGTATCAAACTGGTTTTCTTCAATAAGCCGCTGTAGATGCGGAAATTCCATGGTAATAATGCCACCTGGTTTTAGAAAAAGTTTCATACCTGAAACAAAGTCGTTGATGTTGGGTACGTGCGCAAGTACATTATTCCCAATGAGCAAATCTGCCTTGCCATACGTATCAGCCAGATATTCTGCAGTTTTAGCACCAAAAAACCGGGTTTCAGTTCTGACATTTTTTTTACTTACAGCATACCGGGCAATTTCTTCTGATGGTTCTATACCAATTACGGGGATTTCTTTATGAACAAAGTATTGCAACAGGTAACCGTCATTGCTGGCAATTTCAGCAACCAGGCTGTTTTTGGTTATTCCGAACCTTTTAACGGCAAGTTCGACATACTGTTTTGCATGTTGGAGCCAGGTGTCGGAAAATGAGGAATAATATCCATAATCCCGGTAAATTACTTCAGGCGATGCACTTTCGGGCACCTGCACCAACATACATTTTTTACAAACATAAACCTTTAGCGGATAGTGCGGTTCCATCTGGTTGAGTTCTTGAGGTTTTATCCTTTCCTCGCATAACGGCTGCATCCCCAGGTCAATAACCAAATGGTCCAACGGAGTGTTACAGAAGTTGCATTTGTTTAAAAAATTTTCTGAATTCATTTCCGTAAGTTTTAACCTAAATTCTGTACATTCTGTTTTTATGCACAAGTTGTCAGAAGTTAACATCTGTCATTTTCATTTCCTTTCGCCAGGCCTGTCGCTGCTTGTCGGGAAGGGCGCGCCCTGAAACAACACCGGAAGCTGAGCGGAGTGGATCCTCCTTTTAAAAACCTGCCTGGCAGACCGGGTTAAACTCCGTCGCGTTCTGCTCAGCTGAGCCTCATCTGAGTTAAACTCCGTCGCGTTCTGTCCAGCTGAGCCTCATCTGAGGCAAACTTCACCGCGTTCTGGCAAATTACATCAGTCGCCAGGCCAAACTTCATCGCGTTCTGGCAAATTACATCAGTCGCTGAGTCAAACTCCATCGCGTTCTGACAAATTACTCCAGTCGCCAGGTCAAACTTCATCGCGTTCTGGCAAATTACATCAGTCGCTGAGTCAAACCGGTTCCGGTTCTGTTCAGCTGAGCCTCATCT
>CAYWBV010000450.1:0-3080 GCA_964455785.1 uncultured Maribellus sp.
CTTCATCGGGGCCGGTGTAAAAGCCATGTTTTTGGGCAAAACTTATCACATCGGGCGAATGGTAAACCGTTTGCTGTGGGTTTTCCCAGTTGTTGGTTTTCTGAAACGGGAACGTGGTAATGCGGGCCTGGTTGGCATGCCCTGAAACATAACCATCGGGCACGAGGCGGGCGACCCACACCGCACCTTTTTCATGTTTCCCTTTGCCAATCATCTCAAAAATCCAGGCTTCGCTGGCATCGGAAACGGAGAATGATTCGCCGCCCGAAGCGTAGCCGTATTCAGCCACCAGTTCGGTCATCACCCGGATCATTTCGCGGGCGGTTTTCGAGCGCTGCAACCCGATGCGCATCAGCGAGCCGTAATCGAGGATGGCATCTTTGGAACCGTAAAGTTCACCCAGTCCACCAAACGTGGTTTCCCCAATGGCCACCTGGTACTCGTTCATAAACTGAATCAAGGAATACGTGTGCCCAACTTCGGGAATCGTTCCGAGCAATTTTCCGTTTTCGTAATGATATACTTCGCAGAGGTCGCCCGGCTTATGGTCGGCGGCGGGATAAAACGCCACGGCTCCGTATCGGATGTGCGAGTCGGCGGCGTAGGTAATCATCACCGAACCGTCGGTGCTGGCGCCTTTAGTAACAATGAGGTTGGTGCAACCGAAAGATTTAAGGCTGTTCACCAGAATAAAAAAGAGAAGGCCAAAAGAATATATCCGAATGTTCATGTTTGTCTTATTTTTTAATCCTTATTTTCCGAAAACTATACAGTACAAAATTAAATATAAACAGGAATCGTGGTTGGAGATATAAAATCATGCACCGTTAAAAAAGTAAACAAGCGGCCCGACTTTTTCAAGCCAGCCGCCTGTTTTTTAAACTAACTACCTCATCGTCTATTGACCATAGACTATTACTGTTTAACCGTATATTTTCCCGTGTTTTTTACAAAGTTCAATAAATTTCAATACGCGTTCAGGTTGAACATCGCTTTGCAGAATATGTGCCGGAGCAATCATATATCCACCGTTTTTTCCCAGTACCGAAATTTTTTCGATAATATCTTTTTCCAGTTCTTCCTCTGTGCCGTTGGGTAATAAATCCTGCTGGTCAATGGCGCCCCAAAACGCAAATTTGTCTCCAAAACCGGTTTTCATATCCTGCGGTAAATGGCCGGGCACACCCGGTTGAACCGGGTTAAAAACTTCGAACCCGATTTCGCGGATATCATCGAGCAAATCAGCAACGGCGCCGTCGCAATGTAAAATCGGGATAATATCGGGTTTGGCTTCCTTAAACCTGTCGATCATCCGCTTGTAAATCGGTTTTAACTGGCTTCTGAAATTTTCGGGAGGTATAATCAGGTTGGTTTGCGTACCGAAATCGTCGCCAAACCAGATGGCATCTACGCCGCGTTCAATCAACTGCAGGCCGACCCGGGTCTGAAATTCGGCACAGGCTTCAAACAGCGGGATGACATATTCCGACTCCATCATCATGTCAATCAGCAGCTTTTCCATTCCCACCAGTTGGTGGCCCAGTGAAAATACCGTCACTTCAATGTCGCCAAACACCAGATAGTCGTCGTGATATTTTTTCACCAGTTCTTCGGCGTCGCGGTATCGACCGGGGGCCAGCGGATCGGGAAAAGAAAAGGCATCAATATCGGCCCTGGTTTCAGCGTGTGCCAGCGGATAACCGACCACTTCGACATAAATATCGCCCTGTCGCATTTTCATCCCATACTCGTTTAGCCAGTGCCCGTTTTCGTCTTTAACAATTTTGAAACCGTCGGAAACCGAAGCGCCGGTTACCACCACATCGCTTCCCATAGCCACCCGCAACTCGTTGGCACTGATACGGTAAGTCACATCTTCATATAAATTGTCGGTATAACTTACCGGAATATTCAGTTCTTTTCCAAAAAAATCGGCTAACTGGCGGCACAAATCAAACTGAACGGGAACCCTGTCGGGCAATCCCGGCATCCGTTTGAATGCCTTTAGTACTCTTTCACGTGATTTCATTTTGATTGGTTTATGATTTTATTTTGATTTATACTGTTTTGAAATTTACCATTTTTACAACATTAACCGGGAATATGAAGCAATAAATTTTTCATGGCAGCCGTCACCGCCTTTTGGTAGTTTACGGTATCGGTTACATGAAAAATGTACCGGCTCCGGGATTTGCGATCGATTTCCCAGTCAACATAACCAATGTCGTTACAGCTGGCCTTCACCGGGGAGAACGAGAAAACCGATTCTGTTTCTAATTTCAGCGGAACCATTTCACCGTCGGCTGTCACCTTTTTTCCCGCGGCATGAAAAAAACCGGCGGTACACCACATGTGTCGAACCGATTCGCCAAATTCGGCAAGCAAATCCGTTTCCGGTTTTCCTTTCAGGTACGAAAACCATTCGTGACTCTTCTTTTTTCCCAGCATAAACAGGAAGAAGTTCTGCAGCTTTTCAGGGAGATCGAAGAGTATATCTTTCTGAGTAAAGCGGTAATAGGTTCCGAATTCGCCCACTTCGCCAATGTTGGTGCGGGTGGTACAGGGCATCCAGTACACCGGACAGGGAGCGTCGAAAATGGCGGCAAAAGCCAGTGGGTTCAATTTTACATTGTATTCCAGCTTTTTGTCTTTCAGCGAATTGGCCGAACCTGCGTTCAGGTAAATGACTTTGCATTTTTTTTTAAATAATTCCGGTTCCTTTTTCAGGGCAACGGCCACGTTGGTCGCTGCGCCCACAATATTGATCACCACCGGCAATTCCGATTTCCGCAAAGTATTGAGAAGCCAGTTTACGCCCTGATGGTCAATGCTGTTTGCTTCCGGCTGGATATCGTTTCGACTGTTCATTGGAAAAGGGCTGCCAACCACAGCCGGGACTACTTTGCCAGTCAGGTAATTCATCTGGGCGACGCCCATCACATCGGGATCGCCGAGTTCGGGTTTAGTAGGGTAATCGATCAGAATTCCCAGCAAATCGAAGTCACCCAGCCAGGCCAGCGCATATATAGTGGCCAAATCCCAGTGATCGTCGGGATCGCAATGAAAATGGTACAAATCGG
>CAYWBV010000451.1:0-3074 GCA_964455785.1 uncultured Maribellus sp.
AGCCTCGCTGTTTTTATCCTGAATAAAGGCGAAGGAGGCATTTTCTTTGTCCCTGGAAATAATCACATTAAATTCAGAAAAATGAAAACAAAAGTTGTTTTTGCAGTTACGTTGCTGCTAATGATGGTGTCGGTAAGCGGTTTTACACAATCGAAACCAAAAATGACCGAAGAACAGAAAAAAGAGATGCTGGCGCATTTCGAAGCGTACAAGGAAAAGCTGAACCTGACGGAAGAACAGGCGCCCGAAGTTCAGAAAATCAATTCAGAATACTTTGAAGCATTGGCTGACCTGAAAAAATCAAATGCATCAAAAATGGATAAATTACGCACTTTCAGGGACGCAAAATCGACCCGGGACGCGAAAATGAAAAATGTATTGAGCAAAGAGCAATACAAAATGTACACTGAATTTCAGGCCGAAATGAGAGAAGAAATGAAAGAAAACCGGCGTAAATAAAACACAGATGAAAAAACAAATTATTTATCCGCTTTTTTTCATCCTGTTTATTCTTTCAGGAAGCTGCAGTGATGGAGCCGATTCAGGCGAGAAAAATGAATACCGGTTTTACAGTTCGATGGATGTGGACGGAAGGAAACGGACATATTTGCTAAACCTTCCGCCCGACTATTATTCTGGTTCTGAAAACTTTGCGCTGGTAATTGCCATGCACGGGTTTGGAGGCAACGCATACCAGTTTGAAGCTGATTATAAATTCAGCCAAAAGGCAAACCACGAACAGTTTATTGCGGTTTATCCCGAAGGAGTTGAAAACGACGGTTTTTTGGGAATTCGCTCCTGGAATGCCGGTTATTGCTGCGATTATGCTGCCAACAACAATATCGACGATGTAAAATTCATCAGCAGGTTAATTGATTTACTTTCAGAAAAATATAAAATTGATACCCGCAGAGTTTATGCCACAGGAATGTCGAATGGCGGAATGATGGCTTACCGGCTTGCCAGCGAAATGCCTGACCGCATTGCAGCCATTGCCCCTGTAAGTTGTTCGATGGTAAGCGGACAGGCCGTAACTCCTTCGCGTCCTGTGCCCGTTTTGCACCTTCATTCGGTGCTCGACACCAAAATTCCGCAACAGGGCGGGGTTGGAATCGGCGGTTATTATTATCCGCCTCTCGACTCGGTGATGAATGTTTGGGCAAATGTAAATGAATGCGCCACCGGCCCCGAGGTGGTTGTGGATGATGACGAGTTTAAACTTACCCGATGGACTGGTTGTAACAACGATGTTGTTGTTGAATATTACCTGACCAAAGATGGCGGCCATGCCTGGCCTGGTGGAACAAAAAGCAGGGAGAAAGCCGACGAACCGTCGCATGTGATTGACGCCAACGAATTGATTTGGGATTTTTTTCAGAATTACCAACTGCCGTGAACAGGAAAAACCAGTTTTCTTCCTGTAGGTTTTTTATCTTTAAGCGCTTTGAAAATGAAATCGAAGGAAAAATATAAAATCCCTTCGGGGAAGAAGCTGGTTGTTTTAAGCTCGCTCGCGGTAACTATTTTATTCGCCCTGCCCCGTGTTGCAGTTTTGTTCCGCACGGGGCAGTTGGATTTTAGCCCCGACCGCCAGATTGCCGACTTTTTTTTGAGAATCATTTACCATTTTTTGGTGGCCATGATTTTTTTTGCGGTCAACCTCGAAACCCGTAAAATCAGGATTGGCCAGCTTACAATCAATTTCTCCAATCTTTTTCACCGGGTTGCTGTCAACAGTTTTTTGTTTGTAGTTCTGTTTGTGGTTTTGTTCCGGTTGCACCAGCTTTGGGTCGAACCCCTTCTGACGGCCAGGGTTTCCAGGTTTCTTTTCAACCTGAACCTCACGCTTGAAATCTTGTTTGTGGTGTTGATTTCGCAGATTTACCGCCAGCTTTTTCGTAATTATCAAATACAGATGGACAACGAGATGCTGCTGAAAACCAACGCCGAAACCCGTTACGAGGTGTTGAAAAACCAGGTCAACCCGAATTTTCTGTTTAATTCGTTTAATACACTGAGTTCATTGATTGTAAACGACCAGGATAAAGCGGTAAACTATGTAAACAACATGTCGGATGTGTTCAGGTATGTACTTGAAAGCAGTAAAAAGGACCGGGTAACTGTTGAAGAGGAAATTGTTTTTATAAATGCTTACATTCAAATGCTGAAAGGGCGTTTTGGAGAAAAGCTGCAATTTAAAATCGGGATTGAACCTGAGTTTCTACGATTTTTGCTACCCCCGATGGCGCTACAGATTTTGGTGGAGAACGCTGTAAAACACAATGTAATTTCGCAGAAACAACCGCTCGAAATCCAAATTCTCACAGAGGGGCCGCAGTTAACGGTTTCGAACCACCTTCAGGAGAAAAAAATAAAAGAACCATCCACCGGCCTTGGGTTGTTCAATTTAAACCAGCGGTGCAAATACCTGTCGGGTAAAGAACTGGTGGTAAAACGTACAGAACAAAATTTTTCGGTTACTATTCCTTTAACAGGAACATGAAAATATTGATTATTGAAGACGAAGAAAGCGCTGTGGAGCAACTCAAAAACATGTTGCACCAATTAGTTGAACACCCCGATATTGTTGGCACCATCGACAATATTGAAGAGGCGGTGGAATTCCTCTCGTTGCGCCCGTCCGCAGATTTGATTTTTCTCGATATTCATCTTTCCGACGGTTTATCCTTTGAAATTTTCAGGGAAGTAAAAGTCGATATCCCGGTAATTTTCACCACCGCCTACGACCAGTATGCCATTCAGGCATTCGAGGTAAACAGCATCGGGTACCTGCTGAAACCCATCCGGAAAGAGAAACTTCAGAAAGCGCTGGAGAAATATTACCGGGTGGAAGCACGCCATCCGTTTACACCCGACTCGGCTGTACTGGAAAAGATTACCCAGATGATAACGCGCGGGAGCAATTACCGGCGCAATTTCCTGATTCCGTTTAAAGACCGGCTTGTGCCTGTTGCCGCCGATGAAATTGCCCGGTTCGAATTAAAAGACGGCGTGGTTGTCGCCACCAGATTCGATAATAAACGACTGACAATGGACGAGCGCAGCCTCGACGA
>CAYWBV010000452.1:0-3058 GCA_964455785.1 uncultured Maribellus sp.
TATCTTTTATGGAGAAATGCTGATTTGAACAAACCGGAAATTACAGCCAGGTTCAGGGATTGTTTCACCTTGTTTGACGATAGTTTTAAGGAACTAAGAACAGATGTTGTGATGCTGGTGAAACAAAAACTCGAGATAATCTCCTGGTTATATTCCGATTTAACCCGCCAGATCATTCGTTTTGTTCCCCAACGCTATGATGAATCTTCTTCTGTTTTCGACAATTCTGTGTATTTTAACAACTACCTGCTCGAAGAAAAAGAAGTTGAAACAGAAACCATAAAAATAGACGGTAATAACCGCACCATTTACAGGGTTTGCAGAAACACGGATGAAGGTTTTGCACCAGTGACAATAACACCCGAAAGGTTGGGAATGAGTGGGTTGATGCAAAAGTTTCCGTTAAAGGTTTTTATCCAGATACACGCACTCGAACGTTTTGAAACCCGGCTCGGGAGATTTTTTGCGATATTTCACTATCCGAATATCGTTATCACTTTATTAGACGCAAAGCCGATACCCACCGACGACAAAAACAGCTTTTTGTTTCCGGTTACCTACGAAAAAGCCAGGTTAGGCTATTTAAAAGCCGATGTTATTGGCGACAAACTGGTCATCCGTACGTTTTTGTTTTTAACCAACAACGGAACACCCGAGGGGAAAAAACTAAACCAGCTTGTCGGATTGCAGAAAGCCGATAAAAAGTATCTCGGAATCGACAAACTCAGCACATTTATACAATCCGACATCAAAAAGGATGAAAAACTAAAAGCCCTTTTTTGCGAAGCAGGCTGCGGAGAACTGTTCAACCTGGATAAAAACCTCATCATCGAATCCGTCGATCGGGAACTTGCCACCGCCCAATACATAGCGCACTACCTGGGGATATGAGGTTGCTCCTGGCTCTCCGCCTAAGAGAATCCGGACGGGAATCGCCCGCAACCGGCAACTTTTCAACCCGCCAAACATTAGCAATTTGAACAATACTCATGTGCAGATATAATGATTTGACTAAATTTGCATAAACAACAAGAGAATGAATCAGGCAATCATAAATAAAATATCGAAGTACTTTGACACCCAGCCAATTGAAAAGGCCTGGATATTTGGTTCTTATGCGCGTGCCGGGGAAAATGCTAAAAGTGACATTGACATATTAGTAACCTTCGTACCAAATGAAAAAGTTACTCTTTTCAAATACATTCACATTGTCAATGATTTAGAGGCATTGACGGGAAAAAAAATAGATTTGGTCGAGAATGGACAGTTGAAAAAAATCGCAGAACAAAGTGTTGAAAATGAGAAAGTCTTAATTTATGAGAGAAAAACCAAAAAATAACGAAAGGCTCCTCCATATGCTTGAGGCTATTGATAACATTTTTGAATTTGTTAATGGGAAATCATTCGAAGTTTACACGAACGATAAAATTCTAAGGTTCGCCATCATTAAAAATCTTGAAATCATAGGTGAAGCTGCCTACTTATTAACCAAGGATTTTAAGAATAACCACAATTCGATTGAATGGAGTGATATCATCGGTATGCGTCATATCCTTGTGCATGGATACTACCAGATTAAAGATGAGATTATTTGGGCAACAATAGAAACAGAGCTTAAACCGTTAAAAGACAATATCCAAAAAATCCTGGAATAAATAGAACTGCTAATCATCGGCTATCCGTCAAACGCGGCGGCAGTGGTTTTCGGTGTGTGTTTTTTCGCCCGGTCACGCCTGACGAGAGATGGCCTGAAATCGACCGCAACCGGCAACTTTTCAACCCGCCAAACGTTTTGGATAGTGGCAGAACAACACCACAACAAAAACTGAACGGAAATGAAATACATCTTAACACTACTAATTCTGGTTATAGCAGAAATCACTTTCGCCCAATCAAATTTACCCGACTTTTTGCAGGGCACCTGGAAAATTGAAAACGAAGAAACCTGCGAACATTGGGATAAACTCAACGAAAGCTCGATGAAAGGATTTTCTTACCGGCTAAACAACGGGCAAATGGTCATCTCCGAATACCTCGACATTTCGAAAACCAGTAACGAAATCATTTATACCGCAACTGTTCTTAACCAAAACCAGGGCAAAGGGGTGAGTTTTAAACAAACCAAAACCGACAGCACTTTCACCTTCGAAAACCCAAATCACGACTTCCCGAAAAGAATTGTTTACCAAAAACTGAACGATACCGAAATTTCTGTGCAGGTTTCAGACGGAAAACAAAACGGATTTTCGTACAAAATGCAGAAACAGACAACAAAAACAGAACAAAAAGATACCACACTTTCCAATCCTGATTACGACAAATCGTTGGCCGACAGATTGGGCGGAGACGACTACGGTATGAAAAGTTATTTTTTGGTGATTCTGAAAACCGGAACAAACACAACCACCGACAGCGAACTGGTAAACGAAAGTTTCAGGCGGCATATGGACAATATAAACCGTATGGTGGAAGAAGGTAAATTAATCGTGGCTGGACCTTTGGGCAAAAACGAAAACAATTACAGGGGTATATTCATTTTGAACAACATCAAATCAACAGAAGAAGCGAAAGAGTTGCTGCAAGCCGACCTCGCCATAAAAAACCGGCTGCTCGACTACGAAATATTTACCTGGTATGGTTCGGCAGCACTTCCTGAATACTTGCCTTTTTCCGACAAAATCTGGAAATCGAAACCTTAACTCATTACCGGTAAAACAACACAAACAACCACTGAAGCTTGTATAAAAATAGTGTCAAGTAGTAAGTATCAGGTATCAGGTATCAGGTATCAAGAACTGAGACTGCGACTGCGACCGTTCACCGCTCCCTGCCCCTTGCGCTTAGCTCTTAGCTCGCGGCTAATGACTCGCATCTTTTCCTTTGTTTTCTCCAAAAACCTTATTACTTTTAAACCACTAAAAACCAAAAACAAAACCGCTTATGTTACAACGTTCAACGAACCAACACAACAGCAAAAACCGCAACCATCCGGTGGCTGCAAAACCCGGGAATAACCCATAGTAAAATGAAAAAAATGTATAATAACTTCGTGATATTA
>CAYWBV010000453.1:0-3054 GCA_964455785.1 uncultured Maribellus sp.
ATTAATATTCTGTGCCACAAATTTACTGAATTCAAATCAGGACATATTATCTCTATTGGGGACAATGGCTTTATTTTAGGACAAAATCTTTATGAGGTTTTGGAGTAGTTAATCTCTCCAGTCGCAAAAAAATACCTTTGTTACCGTAGGATGGGGAATAAATTACCTGGGGAAAATATTTCGGGGTACAAAAAAGGCTGACTCATTGAATTGAGCCAGCCTTTTCTTTCTGGTTTATAACAGTTAATACAAATCTAATCGTTGTTACGTCGGGGCCGGTTAAAATTGTTGTCCCTGCGGTCGTCTCTGCGATTATTATCTCTGCGGTCGTCACGCCTGAAATTATCACGGCGGTCTCCGCCCCGATCGCCACCTCTGTCGTCTCTTCTTGGTCCGCGATCTTCTCTTGGAGGACGTTCAACATAACCTTCGGGTTTTGGTATTAACGCTTTTCTGGAAAGTTTCAGTTTACCGGTTTTCTCATCAACACCAATCAATTTTACTTCCATAATATCGCCTTCTTTGGTAAAATCTTCGGCTTTTTCAACGCGGTTCCAATCCATTTCCGAAACGTGAAGAAGAGCCTCTTTCCCCGGAAGGATTTCGACGAAAGCGCCAAACGAAACCACTGATTTTACTTTCCCGGTATAAACTTCTCCTACTTCGGGCAGAGCCACAATAGCCTTAATCCTTGCTTTGGCTGCTTCGATAGGTTCGAGACCTGCGCCCGAGATTTCAACCAACCCGACTTTATCGTTTTCTTCAATAACAATAACAGTTTGTGTCTCTTCCTGGATGGCTTGTATAATTTTACCACCGGGGCCAATAACAGCGCCAATCATATCCTTCGGAATCTGAATGGTTTCTATCCGTGGGACATTGGGTTTGAAATCAGCGCGGGGCTCAGGAATCACTTCAAGTATCTTTTCCAGGATATGTAACCTTCCGTCTTTGGCCTGCTGGAGCGCTTGTGCCAACACCTCGTAGGGCAGCCCGTCAACTTTGATGTCCATTTGGGTAGCGGTAATACCGTTTGCGGTACCGGTAACTTTAAAGTCCATATCGCCGAGGTGGTCTTCATCGCCCAGAATATCGGAAAGCACAGCGAATTTATTCGAGCCCTTGTCGGTAATTAAACCCATGGCAATTCCGGAGACCGGTTTTTTCATTTTAACACCTGCATCCATAAGCGCCATGGTTCCGGAGCAAACCGTTGCCATCGACGAAGAACCGTTGGATTCGAGGATGTCGGTAACAATCCTGACTACATACGGAAGTTCGTCGGGGATCATTTTTTTCAGGGCACGAAGGGCGAGGTTCCCGTGGCCAATCTCGCGGCGGCCCACCCCACGCGGGGTTTTGGGTTCGCCGACACAAAACGGCGGGAAGTTATAATGAAGCAGGAATTTTTCTTTTCCCTGAACCGTAACGCTGTCGATAATTTTGATGTCCATTTTGGTTCCCAGCGTAACCGAGGTGAGCGCCTGGGTTTCGCCGCGGGTGAAAATGGATGAACCGTGTGCGCCGGGCAAATAATTTACTTCGCCCCAGATGGGCCTGATTTGGTGGGTGGCCCTTCCGTCGAGGCGGATACCTTCATCGAGGATCATACGGCGCATCGATTCTTTTTCAACATCATGAAAATAACGTTTGATTAAGTTTTCATGCGCTGCCAGGTCGATTTCTGCGTTTTCGGCATTGGCTGCCTTGTAGGCTTCGATAAATTCATCGCGAACGGTTTCAAAAGCCCCCATTCGTTCCTGTTTGTTTTTAATTTGCTGTTTGGCAATATCGTAGCATTTCTGATACAGTTCGGTTTTTACCTTTTCGCGAAGCGCCTCGTCGTTGTTTTCGTGACAGTAGGTGCGTTTTACAACGCCTAATTCGGCGGCCAGTTCTTCCTGTACCTTACAATGTTTTTTAATTTCGTCGTGTGCAAACCGGATGGCTTCGAGCATCACATCCTCGGTCACTTCGTTCATTTCGCCTTCCACCATCATGATGTTGTCGTACGAAGCGCCCACCATAATGTCTAAGTCGGCCTCCTTCAGTTGCGTGTAATTCGGGTTAATCACAAATTCGCCGTTAATCCGGGCTACCCTTACTTCCGAAATCGGGGTGGTAAAAGGTACGTCGGAAACGGCAATGGCAGCCGAAGCTGCAAGTCCTGCCAACGCATCGGGCATTTCTTCCTTGTTGGCCGAGATCAGGGTAATCATCACCGCGGTTTCGGCATGATAATCTTCCGGAAACAGCGGGCGCAGGGCGCGGTCAACCAAACGGGCGATGAGTATTTCGTCGTCCGAAGGCCTTCCTTCGCGTTTTAAAAATCCGCCGGGGAACCGTCCCGCAGCAGAAAATTTCTCCCGGTAATCAACCGATACCGGCATAAAATCAACATCTTCCTTGGCTTCTTTTGCCGACACAACTGTTGCCAGCAACATGGTTTCACCCATTCGTACTACAACCGACCCGTCGGCCTGTTTGGCCAGCTTACCGGTTTCAATGGTAATGGTCCGGCCATCGGCTAATTCGATTGTTTTAATTGTTGCGTTTACCATAATTTTTGAATAAAAAATAAAACTTTAAATAATTACAATGGGTGGTGAGGCTTTGCAATTTACAAAAAAGGAAAGGCAATACAACGATTGCCTTTCAATTATTTTACTTACGTAAGTTCAATTCTCCGAGGACTGTCCGGTAGCGTTCAATATCCACGCGTTTCAGGTAGTCGAGCAGGCTGCGCCGTTTTCCTACCAGTTTAATCAAGGCGCGGCGGGTGCTGTGGTCGTTTTTGTTTTCTTTCAGGTGTTCGGTGAGGTGGTTAATCCTGAATGTGAACAATGCAACCTGACCTTCGGCGCTGCCGGTGTCTTTTTCACTTTTGCCGTGCTGGGCAAAAATCTCTTGTTTTTTCTCTGATGTTAAATACATTTTAAAGAACTTTATTTTGTTATACCATGTTTAAGCCGCAGCATTGCGATAAATAACAACAGCTTAAAATTATCTGGCCGCAAAAATAGAGAAAACATTTTGATTTGCAAACGTTTTGAA
>CAYWBV010000454.1:0-3052 GCA_964455785.1 uncultured Maribellus sp.
TGGTTGCCGGTAAGCCAGTTGCCTGTATCGGCAACCAGATAGCGAATAGTCCAGTGTTTGTCGTCGAAGTAGAATTCTTTCACTTTACCGACTTCTCCATCTTTACTGTCTAATTTGTACCCTTTCAGGGTTTTTGCTTTCATTAACATAGCTGTTTTCCTTTTTTTATTTAAAAATTAATGTTGCCAAAGTATAAAAGCCGATTCCAAAGGAACCGAAACGCCAGGGAGGTTTGGTATTACTCTCGGCGTAAAATCTGATGCAGGACGTGCAGAATTTACAACAGCCTGGTAATGATGACCAATGGCCAGACTTTCCGTTTTTTTAAGCCGTTCCATCTTTATAATAACCGGACTTTGTCCATTCAAGCCATCTGCAAACAGTTCAACTTGCAAAATATCCGGGTTAATGTCACTGAAATCGAGCTGAACATCCACCGAATACTGCTTTTTCGTCATTGTCACTTTAACTTCCCCAAATTGTATCAAATGCCATTTATTCTGAAGTATTTGCAATTGTTCGGTAATTCCTTTACCTCGTAAACCATTGTTGGCTGCACGCTCAAGATATGCTTTAGCAGCAGGCAGATAATGCTGTTCAGTATACTCCCTGACCGTTCTGTCGGCTGAAAACCGCGGTGTTAATTGTGCCATACTTTCACGCATTCTCGATATCCAGGCAACAGGAATTCCATGTTCATTCCGGGAATAAAATTCAGGAACCACTTCATTTTCAAGTATTTTATACAGTTGTTCTGCTTCAATCGCATCCCATCCAGGGTCATCGCCATGTTCGTTGCCATCACCCAGCGCCCAGCCTACTTCGGGTGTGTAAGCTTCGGCCCACCATCCATCGAGTTCAGAAAGATTAATACCGCCATTTACAAGTACTTTCATACCACTGGTTCCGCTGGCTTCCCACGGACGGCGCGGTGTATTTATCCAAACATCAACACCCTGCACAAGATTTTCGGATATATGCATATCGTAATCGCTGAGGAAAATTACGGGAGGATGTAAAGCATTCCGGCGGATAAATTCCATCCATTGCTTAATCAAATCCATACCACCCTGATCGGCAGGGTGAGCTTTCCCTGAAATTATAAGTTGAACAGGAAACTTTGGATTTGTTAACAACCGGAGCAAACGTTCCGGGTTATGCAGCAATAAATTAGGCCGTTTGTAAGTCGCAAATCGTCGGGCAAAACCCAGCGTTAAAATGTTGGGATCGAAAAGATGTTTTGCCTGTTCAATGGTATAGGAGGAAAATCCGGAGCCAAGCAATTGTCTTGCAAAATGCTGACGTGCAAATTCAATGAGCGTTTTGTTGGCGTTGGTGCGCATCTCCCAAAGGCGTTCGTCGGAAACCTTGCGGATATCCTTTTCAAGGGTTTTATTCATGCCCAGCCACCGATTTTTACCACAGGCTTCCGACCAGATTTCGTCGGCTTCTTTTGAATCCCAGGTTGGCATGTGTACCCCATTGGTGATATATCCAACAGGAACTTCAGGTGTTGGCCAATCCGGAAACAGGGGTTCAAAAATAGTACGGCTGACTTCGCCGTGGAGTTTGCTTACACCATTTACCGCCCCGCTTCCCCGAATGGCCAGGTATGCCATGTTAAATGTTTCAGAATCATCGTCAGGATTTTTACGGCCTAACGCC
This sequence comes from uncultured Maribellus sp., assembly GCA_964455785.1. GTDB lineage: Bacteria > Bacteroidota > Bacteroidia > Bacteroidales > Prolixibacteraceae > Draconibacterium. The sequence continues at coordinate 1,666 of CAYWBV010000454.1, forward strand.
AACAATTGCTGTCGCGTTATACCAAGATTTGTTTCAGCATATTCGCCGAGGTATTGTTCGATGAGCGACGATTCGAAAAGATCGAATCCGGCTTTTACTGCTGTGTGTGTTGTAAACAGATTTCCAGCTTTTGTAACTGCCAGCGCTACTTCAAAAGGTTGCCCGGTTTTTTTCATAAAACTATATGCACGTTCAAGAATTGCAAAAGCCGCATGTCCTTCGTTAAGGTGACAAACTTCGGGATGAATTCCGAGCGCTTCCAGTAAACGCCAACCTCCAATTCCAAGAATCAATTCCTGTTTAAACCGAAGTTCGGAATCACCGCCGTATAATTCACCTGTTATTCCGCGGTGAACCGGAAAATTTGCCGCATCGTTGCTGTCGAGCAGGTAAAGTTTTACCCGGCCAACGTTAACCTGCCAAACACGCAGCCACAAAGGATATCCGGGCAGTTCAATCTTTAAACGTAACCACTCTCCGTTGGGCTGTCGCAACGGTTTTACGGGCAATTGTCCAGGGTCGTTATACGGATAAAGGGCATGTTGCACGCCATTGATATCAATTTCCTGGCGAAAATATCCTTGCTGATATAACAGCCCAATCCCCACTACCGGAACGCCCAAATCGCTCGCGGTTTTAAGTTGATCTCCGGCTACATTTCCCAATCCACCCGAATAAATAGGAAGCGCCTCATTCAACATGAATTCCATACAAAAATAAGCCACGCAGGTGAGCGAAGAATTTGGATGTTGTTTTTGAAACCACGCCGGCGCTGCGTTTGTTTCTTCCATCGATTTCAAAAGAAAATCAATCTTTTCACGAAATGAGGGATCATTAATTACCGACTGGAAACGATCGCGGGAAACGGTTTGTAAAACTACCCACGGGTTATGCGTACTTTCCCAAAGAATTGGATCAAGTTGACGCCATACTTCATCAGCCGAGTGATCCCACGACCATCGAAGGTCGAGTGCAAGTTCTGAAAGTTTACCGACCTCTTTTTGGTCTTCAGGCAAACTACTGTAAACAGGTTTTTTTATTTCAGTTATTTCTTTCACTACATTTATTTGAAAATAGGTTGATTATCTGTCTTTCAATTCTATAAATGTAGTTCAACTGATTGCCGGAATCATTACAGAATTTTTGTAAATGGTTACATCATTCACACATTTTACTGACCGTTACAATTTTGAGTGGAAGTTGCACTAAAGTTAGGGAATTGAGGATTTACAGGAGTCGCGAGCGTAAAAACGGTGTTATTGTTTTCTCATCTTTTCGAAAAAAGGAGTACTTTTTATTTCCACACATTTTGCGGCATAGAGGTACATTGATGCGCTCCAGGTTTGCCAGTCCTGTCCCATGGGTTTGCCATCCTGCGCTTTAATCC
>CAYWBV010000455.1:0-3031 GCA_964455785.1 uncultured Maribellus sp.
AAGCTCGTTACACAATCTTTGGTATAAATTACATAATTCACACATTTGGCAATTTAATTTGCCTCAGGCAATTCTTACAAGCGTACCTTCTTTTTGTCAAAAACAATTACAACTATTCCGCCTACGATCAGGATAATTCCGACAACAGGTGGCCATTGTACCGTATTATTCTTTTCCTTGTTTATTTCAATCGGGCCCAAATCAACTACCTTTTCTTTTGTTACAAAATTAAAACCGGTGTAAACAATCATGATTATTCCAATTACGACAAGTACAATTCCTAAAGTCTTTTTCATTTTTAACTGTTTATTGTTGTGAACAAATTTCCAGAGATCAAAGGTCTGACCATTCATTCAGGAAAGTATTACACAATTCTGAATAAGAATTACATCTTTCACACATTTCAGGATTTTTTTGGGAGATACATTTTATTCAGGTGCGATTGCGAAAAATAAATGTGACTTGAAGTAGCTTGAAAATAATGGTTTTGATATTACAGTTCCAATTTCGATTTTTTCAACTCATTTAAAAGTTCACGCAAATTAACGGTAGCATACGTTGATGCGTAATCAGACATGGCATAGGGTATAATCAATTCGTTATTATGAATCATCGATCCACAGGAATATACCACATTGGGAACATATCCCTCACGTTCTTTTGAATTGGGAACCAGCAACGGAGATTTCAAGCGTCCAATTTCTTTTTCCGGATTTTGGAGATCGAACAATGATGCTCCCAAAGTATATTCGCGCACGGGGCCAACTCCATGAGTTATCACTAACCAGCCTTCTGGTGTTTCTATAGGCGACCCGCAGTTTCCAATCTGGATAAATTCCCATGGAAATTTAGGCTGTTGTAACAATGAGGCTTCGCGCCAGATATTAATATTGGCAGAAAATGAAATGTAATTATTAAACCCGTCCAAACGGCAAAGCATTGCATATTTACCGTTCACTTTTCGGGGAAACAGTGCCATACCTTTGTTCCGGGCAATTTCGCCATGAAGCGGCAACACACTAAAATGATAAAAATTACTGGTGTTAAGCATCTTGGGTAATATGGTGCTGCCGTCGTAGGCCGTGTAAGTGGCATAATACATCGTTACACCGTTATCTTCAGTAAATTTTACAAAGCGGGCATCTTCAATCCCGTTTTTTTCGTTTATCGAAACCGGGAATATTACCCGCTCCGAAATGTTGGTGTCAAGCGAAAAATCAAGCTCGTAATGCGATAAAGCCAGCCACATAATCTGGTTAAAGAGGGACTCTTTTTCTGCCGCAAGATGAAATGTTTTTCGCGCCTCTTTGATACAATCGCGAAGCTCGCCATAGGTAAATGTATCGTTTAGCTGGTCAAGGATTAAACCGGATGGAATAATGGCATGAATATCCTTCATTTCGTCCAGTTTGTTCTTAAACGATTTTTTGTCGTAAACAAACCGGCGGATATGTTCTGCCTCCTCAAGCATTTTCCCTATCGGTTCAACGGAAAGATTATTGTTTTTATCCAGCACGCCGGTTCGAAAAACGATAGATGAAATATGGCCTTCTCCGGTAGCTCTGAAACTGAGAATTACTCTTTTTTCGTCGGTGCCGATCTCCGACTGATCAGGGTGTTCAACAATCGAAGGATTAAAAAATGCGGCCGATTCTATCGAATACTCCATGGTAAAATAGGAACCGATGAGGATCTTTTGAGAAATATCAAGTATTTCAGGATCAATATTTAACAGTTTAAATAAATGGGCAATTTTATTAAAATGTTTTTCAAAAATTTTTGAAATATTTCTGTGGCGCATGGAGTAATCCCTCAGGACAGGATTCAATGCCAGCAATGCTTCATTTTTCGACATATTTAATACCGAAAGAATGGTATTGACCGCCCTTTCGTCGCCGGTATAAAGGAAACGGGCGATTACCCTGGAGGCATCCGGATTAAATTTTATATTCTTTCTGTTTACTATTACCTGCATTTACTATTGGTATTTAAATTTTCTAAAGGTAATTGCTAAAATGAAATAATTGCAATTATTATTTACATACTCAGGATAAGAAATGGGGTGCCAAAACCGAAGCATATAAACCAATAAATAGATCCGCGCTGCTTTTCAATCTTTACCCAAAATACCTGCATTTCCGGATGACAGACCCTTCACATCAACCAATTGCAGAGAATAACCGCCTGACCAGATTTACTATTCATCCCGATTTTTGTTAAGCGGGTTGCATCGTTTTTACCATTTCAATGTTTGTATTTAGGATTTTGTCCTTTAGCAGTTGGGGCAAATGTTCAAATGTTTGTTCGCCGGAAGGTTCCGAACCGGATTGGATGACCCGCTGATGAAAAAGTTCAATATTCAGTCTGGTATTATTTAGCACATGCCATTCGAAATCTTACCAGTTACGCCCTTTAACTCTGTTTCTCCTGCCTCGGAAAAGCAGGGCATTATTTTTCCGGCATAAAGACGGCAAGGAATAAATTTTTAATTCGCCGCCTGCTGCGGGGAATTGACCCGAAGAGATTAATATAGTTCTGTAATTGCTAAAAAACCAGGATAACCTTTTACAATTTGAGTTTTTTCTTCTGCTCCTCAGCATTCACATACTTCCACACAGCCTCATAATCTTCAAGCAGAAAGTTCGATACTTGTCCGCTTGGGACTACTTTAAATCATAACTCTGTATCTTCTAATTAAAATTTGTCAATAACACGGACAATCTGTATATAGTGGGTAAAGGTAAATAGTTTTTTCAACTCATTGTGAAATGGATCCTGAGACTAACCACCTGGGTTAAATGTTTTAATTTATAGTGTGTTTTTCCTGTTTGGCTTTGCATCAGCGATATTAGCATTTTCAGTACCAACCGATTCACAATCTGACTAAAAATCATACCCTTTGTGTAAAAAAAAATTGACAGCAATTTAATTTTACTATTTCGTAACAAGCTGACATGCATGAATTTGCAAAAAAAGCATTTTTATTGATAAAATAATTGAAGTTGGGTTGTTACACAGAATGATGATGAAA
>CAYWBV010000456.1:0-1205 GCA_964455785.1 uncultured Maribellus sp.
CTGAAAGTTACCTTTTAACAGTTTTAAATGGACAAGAAGGAAATCAATAAATATTTTACGCTGCTGAGCCTTTACCTGGCCCAGTCGATACCCATGAGTTTTTTCTCCACCGTAATCCCGGTGATTATGCGAATGGAGAACTACTCGCTCGAATCCATCGGCTATCTGCAACTGATTAAACTGCCGTGGATTTTCAAATTTCTGTGGGCGCCGCTGGTTGACGGTACCAGCCACTCGTCGAAACAATACAGAAGGTGGATTTTAAGTTCCGAACTTTTTTATGCCGTGGTTATTATCGGGATCGGTTTTTTTAACCTGCAGACCGATTTCACCACCATCATTGTTTTAATGATCATTGCGTTTACCGCTTCGGCCACGCAGGACATCGCCACCGACGCCTTTGCCATTCTGGTGCTCAAAGACAAGGAAAGAAGTATTGGCAACAGTATGCAATCAGCCGGAAGTTTTATCGGTTCGATGGTGGGTGGCGGCTTTTTGCTCATCATTTACCATTACTGGGGATGGCAACCTTTACTTTGTTGCCTTGGTATTTTTGTGCTCATCGCGCTTATTCCTGTGGTCCTGTTCAAAAACCACAGTTCGCGCGAGCTGGGAAAATCCAGAAAAAACATCTCGCCGGTGGAGTTTATCTATTTTTTCAAACAGAAAGGAATGGGTTGGCACCTGATTTTGCTGTTCCTTTTTTATTCGGGACTAATAGGAATTCTTACCATGATAAAACCATACCTTGTTGATTTGGGGTATAACATCAAGGAAATAGGGACTATCATCATGATTTTCGGCACTGCCTGCGGGACATTGATGACCCTCCCGGCCGGTTTTATCATCCGCAAATTGGGTGTGGTGAAATCGATATGGATTTTCCCCGTATTTATTCTTGCGGCAGCGTTGTATTTTTTTGCACTTACTTACACCAGCCACCCGATTTATCTCATTTACATCGGGGTTTGTTTATTGTGGAGCGCGTACGCCATGGCGTCGGTATTTGTCTATACCCTTGGTATGAAAATCGTACGGCCGGGAAGAGAAGGCACCGACTTTACCATTCAGATTGTGATTACCCATTTAAGCAGCCTGATCATTGCGGTTTCGAGCGGAAAAATTGCCGATGCCATTAGTTACCGCGGATTGTTTGCCATTGAAATCGGGATGGCCGTTTTGTTGCTGGCTTTAATCCCGTTTCT
>CAYWBV010000456.1:1305-3008 GCA_964455785.1 uncultured Maribellus sp.
GCCGGAGAATATTTCCATCTATATTCATATTCCCTTTTGCCCGAAAATTTGCCATTACTGTGGTTGTAACACGCATTTAACCCGCGACAAAAATAAGATGCGGGTATATGTGGATGCCGTAAAAAAGGAAATCGGGATGGTAAAAAAATACCTCGATCCGAAACGAAAAGTATCGCAGGTACACTGGGGCGGAGGAACGCCCAATTCGTTGCCGGCAGGTATGGTAGAGGAAATTATGGATGTCGTCCACCAAAACTTCTCCTTTATTGAGAATCCTGAAATTGCTATGGAATGCCACCCGGCCATGCTCGACCCAACGTATATCGAAACCCTGATAAAATGCGGTTTTAACCGATTCAGCCTCGGTATCCAGGATTTTAACCAAAAGGTACTCGACAACGTCAACCGCGATGCTTCGGTAATCCCGGTGGAAGATTTGGTGAACCTGTTCAGAAGCTACAAAAACGTTGGTATCAACCTCGACTTTATTTATGGTTTGCCGTTTCAGGACGTAACATCGTTCTCGGAAACCATGGAAAGGGCGGTGGCCATTTCGCCCGACCGGCTGGTTACCTTTTCCTACGCCCATGTCCCGTGGATAAAAAAGGCGCAGAAAATTCTGGAAGTCCGCGGGCTTCCGCAAGCCACCGAAAAGCTGGCCATGTTTGAAGCGGCATACCAAATTCTTACGCAAAACGGATATCGCGCCATCGGGTTGGACCACTATGCCAAAGAAACCGATGAGCTGAGCCTGGCTGTAAAAAACCGGACGCTCCACCGCAATTTCCAGGGATACTGCACCCGCGAAACAACCGGCCAGGTGTATGCTTTCGGAGCTACCGGGATTAGCCAGATGGAAAGCGCCTACGCCCAAAATGCCAAAGACACCAATCGGTATGTGGAGCAAATCGGCAAAGGGAATTTTTACATCGAAAAGGGTTATTCGTTAAATAAAACCGAAAAAATCATCAAACACGTCGTCAACGAAATCATGTGTAACCATTTTGTTTCGTGGAGCGAAACAGCCGGTAAATTCGATGTTACCGAAAAGGAAATCAAAAATACCGTTTTGTATGAGGAAGCTGTACTTGCTGGTTTTATTTCCGACGGACTGATCGCGTGCACTCCTGACGCAGTGGAAGTAACTGACCTGGGGAAATTTTTTGTGCGCAACATTGCCGCCAGCTTCGACCCCAACCTGAAAAATGCCATCCAGAAATTTTCAAAATCATTGTAAAAATGGACAACTATAAAAACCTGAAAATTGCAGTTGCAGGCGGCGGGTTAACCGGAATGACCACAGCATTTTACCTGAAAAAAGCGGGTATTGATGTACATATTTTTGAGAAATCGGACCGTGTGGGCGGGGTCATTAAAACCAATCACGAAAACGGATTTACTTTTGAATCGGGACCGAATACCGGTGTTTTGTCGAATCCTGAAGCCGTTGAACTTTTTGAGGATCTCGGCAGCGACTGTGAACTGGAAATTGCCAACGAAGCGGCCAAAGCCCGATGGATTTGGAAAGCCGGGAAATGGGAACCGCTGCCGTCAGGATTGAGGGGCGGGATTACAACGCCGCTTTTTACCTTTGCCGACAAACTGCGTTTGCTGGGCGAGCCGTTCCGAAAAAAAGGAGAAAATCCGAACGAAACCTTAAAAGAACTGGTGTTGCGGAGAATGGGAAAAAGTTTCCTGGATTA
>CAYWBV010000457.1:0-3004 GCA_964455785.1 uncultured Maribellus sp.
TTACCGTATCGGCCTGGGGAAAGAGATACTGGCGCAGTATGGCAAACGCGGGTTCTACGTGCACACCCTGTTTCGCATCGATGACGAGTTTAAACCCGTGCTGAACGAAAGCCTCGAACTGGGCCGTTCGTTTGTTATTAAAGAGTATCAGCGAAAACCGATGCCGCTTTTTTTGCTGTGGAAAGGTATTTTGTATTTCCTTTTAAAAAACCCCGACTACCGCTATTTAATCGGCCCGGTGAGCATCAGCAACAATTACTCGAAAATATCGAAAGACCTGATTATCCGCTTTATCATGGCCAACCACCTCAACTGGAAAATGGCGCAACATATTAAACCACGAAACAGTTACCGGTTCAAAAGTGTAAACCCCGACATCAATATTCTGATGGAAAATATGGAACGAAATATCGATCGGCTGGATAAAACCATCGGCGATTTGGATGAACTAAATTCGGGGTTACCGGTGCTGTTAAAAAAATACATCAAACTGAACTCCAAAATCGTAGGGTTTAATGTTGACCCGAAGTTCAACAACTGCCTCGACGGGCTGATTGTACTGGATGTGTACGACGTACCGAAAAACACCATTGAATCGCTTTCGAAAGAAGCCAACGACGGTTCGATACTGGAACGGTTTTACAGCAACCGCGAATAAACACAAGGTGGCCGGCCCGGTTTTTACCGACCCCGGCTGGACGAAGAACAAAGCTCCTGCCCGCAACTACCTTGAAAGCCGCCGATCATTATTTTTCGGCATACATTTTTTCCCTTAACTCGTGAATCCGGTCGTCGGAAATATAATCGTCGTAATCCATCAGTTTGTCGATAATCCCGTTCGGAGTCAGCTCGATAATACGGTTACACACAGTTTGGATAAACTCGTGGTCGTGCGACGACATAAAAATATTCCCCGGAAATTTAATCAGGTTGTTGTTGAACGCCTGAATCGATTCCAAATCGAGGTGATTGGTGGGTGTGTCTAAAATGAGGGCATTGGCGTTGGCAAGCATCATCCGGGCAATCATACAGCGCATTTTTTCACCGCCGGAGAGCACGTTCACCTTTTTATAAATTTCTTCGCCGGCAAAAAGCATTTTCCCGAGGTGCCCGCGAACAAAAAACTCAGTTGTGTCGGTTGTATATTGGCACAACCAGTCGAAAAGAGTCAGTTTACTGTTAAAAAACTCCGAATTATCTAACGGCAAATACGCGGTGGTAATGGTTTGCCCCCACTGGAAAGACCCGGTATCCGGTTGCCGGTGCCCATTCAAAATTTCGAAAAGGGTGGTCATTGCCCGGGTATCTTTCGAAAGAAAAACAATTTTCTCTTCCTTGTTGGCCTTAAACTCCACATCCCTGAAAAGTGCTTTCCCGTCGATACTTGCACTCAAACCATTTACTTCGAGAATTTTATCACCGGCTTCCCGTTCGGGTTTGAAAATAATTCCGGGATATTTTCTTGTTGAAGGTTCAATATCCTCGATATTCAGCTTTTCAAGCATTTTTTTTCGGCTGGTGGTTTGTTTCGATTTGGCCACATTGGCGCTGAAACGGGAGATAAACTCCTGCAGCTCTTTCCGCTTTTCCTCCGCTTTTTTATTCTGAAGTTTTTGTTGTTTTAACGCAAGCTGACTGCTCTGGTACCAGAAACTGTAATTCCCGGCAAACATTTTAATTTTACCGAAATCGATATCCACAGTGTGGGTGCTAATGGAATCGAGGAAGTGGCGGTCGTGCGAAACAACCAAAACGGTGTTTTCGAAATTCGACAAATAGTTTTCGAGCCACTGTACGGTTTCAAGGTCGAGGTCGTTGGTCGGCTCGTCGAGCAGCAGGTTGTCGGGTTTACCAAAAAGCGCCTGTGCCAGCAGCACGCGAACTTTTTGTTTCCCGTCCATATCTTTCATCAGAGTGTAATGAAATTCTTCTTTAATCCCGAGACTGCTTAACAGAGTGGCAGCGTCGCTCTCGGCGGTCCAGCCGCCCATGTGCCCGAATTTCTCTTCCAGTTCGGCAGCTTTCATCCCGTCTTCGTCAGAAAAATCGGGTTTGTTGTACAGTGTATCTTTTTCCTGCCTGATATCCCACATTTCCGTATATCCTTTCATTACCGTATCGAGCACCGTAAATTCGTCAAAAGCAAAGTGGTTCTGGCTTAACACCGACAGCCTTTCGCCGGGTCCGAGCGAAATACTTCCCGAAGTTGCATCGATTTCGCCCGAAATTGCTTTTAGTAATGTTGATTTTCCTGCACCGTTGGCGCCAATCACGCCGTAACAATTTCCGGCCGTAAACTTCATATTTACATCCTGAAACAATATCCTTTTTCCAAACTGAATTTTTAAATCTGCAACTGTAATCATAACAAAAAATGGTGTTAAACGAAAAATGTTTCCTTAAAAGGCTGCAAACCTAAGAATTAAATCCAAAAAATAACAGAAATATCCGAGATAAAAAGTTCAACAAATGATTTGTTAACCAAGCAAAACGCATAAAACCAGCATTTAAAACAAAGAGGCACATCTGTTTTAGGGCGTTGCGTGGGGCCTCATGTGTTCAATTGACAGAAAGGGATTGCAAAAAACAGCAATCCCTTTTCACCCCATGGTAATAAAGTTTTAATTGTACACAGCCTCTTCGGTTTGATACCCTTCTGAAATTACAGTAAGTTTCAGGTTTTGCCGGTTCACAATCATCGCATTGTGGAAAACGGCAGGAACCAGTTTTTCGCCGTTGCTTACCGTTTGAAACGTATTTTCAAACTCTTCGCCGCGGGCAAGTTTTACGGCAAGTTCAGCAGCCGTAGCGGCCAGTTTATCGTAAGGTTTGTAAACCGTGCAGGTTTGGTGCCCGGCTACAATCTCCTGAAGGTTTTTCAGGTCGGCATCCATTCCGGCAACCAGCACCTGTTCCTCTTTCCCTGCTTCGCGCAGCGCACGGACAACGCCCATCGCAATGGCATCGTTGCCGGCAATAATGGCATCCACATTTTGTTCTTTGG